>JANNJZ010000253.1:0-26858 GCA_031396065.1 Pyrinomonadaceae bacterium | reverse complement strand
GTGTCAATAAAGAGTTAAGCAAAATAGGTCACAATCCTGTCAATTATTTCTTTGATTCTCCATCTAAGAAACATGAGACAATATTTGTTACTCAACGTATCACGCGAGAAAGTTAGGAGCAAGAGGAACGTTTTGCCCGTTTACAGCGTCAAACAAGCACGGCATGTTGGTAAGCGAGATTATGTGTGCCGATTTCCACATGGATATTTTAGGGGAGTCCTCTGTGAACGCACACAGTGCGGTTCTAGTGTGCCCGCCGAATGCAGGCGTTTAGAGTACAAGCTTTAGCTTGCGTCTTTGAGCAGCGGCAACCTGAACGCACGCGGGCTGCCCGCGCGAGAACCCCGGGGTTGGACTCTAAATGCTTGTACGGTGCGGCGTACTCCCCCTTATTCCGACAGACTCGACAGTGTATCGATTTCATGAGCACCTTGACCCGCTTCGAGGTGAAAGCTATAGTCCACTGACTGTCCCCGTCCGGCAGTAAAGCAGTAAATCACCAGAGGTAATTCCTAATGAAACGTTCCGCGAAGCTCTCCTTAATTGCGATTGTCATTCTGGCCATCAACGGGCTGGTGAACGCGCAGAAACCGGTCGTTGAGGCAAATGCAAAGGACCCCCGCCTTTTTGCCCTTGAGGATCTGCGACCTGGCATGAAGGGCACTTCGCGCACGGTTTTCTCCGGCACCGAACCGGAGGAGTTTGCGGTTGAGATTCTGGGTGTGTTGCCGGGTTTCCCGGGCCCTCGGCAGTCTGCGATTATCGCGCGGCTCAGCGGCGCCAACGTGGAAAAGACCGGCGTGTTCGCCGGCATGTCGGGTTCGCCGGTTTACATCGACAACAAGCTGGTCGGCGCCATTGCCTTCAGTTTCCCGTTTTCTAAAGAACCAATCGCCGGGATTACTCCGATCAAGCAAATGATTGACATCTTTGAGAAGGGCTCAACTGAGACGCGGTTACCAAAGCAGCCGAAAGTCGTCTCATTTGCTCAGTTGGCTTCTACAGAATGGAAGCCAACCCTGCCGCGGCAGATGGTAGGTTCCACGGCCCTGATTGCTCCTGTATCCGACGGTTCACGTCTACTGCCGTTCATGGGACAGCAAATGACCCCAATCGCAACGCCTGTAGTCTTCGGGGGAATCACTCAGGAATCGCTGGCTATGTTCGCGCCTCAGTTGGCCGCGAACGGACTGCTGCCCGTTTCAGGAGCAGGAGGCTCGGCCGCGATAACGCCGCTTGCGAAAGCGACTGAGAAGACACTTGCGCCCGGAACTTCCGTGAGCGTTCAGTTGGTTCGGGGCGACTATTCAATTGCGGCTTCCGGTACGGTAACTCTCCGTGATGGCAATCAGATCTATGCCTTTGGTCATCCATTTTTGAGTTTAGGCGCCGCGGACATGCCCATGAGCGAGACCGCAGTCGTCACGGTGATTTCAAACGTCAACAACTCTTTCAAGTTGTCCGTGCCTGGGGCGATGATGGGCTCGATTTCGCAGGACCGAGCAGCCGGCGTTTTTGGCCATTTGGGTCAGGCGCCGAAGATGATTCCAGTGAAGATTAATCTTCACACCAGCAGGGATCGCAGCGACACCTACTCATATGAAATCGCGAACGATGCTTTCTTGACGCCACTCCTGTTGAATATCACGGTCTTCAACACGATCACTTCCAGCGAACGGGCCCTGGGCGAATCTACAATCACCATCAAGGGTAACATCAATGTTAAGGGCCAGGCGCCCATAGAAGTGGATCGCCGCTTTTCGCAGGCTAACTCTCCGATTCTCGCAGCCGGCTCGGTGGCCGGGCCCATCAGCTCGCTTTTGGGCAGCGGTTTTGATGACGTGCAGATCGAAGGCGTGACGCTCGACATCTCTTCAACCGATACCAAGTATGCCGGCACGCTCGAACGAATTGCACTTAGCAAGACCGAAGCTCGCCGCGGTGAAAAGATAGAGATTCAGGCCTACGTCAGAACCGAGTCGGGCAAGCAATTTGTTCAGCGAATTCCGGTGCAGATTCCGGAAGACGCAACGCCGGGCCAGTTGCTCGTGTTTGTGGGTGACGGAGGCGCGCTGCAGGAAGGCTCAGCTTCTCGGGCATTTGTCCCGCAGGATCTGGGGCAGCTGGTTCAAGCCATCAACAAAGTGAAGAAGAGCGATCGACTTTACGTGAAGCTTTTCCGCATCACTCCGGGCGCGGTTATCGGCACCAGCGAGCTGCCAAACCTGCCGCCGTCCGTGGTGGCGACACTCAACAGCGACAGGAATTCCGGCGGCTATACGCCGACAGTGCTCTCTGCGGTTTATGAGATGGAGTTGCCGCCAGCGGAATTCGTTATCTCGGGACAACAGTTAATAGCACTCGACGTCGTCCCCTAATGTCAGAACCACCTGCGTCAGCGGGTGGTAAGTTATCTTGGTTTGTAAACAACGGTGCGACGTTCGCTATAGAACGTCGCACCTTTTGGTTTGTAACAAAGCGGCAGCCTGAAGGCTGGACTCTGAACACCGGTAACAGGCGTATAGAGTACAAGCTTTAGCTCGCGTAGCGGCGAAGGGAAGTTGGCTTGGGGGTTTCACGGATTGGTTACCACGAAGAGGAATCGCCTCAGCGAGTTAGGAATTAGATTTTTTGCACTCGTAAGGCCCATTTCTGCAAGCTCCCGTCCCAAGCCTTCGCCACCAAAAAGTAAGAGCTTGCCTGGTTTGGGCGCCCAGGAGATAAGTTGAGGAAGCATCTCCTCGAAGCGCTCGAGAGCGCGTGAAGTTACCAACTCCACTCCCGGAGGATCGGTGCTTTCAAATCGCTCGGCGATAACGCTGCCACTCGAAACTGCTGTCGCGCTTAATGCCTCGCGCAGAAAGATCGCTTTCTTTCTGGATGCCTCAATCAACACGGCGCTAACGTCGGGTCGCGCGATCAGGCACGGGATCATGGGCAGTCCGGCGCCTGAACCTATGTCCGCGACGCGCGCGCCCTCGGGCAGATAGTTAATCAAGAACAACGATTCCAGCACATGTCTGATGGCGAAGACCTTTGGTGACGAAGGAGCCACAAGATGCAGACGGGCGTTCCAGGCGCTCAATAGTTCGTAATATTTTGCCAACCGGTCAAGCGTGCTGTTAGTAACGATAATTCCGTAGCCGGTCGCCTCGGCTTCCAGAGTGTTTCGGAATTCTATTACAGTAGATTTGGTTGAACTCATTGCCTGAAGTTTCACGTAAAGCGCCGCCAAGCGCAAAGCCCGGGGGCCTCTAGCGATTGTCGCCGCCCTTTTAGCGATCGTTTAGAGAGCACACTTGTGTGCCCCGTGCCGGAATAGATGAAACAAACATGAGAACCGCCAAGTCGCCAAGGCGCCAAGCCGCCAAGAGAAAAATATGAACTGCAAAAACCCACCAGAGTGAATAGTCTTATATATTAACTTAGCGTTCTTGGTGTCTTGGCGTCTTGGCGATTACCCAGTTCCGGCTGCCGCCTGACAGCTTCCAGGCAGCGTCTTTGCCCGTTTGCCGCTATGCGTGAGATTCTTGGAGTCCGCAGTTACGACTAATCACCATGATTGATGACATAGCTGAGCAACATGAGCGTATCGGCAAGGCAGTTACCTCAATCGTTGCCGAATACGCCGCTGGCCTGGACTCGAGAAAGGTCACCTCTGAAGCCACCCCGGAAGTTCTGGAAAAAATCTTTAACGAGCCATTTCCAGAGCAGGGAATTGGGGTCGAAGAGATCCTGGAAAAGTATCGGCAGGATGTGATTACACACGCGATGCAGGTTCCCAGCCCGCGCTATTTTGGACAGTTTAACCCGACGCCTTTGCCGATTGGGGTGTGGGCCGACGCGCTCGCTTCGTCACTGAACCAGAATGCCAGTGCCTGGCGCAACGGTCCGACTTCGGCATTGATCGAAGCTCGGGTGCTGCGCTGGCTTTGCGAGCTGGTTGGCTACGGACCGGAAAGCTTTGGCACGCTCGCAAGTGGCGGCACTGAGGCGAATCTGATTGCACTCAAATGTGCTCGTGACCGCGCTCATAAAAAGGCCGTCGAACATGGATTGAGGTCGGCGCCCGGAGACCTGATAGTCTACGCCTCGGAGCAATGCCATTTTTCAATTGAGAGAAGTATCGATATTCTCGGGCTCGGTCGGGCGAGTCTGAGAAAGATTGAAACGGACGCCAAATTCCACGTCCGCCCGGCCGCTTTGCAAAAGCAGATTCAAGCTGATCGAGACGCTGGATGTATCCCTTGCTGTGTAGTTGGCCTTGCTGGAGCGACATCCACTGGAGTGGTCGATCCGCTCAAGGAATTGGCAGCGATCGCCCGGGAAAACGATTGCTGGTACCACATAGACGCCGCTTACGGCGGGGCGTTGGCATTCTCAGGAAAACATCGCTACAAACTCGCAGGCATTGAACTGGCCGATTCAATCACCTTCGATCCGCATAAGTGGATGTTCGTTCCGTTTGCCTGCGGCGCTGTATTGGTGCGCAATGGTGGTCGTGTATTGCGCGACGCGTTTGATATCACCCCAGAGTATTTGAATGAGGACCGCGGCGGCGCCGACGTCGAGTTTGATTTCTTCCGTTATGGCCAAATGGGAACGCGTCGTTTCAATTCGCTAAAGCTCTGGATGGCGATGAAGTTTATGGGACGGGCGGGCTATGCGGAGATAATCGAGCATCAAATAGAACTGACTGAGTACCTGGCACTTCGACTTAGCCAGATGAGTAACTTTGAACTGGTTGGCGAGGTTGAAACTGCAGTGTGTTGCTTCAAGTTTCGGCCGCCAGGTATCACTGATCTCGATGGGCTGGAAGAAGATCGTTTACAACAGCGCCTGCAACAGGCGATCGAGCAAAGCGGCGAAGCCTGGATAACGACCACGGTCGTGAAAGGCCGGCGAGTGTTGCGGGTCAATGTGAATAGCTTCCTTACCCGGAAGCGGCACATCGACGATTTATTGGAACTGGTGACCCGCAAAAGCAACGAAGTCCATCCGGGTGAGATTATGTAGCGCAAACCTGTTATTTGTGGCGTCGCCTGAAAATGAGTCAATCGTCGGTACGCGACGCGTACACTTCGTTGATGTTTCCCGGCCTTCAAAGGCCGGGCTAAATTCATGCCGACGCTACGCGCCGAAGACAAGTATCAGAGCTTCCTTTCGTGTTGCCGGGTGTGATTTAGTGGATCGTCACTTCTTTAAATTGGAACTTCGCGGCGATGAATAGGTGAGTTTAGCGAATGCAATTAAGAAACTACCGCTCGTTAGTATTGGTGTTCATCCTCATCGGCTTAGGTGTTCCGCGGGGTGTGTCCGCGCAAGACGCCTCGCCACGCTCCGTTAGCTCGATCAAGTCGCGCGCTGAATTCGACCCGCTGGCCGTGACCTACGATGCGGACACTCCATATGCGCTGCCGCACCTGCTCTTCGTTATCGACCGGAAAGACAAGAACAAGATCTATTTCGTCAACACGAAGCGTTATGCGTTTCACAAGGACTTTGTCAATGGAACGTATCTATCTCTGGAACGCGGGAGCGAGTTTTTTGAGAACAACTATCTAAAGCCCAACCGCCGCTTCATCCTCGGCACGATCGCATATCAAACTCCCATCAAACGCTGGACGTTTGAATCATGGGAGGGCGACCTGATCAACGCCGAGCAAATCAAGGTCGCCTCGGATACTATTAACGGAAGCTTCTTCACCCCAGTCGCCTACAAACCCAACTCCATCCGGCAGGAAGCAGAGGCGAGGAAGATTCCCGGACTCCAACTTGTTTCGCAAAGCGATATCGCAAAAGAACAGGAATACCAGGCACTCAACCTGGCCAAAGGTATCGGCAGGGTTCATGTCATTCCCAAACTCAATGAGCACGTCGAGATTGGTTTCAATGAAATCGTGGTGCTCGATGAGGTGCCGATTCAGTTACCACCAGTGGCCGGCGTGATTACGTCGCGGCCTTCGACGCCACTGTCCCATATCAACCTGCTGGCAAAGGGCTGGGGAGTTCCTAATGCTTACATCAAAGATGCGCACACAATCTTGAAGCAGTTTGACGGATTGTGGGTGGAGTTTGAGACGAAGCGGGATACTTACACAATCAAGCGCGCTGACATGGACCAACTGCGTGAGTATCAACGCAGACTGGCGCAGCGGCTTGACGTGATGAAGCCACGCTTCGACCTCTCGGAAATGCGTCTGCTTAGTCTGGCGCAGCAGCGGGCGAGTTTGGCGATTGCTTTTGGGGGTAAGTCGGCGAATCTTGGTGAAGTGATGAACGCGCGTTTGCCGGGCATCCTCGTCCCGGCTGGTTTTACGTTGCCTTTTTTTTACTATGACGAGTTTCTGAAGGCAAACAAACTTGACGATGCCATCTTCACGCTCTTGAACGATCAGAAGTTTGTTCACGATCCGGTATATCGGCGAGCGCAACTTGTGAGTCTAAGAGCGCGCATCCAGCAGGGAAAATTTGACGCGAAGTTGCAGGAGCAGATTCTGCGAAGAGTCAGGAAGGAGTTTGCCGGCAAGGGTCTTTTCGTTCGTAGTTCCTCAAATTCTGAGGATCTGCCGAAGTTTAGTGGCGCCGGGCTTTATACTACGGTTCCCAATGTCCGTGAGGAACCGAAACTCATTGAAGCCGTCAAAACCGTCTGGGCCTCGCTATGGAATTTCGAGGCTTATGAAGCCCGTGAACGCGCCGTGATCGATCATTCCAAGATTTTCATGGCGGTGTTGATTCAGGAAGGGATCAACTCGGAAAGCTCTGGCGTAATGATCACCGCTGATCCGTTTGACCGTGATAACCAGGGAGCAATTTACATTAGTGCCAAGCGAGGCTTGGGCATCAAGGTGGTCGAGGGCAAGCGGGTGGCCGAGCAGATTATTTATCGGCAACGGGCTAACGCCGTGCGGGTCCTAACGCGCTCGGATGAAGACAGCCTGCTGACGTTTGACGAGAAAGGCGGCGTCAAAGAAGTAGCGATTACGGGCGAGCGGGTAGTCTTGACTGACGATGTCATTCGCCGGCTCGTCAGCGCTGCGACTGCGATCAGACGTGTATTTGGCAGCCGCGATCAGGATATAGAGTGGGCATATATGAAGGGACAGATCTATATTGTTCAGTCGCGGCCGTTCATCGCTGGTGGGTAAAGCAAGCCGTTAGCTTGCGGCGCACTCCAAGGAGTTGAATCTGAATCTCGAATACGAGGTAGCGTTACAAACCATGTTGGATAAAATCTTTGTGGGTGGATTGTTAAGCGGTCACGTCGCATTTGTTACTGGCGGCGGCACCGGCATCACCGGCGGCGTAGCCCGCGCTCTGGCAGAAGCAGGTGCAAATGTTGCCCTGGTAAGCCGCAAACTTGAACACCTGGAACCGGCGGCCAAGGCGATCAACGACGCCCACATTGCTAATCCGGGCATGGGCGAGGCTTTCCCGGTGGTTGCTGACGTGCGCAACTTCGAACAGATCGAAGAGGCATTGCAGGCGACCAACGAGCGT
Organism: Pyrinomonadaceae bacterium; assembly: GCA_031396065.1. Lineage (GTDB taxonomy): Bacteria > Acidobacteriota > Blastocatellia > Pyrinomonadales > Pyrinomonadaceae > PSRF01. The sequence continues at coordinate 19,355 of JANNJZ010000253.1, read as the reverse complement.
TTTGGTAAAGTCGATATTGTGGTTAATGGTGCGGCCGGAAACTTCTTGTCAGCTGCGGAAAAATTATCTCCGAATGGCTTTGGAACCGTGGTGGACATCGACCTCAAAGGAACCTTCAACGTTTGCAGAGCCGCCTTCGATCAACTCAAAGAAAACAAGGGCCAGATTCTGAATATCAGCGCCACCCTTCATTACCTCGGCACACCGATGCAGCTTCACGTTTCAGCCGCAAAAGCCGGTGTGGACGCGCTCACGCGAAATTTGGCGGTTGAGTGGGGCCGTTATGGAATTCGCGTGAATGGAATAGCGCCCGGACCCATTGAAGACACCGAGGGAATGACGCGACTGGTTCCCGAGCTCTTTAAAGAAAAACTGCGGAAGAATATTCCACTGGGACGCTTTGGTCGGATTAGCGACATCGAGAAGGCTGCATTGTTTCTTTGTTCAGACGCCGCGAGCTTTATCAACGGAGCGATCCTGGTTGTTGACGGCGGACAGTGGTTGTCGGCGGCGCGCATGGTTTGAGTCTTGGATTCTTTTGCGGCCTTTCGCTAGACGGATTGTAGCGCCGTGGGGAAACGCGGAGTGATCTCATTCACACCGTGGCCTTAAGACTGTGTAAAAACTCCGGTTCGCGGCTATGCCGCCCGATGTGAGGTGGCGGCTATGCCCCACCGCATGGGGCACCCCTAATCATTGCGGGGCTCCGCCCCTGTAATTAGGGCGCAGCCCCGAATCGCATTAGGACTTCCCGGAAGGGCACAAGCCCTTCCGCACATCGGGCGGCACAGCCGCGAACGCGTTTTCACAGTCTTAAGGCCACGGTGTGAATGACATCGCTCCGGGTGACGGTTCGCTATTTTAGAATTGCCTTACTGCTGTTTTGCAACTTCATGATGATCTCCATTAATAAACATCTGTTAGCCGCGATGCTGCTGGTATTGTCCTCAGCGATTTCTGTCACCGCGCAGCAACCGGCCAAGTCTGAAGCACCTCCTGACGCCGCAAGAAAAGCCAACGCGCGTCCCGCCGAAGTTGTTGTGAGTAAGCCTGACCCTTTCGATGGCGCCCCGGTCGAGAAAATGGCCCTCCAATGTGTGACCCTCGAAACCCAGGCTGGGGTGATTGAGATTGAAATGCTCCCGGACGCCGCGCCAGAGAATGCGCGTAGTTTTCTCAACCTGGCCGCAACCGGAGCCCTGGATACCACCACGTTTGGCCGCATTGTCAAAAACTTTGTTATTCAAGGTGGCAATCTTTCAACGAGCGAAAAGTGGGGCATGGAACTATCCAAAAGAATGCAGCGAAAACTGCCGGACGAGCCGGGATTGATCAAGCACGATCGGGGAATTGTCTCAATGGCGCGACCGGACGAACCCAACAGCGCAACCACCAGCTTCTTTATTCTGGTGGGCGATGGCCACCATCTCGACGGCAAGTTTTCAGCGTTTGGCCGAGTGATAAAAGGAATCGAAGTCGCGGACACAATCAATCACGCCGATGCGGATGGCGAAAAGCCTAACAAGCCGGTGCGAATCACCCGAGCGTTGGTGGCTCCTTGCAAAAGATGAAATGTGAAACTCGGGCAATCGGGTCACAGCAAATGAACTGCTCAACAATGAGCGCTCTCAGGTTGGAAAGGTGCGCTTGCCCGGCTCTTTTCTCCTTGCGGGCTTTCACATGAATGCCAATTCAACAAGAGCGGGGGCAAGCCCGCCTTCCCAACCTGAGAGATTGCGAAGTTGAGTCATACATCCAAAGCGCCTGGTCGCAACCGGACCCCTAAACACATTGTGGTTGCGTGTCTGTTACTGACCCTTTTCGGTTGCGGGTCGCCGGCAAACGAGAAGCCTAATCCCGGCCAGGCCCAGCAGTTCTTAAAACTACGCGGCTACAACTTCGATGAGACGTCGTTTCTTTCGGCTGCGGCCGCGAAGGACGTGATTGCCGTTAAGGCGTTTTTCGCGGCGGGCATCAATCCGAATGCGAAAGACAAAGAAAGTGGCGCCACCGCACTTATTTCGGCGGCAGCGCATGGCGATATGGAAATCGTCAAGGCGCTATTGAATGGCGGCACCGGCGTTAACGAGCGCGACAAAGCGGGGTTTACGGCGATCTTGCGCGCCCTCCAAAACAAGCAGGATGAAGTCGCGGATATTTTATTGGCCCAGCCGAGCCTCGACGTAAATGCGCAAGGGTCAACCGGAGTGACAATCTTAATGACGTATGTGACCCGCGACCGTGAGGAAATCGTCCAGCAGCTTTTGGCGCGGAAAGCTGATGCCAATCTACAGGATGCTGACGGTGACACAGCGCTGCTCAATGCCTGCCCACGTGGCAATATGAAAATGATCGAGATGCTCCTGGCGGCCGGTGCAAATCCAAACCTGAAAAATAAGCTTGGCGGAACGCCATTGATGTGGGCGGGAGTTTATGGACATGAGGAGGTAGCGCGTTTACTTCTGGAAAAAGGCGCGGACCCCAGGTTGAAAGACGCGGACGGCATGACCGCCGCAGCATGGGCCGCTAAGAACAAGCGTGACGAGGTGGCCCAGATTCTGCTCGAGGCTGAGAAGAAACATTAGTATGGGTTTCGCGTCATTTCGCGGATCGCCTCTCTCTGGGCAATCAAATTAAATCCACGAATTCCCCCGAAGCCGCACCAAAACCGTCGGGTGAGATATTGGATGGATCAGATAGACGCCATGCAGCCAAAACTTGTCCGCCTTATACCTTTCGTTTAGAGGTGGGCACCGCCCCCAGGTACAACGTTGCGACGGGGGCACAAAGTTCTTAGTTCACGAGGAACCGATCGATGCGAAGTAGCAGCCCCCGAAATCTGATGGTGATCTTAGTTTTGTTTTTGCTATCTCTCGTTTGTAACGCCCAATCGGGTTGGACACCTGAGTTGGAGATGAAAGTCAACGCGATTGGCTCAGTGCGAGTGTCGCCAGACGGTAAGAAGGTGGTTTACACGGTGAACTCTTCCGTGATGACTCCCGACAAAAGCGAATTCGTAACACAAATCTGGGTAGGCAACATTGATGGTAGCGAGCAGATGCAATTGACTTATGCAGAAAAGTCGTCTGACAACCCGCAATGGTCGCCTGACGGCAGGATGCTCGCGTTCACTTCCAGCCGCAGCGGCAAAAGCAATTTGTATGTTCTTCGCCTGGTTGGCGGAGAGGCGGAACAACTCACCGACGTAAAGAGCAGCGTGGGGAATTTTGCCTGGTCGCCCGACGGAGCGCGAATCGCGTTTCTGATGCGCGATGCAGCCAACGACGACGAAGAGAAAAATACAAAGGGGAAAGACGACTGGCGCTGGATCGATGAGAACGTAAAATTGAACCGGCTCAACCTAATCAATCTGGAGAAGGACGCAAACGGAAAACGGGAACTCCGTCGTTTGAGTGGTGATGCAAATATAGAAGCGGATTTCGCGTGGTCGCCTGACAGCAGAACGATTGCTTTTACGCGCACCAAAATGCCTAAGGCCGATTATTGGCCTACTGCGGATCTGCTGTCGGTAGATGTTGCGACGGGCAAGGTTAAGACACTGGCTGCGACCAACGCCGCCGAAGGCACGCCCTTCTATTCACCCGACGGCAAATGGATTTCATTTAGTATCTCTGACGATCCGCCACGCTGGGCCGGCTACCGCAGAATAGCGGTAATTCCAGCTGAAGGTGGCCCACCCAAACTACTCCCGGAAACGGTTGATGCGCAGCCGGGTGTCATAGATTGGTCACCCGATGGCAAGCGTCTAATCTTTGTCGAAACGAGGGGAACCTTCACTCGCTTCTCCGCCGTCGATGTAGCCACTGGTGCAACCACTGAACTCAATAAGGGCTCCGAAGTATTTGGTGCTTTCTCTTTGAACCGCACCGGGACAATGCTCGGCTTCACCTTGCAGTCGCCGGACAAGGCTCCCGAGGCCTACGTCAGCGGCATTGGTAATTTCGCGCCAGTGCAAGTCAGCCGGGTGAACGAACACCTGCCGAAGCTACAGTTAGGAAAGACGGAAGTTTTGAAGTGGAAAAGTTCTGATGGTCTGGAAGTAGAAGGCCTCTTAACCTATCCGGTTGCTTACAAGTCGGGAACCAAAGTGCCATTGCTCCTGGTCATCCATGGTGGGCCAGCCGGTGTGTTTACTCAGAGCTTTCTGGCTGCCAATCGCGGCGCCTATCCGGTGGCCTCATTCGCAGCGCAAGGCTTCGCCGTCTTGCGGGTGAATCCGCGCGGCTCATCCGGCTACGGTCAGAAGTTTCGCTATGCCAACATCAAGGATTGGGGCGGCGGCGATTACCAGGATTTGATGACCGGAGTAGACCACGTGATCGGGATGGGCGTTGCGGATCCCGAACGGATGGGAGTAATGGGGTGGAGCTATGGGGGCTTTATGACCTCGTGGGTAATAACTCAAACCCACCGGTTCAAAGCGGCTTCGGTCGGAGCGGCCGTTACTAACCTGATGAGCTTCATCGGCACGGCGGATATTCCCAGCTTTATACCCGACTATTTTGGCGGTCAACCATGGGAGAACCTGGAAATCTATCGCACCCATTCGGCCATGTTCAATGCGAAAGGAGTGAAAACACCCAGTCTGATTCAACACGGCGAAGCGGATGAACGCGTGCCGATTTCACAAGGGTATGAGTTCTACAATGCACTCAAGGTGCAAAACGTGCCGGTGCGAATGATTGTTTTACCGCGCATGCCGCATGGTCCAAACGAGCCTAAGATGGTTTTGAAAAGTAAGCAGACCAATCTGGCGTGGTTTGAAGAATACCTCGGCCCCAAGGCGAATCCGGCCAGGGCCGGCAGCAACTGATACGCAATGACGGGCACTCCCGGTATTCAACGCATCAGCGAAGCAAAAACCCTGGCATTTAGTGTTAAGGGGGTCCTGAGACCCTAACGTTGTAAGAGGCAAGCGAAGAGTTCTATTCTGGCGAAGAGAATCAGATATCTATCAGATGTTTGTGTAACCAGCGAGGGAGAAGCTAGTGGGGGAAACTGATAAAGCTGCTTCCGGAATCCAGCGAGGGGCTGCGATTGTGATTGTACTCCACAGCCCTCGGGAGAAATGCTGGGGCATGCTCGACGAGATCAGTTCGGCTGGCGTATTCTTGCGCGGTCTAGACCTGAATGCACTCGATAGTTGGGTGAGCGCAATAATTCGTCAGGAAGCATTTGTCGGCTTTGGGGACCTATTCTTTCCTATGTGGCGCGTCGAACGTATCTCAAAGGACGAAGCCTCGGGCGGAGTTCCTTCGCTTTGTGAACAGGTGGAGCGACGAACCGGTCACCCCATTGAGAGCCTGTTGGGCACTTAAGATTCCGGGCTGAGTTTGCTGTATTCACCCGGTGGAAAATAAACCGCGTTGCAAGTATGAAACACTGTTCCATTCTCGCGTTGACTGTGCTATGCTCGGCGCACTTCAGGCGGCAAAGAGAGATTTACCGGCCGCGGACTCGTGAGAAAAGGAGCGAAAGAAAGAGAGATGTATGTCATGGCTGAAGACCGAATAAGCGTAGACCGCGGCAAGGCGATTGATGCGGCTCTATTAGGTATTGAAAAGAGATTTGGCAAGGGATCGATTATGCGTTTGGGCGAGCGCGAGGTCTCGGATATTCCGGCAATCTCGACGACGTCTCTCAGCCTCGACTCAGCGGTTGGAGTCGGCGGCGTCCCGCGCGGGCGTATTATCGAGATCTATGGGCCGGAAAGTTCCGGTAAAACGACTCTTGCTCTCCACATCGTAGCTGAAGCGCAAAAAGCCGGCGGAGTGGCCGCTTATATTGATGCCGAACATGCGATGGATGCCGACTATGCGGGTAAGCTGGGCGTGGACATCGATCAGCTGCTGATTTCACAGCCGGATTCTGGTGAACAGGCGTTGGAAATTGCGGAAGCCCTGGTGCGCTCAAACGGGGTTGACGTTATCGTGGTTGACTCGGTTGCCGCCCTCGTTCCGCGCGCTGAGCTTGATGGAGAAATGGGTGATTCGTTGCCGGGATTGCAGGCGCGTTTGATGTCACAGGCGCTTCGTAAACTCACGGCGATAGTCGCACAGTCGAATACGTGCTTCATCTTCATCAACCAGATACGCGAAAAGATCGGCGTGATGTTTGGCAGCCCCGAGACCACCACCGGAGGTCGAGCGCTCAAGTTCTACTCTTCCTTGCGGCTGGATATCCGGAGGATTGGGGCGATCAAAGATGGTGACCGGATTGTGGGCAACCGCACCAAAGTTAAGGTGGCGAAAAACAAGGTGGCACCGCCTTTCCGTGAATGCGAGTTTGACATCATGTACGGCGAAGGTATTTCGCGCGAGGGTGATGTGCTCGATCTGGCGGTGGCGCAAAATGTGGTCGATAAAAGTGGCGCGTGGTTTTCCTATAAAGGCGATCGCCTGGGACAGGGACGCGAAAACTCAAAGGTCACACTGCGGGAGAAGCCGGAAGTTCTCAGACGTATTGAGCGGGAAGTAAAGATAAAACTCGGGATGCCCGTTCGCGAAGAGAAACTCGAGGTAGCTCCGAGCGCCAAGGCCGCTACGGCTGACAAGAAGTAGAACTCGTTTTTACCGTAACCAGGGCGTTCGGCTGTGGGTTTTAACAACCCGCGGCCGAGCGCTTCTTTGTTGCCCTACTTTCCGCTTTACACTCAAGCGGTCTAAACGGATAATCCGCCGCGGGTATGACAGACATTTCTGTCTGTCGATACGCTCACGCAAAGATCAACAGGCAGGAATGCCTATCCCACTATGAAATCCATACTTATAAAAGGCGGGACACTCCTAACGATGGACGATACTGATTCCATCGTTCCGGGTGATCTGCTGATCCGCGATGGTCTCATTACGAGTATCGGCCAAACAGGCGAGACGGCGGATATCGTAATCGACGCCTCCGGATGTGTAGTTCTCCCGGGCTTCGTCCAGACCCATATACATCTCTGTCAAACACTGTTTCGAGGGTCGGCCGACGATTTGTCATTGCTTGATTGGCTGAAGAAACGAGTCTGGCCCATGGAGGCAGCTCATAGCGCCGCGTCTGTCAGGGCATCGGCCAGACTGGGGGTTGCGGAACTAATCAAAGGTGGGACGACCTGCGCACTGACGATGGAGACGGTGAACCATACCGAAGAGGTATTTAAGGTCGTTGAAGAGTCCGGTTTACGAGCAATTGTCGGCAAATGCATGATGGACAAGGGTGATGATGTGCCTCACGCTCTTCACGAAGAAACAGAGGATTCCATCAAAGAATCCGTTTCCTTGCTGACGGCCTGGCATGGCAAGGCGGAGGGCCGAATCGGTTATTGCTTCGCGCCGCGTTTCGCACTTAGTTGCACGCCCAAACTTCTGACTCAGGTGGCTAAACTGGCACGAGAGCACGGCGTGATGGTGCATACGCATGCCTCGGAAAATAGAAATGAGTGTGCGTTAGTGGAGAGCGAGACGGGTCTGCGAAACGTCACTTATCTGGATTCACTAGGGTTGAGCGGATCAGACGTGATGCTTGCCCATTGTGTTCATCTCGACGCGGCAGAGTTTGAGATTCTGCTAAACACCCGCACTAACGTGGCTCATTGTCCATCATCAAATCTGAAGCTTGGTTCCGGCATAGCGGAGATTACCCGGATGCTCGAGAGTGGAATATCTGTTTCACTGGGTGCCGACGGGGCAGCCTGCAACAACCGCCTCGACATGTTCACCGAAATGCGAACCATGGCTCTGCTGCAAAAAGCGTCGCACGGACCAGAAGCCGTTCCTGCAAGTCAGGCACTCCGAATGGCCACCCGCGGTGGTGCGAAAGCCCTGGGCCTGGAAAATCAGATTGGGAGCCTCGAGATTGGCAAACGTGCCGATATCCTCGTAGTGAATCTCAATACTCTCCACTCAACCCCAAATGCAAGGGATCTGGTGTCGGCGCTGGTATATTCCGCCCAGACTACCGACGTACAGAGCGTGGTAATCGACGGAGAGATTGTAATGAGGGATCGGGAATTACTTACGCTTGATGAGAACGCTGTCGTGGCGGAGGCGGCCCGGGAGATTAAGGAACTGATAACGCGAGCCGGAATTGATACCTAACAAGCCAGGAGCTTCAGGGTCGTTAGCTCAGAAATAAGGGCTTAGAAAAAGCTGTGCCAGCTCGAAGGTAGCGACTGCGGGGGGCGCGATCGGCGGCCGAGCTGGCACTGGCGGGCACTATCAATTTTGAATCGGATGTCGTCTTTCAACCGGACTGACGTTTGGGCGCCAACCCCATCCTCAACGGGAGGGATTATACACGTCCATCGGAATGAGTCAACGAGTTTTTGTGACTAATCTGACAAAGTTACTTTTTTTGCGCTAAGTTGACAGTTCTTTTCCTTAATCCCTATACTACGCGCTCTTTCCTATCCAACGGCCAGGTAGCTCAGTTGGTAGAGCGCGGCCCTGAAAAGGCCGGCGTCGGCGGTTCAAGTCCGTCCCTGGCCACCATTATTCTCGGGGCGCTTGATCCAGATCCCTTCGGAGTGGACGCAGCATGAATCCTGCTGGAGGCCAAACGCCTTGTATCATTCGTTCGCCAGCCTGTTTCCAAACAACCGCCGATTTGCCAGCGAGACTTTGAAGCCGTAGCCGAGCAGCAGCAGAACCAGGAACAGGACCAGCAACATACTGCTCGCATACCATGCGGAAAGGTTGAGCGTGAAAAGAGTGGATTGCAACCAGCTGTTGACCATCACGTGTATCACGGCCGGCACCAGACCAAAGCGCGAAATAAGCAGAGTCCACGTGACGGTGATCGTCAAAGTAAAAGGCAGGTAAACGAGCGATTGGGTAAAAAACAGAATATTGATTGTGGCTATGATGACAAATATCACCAGCGCAGCGTAAAGCCGGCGCCGGAAAACCAAAAACAAAATTCCTAACAAGCAAATAACACCGACCCCTGAAATAATTCCGGCACCCGAACCACCCAGGAGCTGCGCAAAAGAATAACGCAAGCCGGAGAGAGATTCGTTGACATCAAAAGGACGGATATAGAAGCCCTTGTTGAAAAACCTTTCGGCCAACTTACCCGCATAAAACAGCGCGATATGCCCAATGCCAAACACCGTGCCAATCAAGACATCGCGGCCAACCAATGGATCGCGCCAGTCGCCGGCCAACAAGCGGTTCCACGAGACAATCAATTCCGGCAAGTGACGGCGCACAATCGGCTCGAGTGCGAGATACATTAGCCAGGTCCACGTGCCGATGTATAACCCCAGGCGTAAGGCGTGCGAAAAACGGTCCAACTCGGGGAAAAATGAGGGGACGTGATTCACGTTCAGGATCCAGGAGGCGAAAGTCAGACCAAAAACGACCAGCAGTATTTTGAAGGCCCCTTTCCGGTCGCCACTGCCCGACTTCACGTTTTTTAGGGCCAGGATAATGGCCGCGATGAGTACTCCAATCAGTAATCCGGCCAGGATAAATACGCCGATCCAATCCCGGGTCGTCCAGTACTTCAAGGGTGAGGCATTCGGTTTGGTCCAGGGATAGACGAGCTGGAAAAACACCACCTTGCCTTGAAATGCCGCCGCTTCTACGCGCAGGGGGATTTCGGGATGGTCGGGCATTACGCCTTCCCAGGCCATGCGAGCATCAGAATTGACGGACGGGGTCCATTTCGGCGCCGTTTCTTTGAACTTCGATTGATCCAGCTCGGCGGCTGAGAACGCCGGGGACCAATCGACTGGCGCTTTTGTCTTTGGACTGTCGGTAAACTGCGGGGGCACGGCGCTGAACTCAACCAGGCGGCCGCGGGTATCAAGCCAGATGGTTTTCATCCCGCTTTCGTCTTGCGGCGGAAAGAACCGCTCGCCGTTTCCCTGCAAAAGCGTTTTGAAATACCCGGGGCTTTGCCTTTCGCCGAACATGACTATCAACGGCTGACCGCTGGCGATCTTGTTCCAGTTTTCAGGCGATGAATGTTGCTTGGCATAGTCATAGTAAGAATACTCGTAATAGAAACGATAGAAAGTCTCGGCCGGCGTTTCTGTGTAACCGAGTCTGGCGGCAATTTCGTTAGCGCGTTCCGACAGGACTTCCGGCGATTTGTTAAAAGGGATTCTGTTTTGGGGCGCAAGTTTCATCGCCCCATACATACAAAATGCCAACATTATGAGTGCGCCAACCAAACAAGCCACGGCGATGGCAGGTTTCAGCGCGCCCTCTGTTGGCGCCGCCGCGACCATCTCAGGCGAAGGTGTTTCGCCGGCCGCCAATGCCGCCGCCAACGGATCGCCGCCGGGCAACATCGCCGCGACCTGCAACGCCGACTCGGGTCGCAGTTGCGGGTCCTTTTCCAAACAACGCAGGATCGTTTTTTCGACCAGCGGATCAATTTCCTTCAAGATTTCCGAAGGATTGGTGGGCGTGATGGTCTGGTGTTTTTGCACCAGTTCGCTGATGGAATCAGATTGGAACGCCGGCTTACCGGTGAAGAGTTCGTAAAGCACCAGACCCAGTGAATAGATGTCGCTCCTGGTCGTGATCTCTTTACCAGTGATCTGCTCGGGCGACATGTAAGCGGGCGTGCCGGCGATCTCGCCTCGTTTCTTAAGCTCTTCCTCCAGACCGGCAATGCCGAAATCAGTGAGGCGGGCTTTGCCACGGCCGTCAATCATCACGTTGGCCGGCTTTAGATCGCGGTGCAACACGCCCACGCCATGCGCCGCCGCCAGGCCGGCGCAAATCTGTCGCGAAACTTCGAGCGCTTTGTCTGAAGGCAAACGCCCGATTCGTCTAAGAAGCGACGACAGGTCCTCGCCATCAATGTATTCCATCGAGAGGAAGTGGCGCCCCTCGAACTCGCCGATATCAAAGACGCGACAGACATTCGCGTGGGTGACCTGTCTGGCGATGCGTACCTCAGTGCGGAAGCGAATCAGCGCGGCGGTGTCATTCGCAAAAGAATCCGGCAGAAATTTCAACGCGACCTCGTGATCGAGATTGAGGTCTTCGGCCTTGTAGACTTCGCCCATGCCGCCGCGGCCGAGCAGGGCTACGATCCGATAACGTCCATCGAGGACCGTGCCCGCAATGAAGCTTCCATGACTCGAAGAAGCTGTAGTTAGCGGATTAGCTGATTTGCGCAGGGCATCAGAAGCGGGAGAAGGTTGTTTAAGTGTCGGGTGCGCCACGGTAAGCGAGGCGCCACAAGCCTGACAGCGAATTCCGCTTCCGGTTAACTCGGTTGAGCACACGGGGCATTGGTTCATCGGGACGGGTATTCTACCGTATGAAAGCAATAGGGGCACTATCTGATAGCTTGCGCCTTAAGGGTCCGCCTGCCTGCTAAAGATCTCGTCTTTGGCTCTGAGACTTCCGGCAGTGCCGTTAATCGACCTCCTTACTATCTCGCCCAATAATGCTTGATTCGGTCGTTCAGGAAGTGGAAAGGAACGTAATCGGCAGTGCGTCCGGCCCGGCGGAGTTCTTCAACCATTCGAATCGCTCCGTCTGCGTTGCGCGTATGGACGACAATCGTCGAGGCACGTTGTAGTTTTGGGTTTGTCGCGAGCCACACTGCTATAGCATAGCCAGTGCGGGCATCATCCTGTTCCGTCGAGTGGTAATGTTCAGGATGAAGATCGTGATCCAGAAAGATGGCATCGTAGGAACTGGTGCTCAAAAACTGCTTCGCTGTCTCAACATTATCAGCCACATCAACCAGATCGTTTTTGAAACGCTCCGAAAACCACTTATGTCTTCTCTTATCATCGTCCAGGAGGAACACGCGAATCGGGTCGCGCTCAATTTTTACCTCGCTGATTCCAAGCTTGGTTAGCAATGAATGTAACAAGCGCATCAGTCTCGATATCACTTTCGGTAACTTCCAAACTCCACCCCAGGCACTTTGAAAGTCGCTTCAGAATAGGCTCGAAATATTATCACGATCATCGGCGAATAGGCGTTCGTATCAGGCTTGATCGCAGTCCGGAAGAGAGCCGCGCTGAATTAACACTGATCCAGGCGCCGATTCGTTGCCTGTCCCTCTTGCGATGCTATAATCCAAAACCAATCAGTGTAATAAGCGTTCCGTTGGGCGCCCGAACACACGAGCGGTTTCCTAATGTCATCCGATACTCCAGATCAAAGGGTAATTAGAATTGTGAATAGAGTTGACGGCAGTCTGGAATCGCGGGAAACCGACTCAATCCCGGAACGGGCGCAAAACGACGTCTGTGAGTTTTGCTTTGGGACAGGCACGAGGCTCGAGTTGGACGACGCGGGCACGGGCATTAAAAGCGCTGTGATTTGCGATTGCCGCCGCTCAAACAGTGGAACGAGAGCGCTTGAGGCCGCTCGCATACCGCTGCGCTTTCGCAATTGCTCATTTCATAACTACTACCCGAAGAATGATTCACAGTTTTTTGCACACAGTTTTGCCAGCAGATTAGCTGAGGAATATCCGGCAGTTGAAGCTGGACTCCTGTTTATGGGCTCGGTTGGTGTGGGGAAGACTCATCTGGCGATTGCTGTTCTGAAGGAATTGATATCGAAGAAAGGGGTTGGCTGCCTCTTTTATGAATCAGGTTCGCTATTGAAGACCATACAGGATTCTTACAACCCGGTTTCTCAAACTTCGGAGATGCGGGTGCTGGCGCCAGTTTATCAAGCGGAAGTATTGGTCCTGGACGAACTTGGTGCGACCGTTCCCACGAATTGGGTCAGGGACACGATGTACCAGATCATCAACACCCGCTATAACAACAAGAAACTCACTATCTTCACCACAAACTATCTGGATGAAGCACGGGCCGAGATGCAGGAGCCGGAGAGTGCTGAACCGAAACGGCGTAGCAGGACTTTCGCTTCAGAACGTATTCAAGAACTGACCACACTCGAAGAACGCATCGGCACTCCCTTACGTAGTCGTCTTTACGAAATGTGCAAGAAAGTAATGATCGAGGGCGACGACTACCGCAAGCGACTCGACCAACGCCGGTTCGATTCAGTGAAAGCCTAGACGGTTGACCCCAAACGGACCCGCCCAGCTGCGCCGCCAACGGAATAATCTCAATGTTGGCCTCATGCGCTAGAGTTTCCCGGTCAAGGTGAACCGTCGCGACCCTACACTTCCGACACAGAGCTAGAAGCTTATTGCAACCGCCGATGCCATAAATGAAGCTAAGATGCCTAGATGCTAATAGACACTGAAGTAATGAAATCCGAGGCGCAGCAAACCCTCGACGAGCTCTTTGCTAGTGGTCGAATCCCATTCAAGTTATCTGCTCGCGAGGTGGAGTCGATTGGAATGGAAGAATACATAGTTCGGTTTCATGATAGTCGACTATATTCGATCGACGTTTCATGTGAGCGGGGTCAACTATTCACCGGAGTTTTTACGACCGCAGTTCTGGAACGGGTTGCAAGACTCAGAAATACTTCTCACTGACGAACTCCCTATCCACCCATATCCTCATAATCGCGGCTATTAGATTTGTTTAGGAAACTTTCCGGCCTAAATAGGAGAGTTACACAACTGCGAAACGGATTTAGACCTCCGTCCTTTTCGGGGCCCGTTGCGCTGTTGCAACTTCGTTTGCCTCGAAGTGCGAACGCTGAATTCCGTCAGTCGACGATGGTATGTATAATGTTTCGACTCCACCTGAGTTAACATTTACATATCTTAAAGCCATGAACATTTGGCAGGCTTTAGGCCTGCGCTCCCAGCTAAATGCCCAGACGCACTGATATCCACAAAATACTGATCATCGGCTCTGGTCCAATTGTCATTGGACAGGCCTGCGAATTTGACTATTCCGGAACGCAGGCATGTAAGGCGCTGCGGCAGGAAGGTTATAAAGTCGTCCTGGTCAACTCAAACCCGGCGACTATCATGACCGATCCGGAAACCGCTGACATCACCTATATCGAACCGCTTACCGTGGAAGCCGTCAGCGCCATAATTCGCAAAGAGCGGCCGGATGCTTTGCTCCCGACTGTGGGAGGTCAAACCGCCTTGAATCTCGCGATCGCGCTCGACGATTCGGGAGTGCTAGAAGAGTGTGGCGTCGAAATGATTGGCGCCAAACGCGAAGCCATCCGGGTCGCCGAAGACCGCATGTTGTTTAAGCAGGCGATGGATGAGGTAGGCATGAAGATGCCGCGCGGAGGTTTCGCCAAGTCGTGGACTGAAGCAGAGGAGATTGTCACGACGACCGGATATCCCGCAATCATCAGGCCCTCATTTACTCTCGGCGGAACCGGGGGTGGCACAGCGTATAACCCGGAAGAGTTTGAAGAGATTGTACGCGCCGGGTTGGCGGCTTCCCCGATGCACGAAGTGCTGGTCGAGGAATCGATTCTTGGGTGGAAAGAGTTTGAGCTCGAGGTGATGCGCGACCTTGCCGACAATGTCGTGATCATCTGTTCCATCGAAAACTTCGATCCGATGGGCGTGCACACGGGTGACTCCATCACGGTGGCCCCGGCCCAGACGCTCACCGATCGCGAGTATCAGCAGATGCGCGACATGGCGATCGTTATTATCCGCAAGGTGGGGGTGGAAACAGGCGGTTCAAACATTCAGTTTGCGGTAAACCCGGAAAACGGCGAGATCCGCATCATTGAGATGAACCCACGCGTATCGCGCTCGTCTGCTCTGGCTTCAAAAGCGACTGGGTTTCCCATCGCCAAGATTGCGGCCAAGTTGGCGGTTGGTTACACGCTCGATGAGATTCCCAATGACATCACTAAAAAAACACCGGCCTCGTTTGAACCAACGATTGACTATGTCGTAGCCAAGATTCCCAAGTGGGACTTCGAGAAGTTTAAGGAAGCGGAAGACGTCCTGGGCACGCAGATGAAGTCGGTGGGTGAAGTTATGGCCATTGGCCGAACATTCAAGGAAGCGCTTTTCAAGGGCTTACGATCCCTGGAAGCCGTCAAGCCTCTGCGGCTGGAGGACGTGTCGGATGACGAAGTCCAGCGCAAACTCGCGCGACCTAACTCGCAACGGTTTTCTTATATCACCTACGCTTTGCAGCACAATTGGCCTATCGCGGAAATCTATCGCCTTTCTCGGGTGGATCCATGGTTTCTCGAACAACTCCAGGACGTAGTGGAGATCCAAAAGGGCATCGAAGGCCGCAAACTCAACGACATCTCGGCCGACGCTTTGAGATCGTTCAAGGAAGTCGCCTTGTCCGATCGCAGACTCGCCTACCTTACGGAAACAACGGAAGACGAAGTTCGTGAGTACCGGAAAAGCCTGGGCGTCGTACCGGTGTACAAGCGCGTGGATACCTGCGGTGCTGAGTTTGAGTCGTTCACCCCTTATCTCTACTCGACCTACGAAAGTGAAAGCGAAGCAGCGCCGACCGATCGTCGCAAGATCATGATCCTCGGCTCCGGGCCAAATCGCATCGGGCAGGGGATTGAGTTTGATTATTGTTGTTGCCACGCGTCGTTTGCCCTCCGCGACGCCGGATTTGAAACGATCATGGTCAACTGTAATCCGGAAACAGTTTCCACTGATTACGACACTTCTGACCGGCTTTATTTCGAGCCGCTGACTTTTGAAGACGTGATGAATATCATCGACGTGGAAAAGCCTGAAGGAGTGATAGTTCAATTTGGTGGTCAAACTCCACTGAACCTGGCAATGCGTCTGCATAAGGCCGGAGTTCCAATCATCGGAACCTCCGCAGACGCAATCGATCTCGCTGAAGACCGCAAACGCTTTGGCGCGCTACTGCGAGAACTAGGAATTCCCCAACCGGAAAACGGTATGGCCGCAACGGCGGAAGAGGCGAAGCGAGCTGCCGAGCAAATAGGTTATCCCGTACTGGTCCGCCCGAGTTATGTCCTGGGTGGTCGGGCGATGGCGATCGTTTACGACGACGAGAGCTTGGATGAGTATGTCCGCACTGCCGTAGGATTCACACCTGATCGGCCGGTCTTAATCGACAAGTTTCTCGAGCGCGCGGCTGAGTTTGATGTCGATGCGCTGGCCGATGAAAACACCTGTGTGATCGCCGCGATCCAGGAGCATATCGAAGAAGCCGGAATTCATTCGGGTGACTCATCCTGCGTTTTGCCGCCCGTGCGAATCGACCCCGAGCACATTGAGACCATGCGCCATTACACGCGGTTGCTGGCGACGGCATTATCGGTGCGGGGTCTGATGAACATCCAGTTTGCAATCAAAGACGATCGGGTTTACGTGCTTGAAGTAAATCCGAGGGCTTCGCGAACAGTACCTTTTGTGGCGAAGGCCACCGGCGTTCCCATCGCGCGTATCGCCGCCCTGGTGATGGCCGGCCAGGCTCTCGCCGATTTTGATTTGCCGGAGAACCTGACGGTCAATCGGTTCTTCATCAAGTCTCCAGTCTTCCCGTTTGCGAAGTTTCCTGGAGTCGATCCGATTCTGAGCCCGGAGATGCATTCAACCGGCGAGGTGATGGGTGTCGGCGAAACGTTTGGCGAGGCCTACGCTAAGGCGATGACCGGTGCAGGACTGTCGTTGCCGACAACGGGGAGGGCCTTCATCAGTGTGAACGATTCAGATAAAGGGCAGGCAGTGGTTTTGGCGCGCCGGCTGGCGCGACTCGGATTTGCGATCGTGGCTACTCAGGGGACGGCGGAACGATTACAAGAGGTAGGCCTGAAAGTAGAGGCCGTGTTTAAGGTGAATGAGGGTCGGCCGAACATCGTCGATCACATCAAGCGCGGTGAAATCGCGCTGGTCATCAACACGCCGTTGGGACGCGCGTCGCACTTCGACGAACAGGCGATTCGACGCGCTGCTTTGCAGTACAACGTGCCGTGCGTGACCACGATGACTGGTGCGCAGGCGATTGTTGAGGCTATCACGGCTCGCGAGACCGGCGGGGCGATCAAAGTCCGTTCGTTGCAGGAGATGCATCAAAGTTCAATCGTTGTGGAACTTTGAACAGGTGCTTTTCGACGCTACGCGTCGGAGAGATTTAATCGGGGCTTTCTTTAGAGTGTTCTTACGGAACCACGCAAGCTAAAGCTTGTACTCTATACGCCTGGTTACGGGTGTTCAGAGTACAACCTTCAGGTTGCATCTTTCGCCGCTATACAAGCTGAAGCTTGAGGAGAGTTTGATGCAGAGAATCGCACTTTTAGCCTTCGTATTAGTAATGATCGTGTCTCCATTGACCTCACTTGCAGACGAAGGAATGTGGACGTTTGATAATCCTCCACGCAAGCTGTGGAAAGAGCGATACAACTTCGAACCTTCTGAGGCATGGTTGGAGCATATCCGGTTAGCCTCGGTGCGAATTGAGGGGGCATCCGGTTCTTTCATATCTTCAAACGGCTTGGTCCTTACTAATCAACATGTCGCCAGCGGCCAGTTGCAGAAGCTTTCAACCGCTGAACGTAATCTCCGGCGTGACGGATTCTATGCTGCCACCCAAGCCGAGGAATTAAAGACCCCTGATGCCGAAGTCAATGTGCTTACTTCTTACGAAGATGTAACTCAACGCGTGCAGGGCGCGGTGAAGGCAGGCGCGTCAGACAAGGAAGCCGGTGACGCGCGCCGGGCGCAGATTGCGGCGATCGAGAAAGAGTCTACTGACAAGACTGGACTGCGCAGTGAAGTAGTCAAGATTTACAACGGCGGTGAATACTGGCTTTATCGTTTCAAGAAATACACTGATGTCCGCTTGGTCTTTGCCCCTGAAGAACAGGTCGCCTTCTTCGGTGGTGACTACGACAACTTCACCTATCCTCGTTACTGTCTCGATATCTCGTTCTTCCGCGTTTATGAAAATGGCCAGCCACTAAAGACGGACCACTATCTCAAGTGGTCGGCAAACGGTCCTGCTGATGGCGAATTCATTCTGGCTATCGGCTATCCGGGTTCGACCAACCGGCTGCTGACGATGGCGCAAGTCCAGTATCAGCGTGACGCGGGAAATCCTTTACAGATGCAGGTGTGGACTGTACGACGCAATGCTCTGGTGAACTACGGCAAAACGTCTCCCGAGGCGGCGCGGCGGGCTCTAAACACAATTCGCAGTTTGGCAAACTCCATGAAGCGGCTGGTGGGACAACAGGATGGTCTGCAGAGCGTTCGGATGACCACCAGGAAAGAGGAAGGCGAAAAAGCACTGCGGGCGGCGGTGGCTGGTCGGCCGGAATTACAAAAGGCTTATGGCAGCGCCTGGGACGAGATAGCTGCGGGTTATAGGGAATTACCGGCCTACGCCAAGCGCACGGCTTTTTCCACGCTGATCTATTCACGGCTGGGCCAGATCGCCCAGCAACTCGTCACTTATTCGGAAGAAATCGGGAAACCAAACGATACTCGGTACGACGAGTTTCGCGATTCGAAACTTGAGGGGTTGAAGTTTGGGCTATTCTCTGGGGCTCCGATTTATCCGGACATGGAGGAGGCCATCCTTGCTTCCTGGTTGACCGACGCCGAACAGACGCTCGGTAAAGACGACCCGTTCGTCCGTGCTGTTTTGCAGGGGTCCACTCCGGCTGCCGTGGCGAAGGCCGTAATTTCCCAAACGAAGCTCGGAGACGTAGCAGCCCGCAAGGCGCTGTTTGAAGGCGGGGCGGGGGCAATCTCGACCAGCGATGATCCGCTGATAGTACTCGCTCGTCGGGTGGCGCCCGTGATCCGCGAACTCCGCACGTGGAACGAGCAGAAGATTCAGAACCTTGACGCGGTTGCCGGCCAGAAGATTGCAGCGGCTCGCTTTGCTGTCTACAGCAAAAATGTCTCGCCGGATGCTACCGCTAGTCTGCGCATCAGCTACGGGAAGGTGATGGGCTACGAAGAAGACACGACCCGCGTACCTTATAAGACAACGTTCAATGGCCTTTACGATCGCGCCGCCAGCTTCGACGAGAAATCGCCCTACGATCTGCCGCAGCGGTGGAGAGACGGGAAGTCGAAACTTGAACTGTCGACTCCGATGAACTTCGTCTACACGGCGGACACGATCGGCGGCAATTCGGGGAGTCCGGTCATCAACCGTAACGCGGAGGTGGTCGGAGTCAACTTCGACAGTAATATTCAAAAGCTACCAAACCGTTATTGGTACATCGACGAGGAAGAAGGCAGCCGGGCGGTTGGGATCCACAGCGCGGCGATCATCGAAGCGCTGCGGAAGCTATATGGTGCGGAGAAGCTGGCGGCGGAGATCACCGGCCGCTGACTGACGGTCAGAACCGCGAGCGTTAGCGACCGGACCTGAGCTAAGGGCCGGTAGGAAGGTAAGCAAATGCCTTGGGTTTTTCACTGCCTCAGGGCCAAAGGCGCGGAATGTAATAGCTTGGGCCGCCTACACTGGGACCGCGGGCGCCCTCGCCCGCACC
>JANNJZ010000567.1:0-2452 GCA_031396065.1 Pyrinomonadaceae bacterium | reverse complement strand
TTAGAGGTGGGCACCGCCCACCGGTGCGCCTGGAAAAAACGAGTCCGATACATGATTAACGTCGGGTCATATAGTTGGATGGGTTCATCCACGACGCACCGGTGGGCGGTGCCACCTCTAAACGAACGCAATTTACATCAGCTCTCATCCAGGTGGTTCCGACACTATAGCGTCACGGGCCGGTTTTCTTTGAACGACAACGTGGCAGCGGCGCTCGCCTCTAACGCGGCCACGCCATCCGCGCAGGTTACGGCAGGCGGCTTGTCCTGTACGACGTTGTCCACGAAGTCCTGGAGTTGGGTAATGTAAGCTTGTTCAAAGCGTTCGGTGAAATATGGAACGGTGTCGTGCGTGATACCGTCTTTGGTCATCACCAGGACCGGAGTCTCACGAAGGTAGCCAATTTTAAGCGTACCTTCAGTTCCGAGAATTTCAGTTCGGATGTCATATCCGTAGACGCCGTTGCGGCTAAGGTCAATCGTGCCGAGTGCGCCGCTGCGGAAATAGAGGCTGGCAATGGCGTTATCAATGTCCCCTATCGCTTTCATTTCCGGATAAGCCAGGGTGCCGCCGATACTGTAGATGCTGGCTATGTCGCCCATGTACCAACGCCCCAAATCGAGATCGTGAATCCCGCAATCTATGAAGAGGCCGCCGCTGTGTGCCGGGTCGAGATATTCAAGACTGGGGCGATAAGGATCGCGGGACGATGACTTAAAAACCACTGGAGTCCCGATCGAGCCCGCTTCAATTTTGCGCTTGGCAGCGACATAGCCTTTGTCGAATCGCCTCATGAAACCCATTTGGAAGAACACGCCCGTCTGCTCAACCGCGATAAGTATCTCGCGCGCTTCGGCCAGTGAAATTGATAAAGGTTTCTCACAAAAAATTGGCAGCTTACGTTTGGCGGCCTCAAGCACAATCTCTTTGTGCGTGCTGGTCGGACTTACAATGACGACGGCATCAACCTCTTCATCAGCGATCAAATCCTGATAGCGACTATATTGCTTTGACACGCCCAACTCAGTACCAAATGCCGCCACCGCAGTTTCGTTAACATCGGACACCGCGACCAGCGTCGCGCCCGAGATGCGACCAGTAAAGTATTTCGCATACGAACTGCCAAGTCTGCCCAACCCGATTACTCCGACACCCAGCTTTTTACCCATGTAATGTCACCCCGGTTAGTTTGAAAGAATTTTTAACCGCCAAGACGCCAAGAGCGCCAAGTCGCCAAGACAAAAAGCAATATGCGCAAATAAGTATAGGTGTATCTCTAATTGCATTGGCGCACATGGCGTCTTGGCGGTTACTCATTTGCTCGTTGCGTTCTCTTTCGTGATCAGCTTAATCGCAACCACGGACTCTTCTTTTATAGGCTCACCTTTGATCAGGTGGTACGCGTTCTCCACTGCTAACGCGCCCATGATGGCGGGAGACTGCGCCACCGTGGCATCCATAGCTCCGCCGATCACAGCCTTACGTGCTTCGTCTGAGGCGTCGAATCCAATGACAGTAATCTGGCCAGTCTTTTTCGCGGCAGCGATAGCCTCGACAGCTCCCAGGGCCATCAAATCGCTACAGGCGAACACAGCCTGCACCTCGGGATGAGACTGAAGAATGTTTTGGAAGACATTAAAGCCCTGGTCCCTTTCCCAGTTTGCGGTCTGCGACGCAACCACTTCGATTCCCGGCGTCGCCTTGATGGCCTCGCGGAAACCTTTCAACCTGGAGTCGCCGGTCTCGTGACCCGGAATACCTTCGAGGATCGCGACCTTGCCTTTGCCATTTAGTTTTTTCGCAATGTACTCGCCGGCTAGTTTGCCGCCTTCATAGTTGTCAGAACCGATGAAGCTGGCGATCTTTCCAGTCGATTCGCTCATGGTCTTGGGATCCACCCGCGTATCCACAATTACCACGGGAATGCCCGCCCGGTTGGCTTTCTCAATTGCGGGAACGATCTCTCGCGAGCCGCTTGGGGTTACACACAGAGCCGCGACTTTGGTTTGAATCAGGTTCTCGATGATCTGCATCTGCTTTTCGACGTCAACCTCCCGCTCTGCCGCTTGCACGATCAGATTTACCCCCAACTTCTTCGCCGCTTCCTCCGCCCCCTTTTGCATGTCGATAAAGAAAGGGTTGTTTAGAGTTTTTAACACCAGAGCGATTCTGGGCGCACCACCAGTTTGATCGGAGCCTCGCTGACAACTCAGAAAAGTAATTGACAGAATGCCCAAGAGGACTAAAAGCAGACCCTTCTTCATAGACGTTTCTCCTTCGGTTATGGACGGACGACCGACGACGGACGACCGATGATTACGTTCGTTTAGAGGTGGGCACCGCCCACCGGTACGTCGTAGATAAGACCATTCTCCTATGTAATCACACCTTGATTATGTAGCCGCATCGTTTCATCCACGGCGCACCGGTGGGCGGTGCCCACCTCTAAACG
>JANNJZ010000552.1:0-5539 GCA_031396065.1 Pyrinomonadaceae bacterium | reverse complement strand
AGGCGCGCGGCGTGGACGGGGTCGTCGTCACTAACAGAACCGGTCCACGCATCGCGAGCCTCTCGAGCCTCAAGAGCTTCGTCATCCATAAAATCAACGGTAGGTTGCCCGCGAAAGTAGTCGCTTACGATTCGCTTGCAGATCGTTCCTAGCCAGGCTCGGACCAGCCAGCGCTGATTTTCCAAATCGAGTTGTGCGTCATTTTGAAACGAAGCAGCTTTATGAAAAGCCTTTACGAGCGCGTCCTCAACGATATCTTCGATCCGGTGCTCGCCTACACGTCCGATAAACGCACGCTTACAAAACGTGTACAGATAGCCTCCATGTCGTGAGTAGAGCTCCTCCCAAGCATCAAAAGCCATGGAATCGCCGCCCGCCATTAGATGCAGCAGCTCAAGATCCCCGCGACCATCGAATTGAGGTTGCAGCTTTGTTGCCATTCCTACGCCTGCGTAATGGATCACCCAATATGAATACGCAGAACCGTGACAAACCATCGGCTGTCACGCTTCCACGTCTGTACTGGTGAAGGAAGTTTCTTTTAGAAAGCGAGCACAGAAATGGAAGAACACAAGCAAGATAACAGAAGCACCCACGGAGTGTTAATTCCGCAGCTGTCTGATAACCCGGAGCGCTGCGTTCAGCCAGCCAAATGGGCTGCATTGGTCGACGACAAAGTGATACTGATGCCTCAGCGCGAGGTAAGAGTCACGGTCATAAAGGAGCAGGCGTGCGTGTCCGACGGCAAAACGTTGATACGCGATCATAATTCCCCGCACGACGTAGTCGTCGCCGACAATGAAACCGTCGACTTGGTTCAGGGCAATGTTTTCTACTCTCTAAGTGGATGCGAGGTACAGCCCCGACCCGCATGCGCAGAGCCGCCAAAACTAGCTTTCTTTGTCGACGATCGCGCGGAAGTGACTGTCCGAAGCGCCCAAACAGGACAAACGTTGCGCGAACTCTTCGGGCTCCCGTTGAATGCCAATCTCCTCCGCGATAACGAAGGCAAGAGCGACCAGCCGATTGCGGCAAAAGATGTTGTCGAATTTAAGGACGGGCCTGTCTTTTACTCCCGGGCACCTGTCGCTAGGCTCTCCATCACCGTCAATTCACGAAAGTTCACTGAGCATGATGGAGTGCAACACAGCATGACGGGCGAGCAAATCGCGTCGCTGGTCTATCCGCAGAATCCACGCGAGACACGAATTTGGGAGGTATCACCTAAGAAAAGAGAAATTGAGCTCGATAAGAAAATCGAGATCGAGGGGTGCGAAGTTTTTGATGTCGTTCGCAAGAAGGTCGACGGCGGCTATGAGGCGGATCGAGTGGACCTTGAGTTAGAAAAGCTCCGCGATAGCGGCCAAGTCGTCACAAGGACGAAAAGTCCCGATGCGGTGATATACCACGATTTGCGAACGCGGCCCGGAAACGCGATCCCGAAGACAGATGTATTGGTCTCAATCCCCGGCGGCTATCCGGGTCAGATGCTTGACGGGGCTTATCTGCCCGAGGGTTCTCCTCTAATCGGTCGCGTTAAGGGGCAATCCCAAACACAACTGAGAGCGTTAGATCGAACGTGGCGCTTAATAAGTTATCACCCGCACAACGGAGGTGGCGGTCCCGCGTGGAACCCTTCGCTCCACGGGTTTCATACCTATGTTGGGGAGCTAGTGTCATGGCTATACGACGCGAACTGAGCGGCCTGCCTCTGGTTGAAGATTCACGTCATTCGATTTTGCGAGTTCGCGCCGGTGGCCTCGCTGCGTTGGAGAAGCACGTTTTCCAACGATATCCGCACCGCGAGTGGGGAACCTTCTTCGAGTTTGGCTATCGCCGTACATCATGGGGTTTGGCAATAAGTTATGTAGACGGACTCTGGCCAGAGCCTGGCGACTTAGATCGGCAAGTTGGCCTTACGCGATTTGTGGATCAATATTCTAGAAGGGCGCTTCATCACAGCGCAGCGAGTCCCTTGGCGATCGGCGTGGTCCATTCTCACCCGGAAGGATCTTGTACTTATCCGAGCACTATTGACGATGACATGGACAGCTACTTCGCTCGTGAGTTTGGAGCATATGGGAAGGGGAAGCCGTATTGCAGCCTCATACTCCAACGCAACAGTGTCACTGGATTCAGTTTCACCGGGCGCGTTTATGATCGGGGCGAATGGTTGCCTGTAGAAAAACTGTTGACATTCAGTGATCAAATCGAGTCGTTTAGTTCTGAGGCGGAGGAACCGAGGCCCGCAACAATGCGCACTTCCGAAGCAAATCGAGCCCGCCTAGTCTCTGTTCTTGGTCAGCCCTCGGCCTTTCGTTTGGAGCGCGCTACAGTTGGAGTCATTGGCTGCAGCGGTACGGGTTCACCTGCCGCACATGTCCTGGCCCGAGCTGGCGTCGGCAACTTCGTCCTCGTCGATCCAAAGCGATTTGTAAATCCCAATCTCGAGCGGATGCATGGATCAAGGATTGACCATGTCGATCATGAACCCTCGCTGTACAAAGTCGAGATAGTTGCCGATCTGATCATGTCGATCAACCCGAACGCTCAAATTACAACTCTCGCAGGAAACATATTGCACAACAACGTCATCGACGAACTGCTTCGCTGCGATTTGTTACTTGGCTGTACTGATACTCAACATGCACGCGCTAAGCTTAGCGACCTCGCTCAGCACTATCTGCTTCCGTCTCTTGACCTGGGTGTATTGATGGAGGGTCAAAACGGCCGCCTCACCGCGCAAGTGGCCGATCTCATGATGTACTCGCCAGATTTCCCCTGCGCTTTCTGCAGCGGACGAATTGATGGAATCGAACTCAGCAATGAATTACTGTCAGAAGAGGAACGGAAGAGGCGTCAACTTGAAGCGAAGGAAGCCATTCAGCGCGGGGATGCTCCAGATCAGTATTGGAGACAACGTCCCCGCCAATTGCACACCGTAGGCTACCTCACAACAATGCTGGGTGCTCTCGCTGCCGGTTACGCGGAAGGTTTGCTGACGGGAACATTTCATCCGCCTCATTCCTGGTTTCAATTCGATATTGCGAGCGAGCGATTTGCTGTTGTATCTCCCCCCCGCCTACGACTCTCTGGCTGCCATTGTGGACAACGCGTTGGCTGGGGAGATTCGGCGAAACCGTATCGAAATGTAGTGAAACCAAAGCATTGGAGCCACAAGGCTATGCTATTGCGGCGATAAAACCAGCAACAAGAAGATCTCTACGAACATGGAAAAGCTCACACTGGCGTTCCGACCAGCGATCCGGGGTAATAGAAAAGCCGGCGGGACCGCTTCCCACAAGCACGGCCCTAAGGCCCCAAAATCCTAACGTCCCTAACTGTGCTCACCGGCAACATAAGCCTCGAAGCAGGCTCGGCAGCCAATTGGCGTCATGTATTCGGGCGCCACTGCATCTTGGCACTTCCAACAGATTTCAAGTTCCCCTTCAATCCATTGAAAACCACACCCAAAGCAGGCGAATCGCGCGGCAGGCGTTGCGCCGCCTTTACAACCAAGATCCACTAATGTCTTATTCACGCATTCAGGACAGAAGTAAGTGTTGCGAGCCAGATCATGCTGCGCGATGTAAAAATAAGCGGCAGCGCTTCCAGTTGCTTGATACCCGCAAAACCTACAACAAACATCGACGTCGGCACCAAGCGTTGACTGCAGGCAGCACGGGCACTGTAGAAGAGTAGATGACTCGTCTTTGGCTTTCGGCTCTGCAAATACTTCGGCGAGTCGATGCTTCGTGAATGTTTCAAATTCGGCAAGTTGTTCTCTTATTTGAAGTAACAACTGATTATCCCTTTCCGACAGCGCTGCGCTTTCGAAATGTTCTCCAATGAAATCGAGCAGAACTCCGAGAGCTTGTGCCGCTAAACTCTCAATCGCAGCTTTGGTATCAATAATCGCGAAATGTTCAAGACGATTTCGTGGTGACCGGAAGGCACTAAGCTTATCTTTTTGTTTCTGCGAGATTTCAATACCACAATCGTCCTCAAGACGTTGCAGACACTCTCGTTGGTCGACGCTGCGAAAATTTCCTGCCTTGTAACGATCTTCGTCCGCGTTCCCAGGTTCTTTGAAAACTAACGTCCAATCCTCCTGACGAAGACGCTCCTTTAAGACGAGTTCAATGCCCGATGCCAAGTGCAGAACGCCATATTTCAGATCGGACTTCGTCCCCCCGCGGGCGATATAGGTCAAGCCGGACGCGATGAAATCCAATCCGTTTTCAAGTAGTTCGAAATGAAGTTCTTCCATACTATGGTTCTTTGTTCGCCACGTAAGGATACTCAGCCTGGGCTAGCTTGACGTGATCGCTGCAAACCCGAAACTCAACAAGATATGCCCACGACACGGCACGCGCAGTATTAACTGTGGTCTGCTCCCGCTCTTCCGCTGTGGTTTGCCGGTAAAGAACGGTCGTCGCACCGCTGGAGCAGCCAGGCCATTGACATCTGACCACCTTCTTTCGGTGAGCCTTCATTCGTTTTGACTGGCTAAAGAAAGGGGAGGTTCGGTCGAATGGTATCCCATGACGTCGTCTCAAGAATCGTTCGCGCATGTGAGAAAGCAATCTGTACGGCGGAGGCCGCGACGCGTGCAGCGTCCAACACGCCGGCCGTTCTCAAGTTCTCATATTTTTTGGTTGCTAAATTGAAACCCATTTCAGGTTGGCCCTTGGAGTTTTTTTCGAACTCTTCGATTGTTTCTCTACCTGTGTAAATAAGACTCTGTATTGGGCCTTGCAGAGCCCGCTGAACTGCTTTGATCCCGATCTTTTCGGCCTTTGTCAAAGACTTCAGAGCTAAGTCGCGTTCAAGCGCTTTTGCGGCTTGGTAGTAAGTGAGACCACCGCCAACAACGTCTCCCTGTTCCAAGGACAGACGCACGGACTGCATAGCCGTTTCAACCTTGTAACGATTATCAAGGAGAGCGTCACGGGTTGTACCACCGATTTTTATGACCGCTGTACTCCCTAACAAGTTAGCTAGACGATTGTGAAGCTTACTTTGCTCCGCAGAAGGTGTCTCCCTCATTTGGGTCCGAAGTTGGGCCAGCCGAGTCTTTATACGTTCTTCGTTACCGGGACCAGAGATGATTTGTGTTTGATCTTTTTGCACTACGACTCTCTCGGCGGTACCGAGGTCGGATAGCAATGCGGTTTCGAGCTTCTTTCCATACGTTCCACCGAGAACGGATGTGCCGGTAACGGCAGCGATGTCTTTTAGCCAGTTCCTCTTATCTTCGCTGTAACCGGGTGCTTTAACCGCAACACACGAGAGCTTCTCGTTATTATTAATGACTAAGAGTTCTAGCGCAGTGCCTTCGACACCTTCAGCTAATACGAAAACTGGTTTTTTCGCTTCAGCGACAAGGCCAATGATTGGGGCAAGCTCGTGGCTTGAATGCATTTTCCCCTCATAGACCAACACGTAACAGTTCTCCAGAATACAATTTCCTGATGGATCGTTCGCAACTTGCCGATCTCCTTCGACATTTTCATTCCACGCTCCGAGCATTTCTGCG
>JANNJZ010000248.1:0-13737 GCA_031396065.1 Pyrinomonadaceae bacterium | reverse complement strand
GCGGTGCCCACCTCTAAACGAACGTAATTACTTACTGGTATTACGGCGCTGGCGAAGTTTTGGCCAAGGGCACGATAAGCAGGATAAGCGCCCGCTTCTGATCATTAGTAGGAAAGGGCTGCGATATCAAACTACCGCCCGCGCTAAATTTTTCTGCCTACTGCCTTCTGCTTACTGCTTTCTGTTCTTGGTCTCGACACGCGAGACCGGAGGCGGGCCTTATCAACCTTCGATGACGCTCATCGCGCTCACCGCCTTTTTTTCATAGGCGGCAATCGTGGCGATGTTGCGTTTCTCCAAAGTACTCAACTGAGTATCCGTAAACGTGGGGTCAGCTTTGTACCAGGCGAAGCTCTCGAAGTAAGTCTGAAACCAGGGCTCTTTGGTAAACACCTTGCCGCGCCGAGCATAGATTTCCTGGCGCATCTTCACTGCATCTTCAACAAATAACCCCTCGAGCAGGTTTCGCGTAATTGCCTGGCGACCAAGATTGTCATGGATCTTTTTCTCGTAGGCGACAATCGTCTCCACGTTCGTCTTGTCCGATCCTGACACGTCTTCGTCCTTGAAGTCATCCTTGGGCTGATACCACGATTGGCCCCAAAAGTATTGCGAGAGCCATGGTGCCTGAAACTGACGTCCGTGGCGGGCATAGACTTCATTCCGTAGCAGGCGCAACTCATTGAGACTCAAGCCGTGCAGCATCTGCTCGGATATCAACCTGTTCTCAAACAGCTCCATATCGCCGGGAGCCAATGCAACTTTGCGCGACTTCTTCTGTGCCACACCAATTGTCAGGAGATTCTTCTGCTCGTTCTCGGAAAGGCTGCGGGCATCGTATTTGGCGCTCGCCTTATACCAATAACGCTCGTCAAAATATTGCTGAAGCCATGGCTCGTCGAAACGTTTGCCATGAATCGCCTCAACCTCAGCTCGCAAGACCCGCCACTCGGCGCCACTGTGAGTGCCGAGCTTTTTAGCGGTGAGCGGACGCGTCACCCAGTAGCGCATGTCTCCGGGTTGGACAGTCGCGTGCTTGCTGGCTTCCGCGACGCGAATTACGTCGAGGTTTCGGCGCTCAAGATCGTTGAGCATCGAATTATTGAAGTCTGGGTTCGCCTTGTACCAGTCCTGGGCTTCAAGGTAGATGCGAATGCCGGCATCCTTAAACACCCTTCCGTGCCGGCCAAAAACGATCCCACGCAGCAGCTTCAGATCTTCCAACGGCAGCTTGGCCGCGTCGGCAGCTTTGAGTGCAGACTTTGAAAAATCAAAAGTCTGCCAGCGCTGCATGCTGTCCTGCGCCTGAGTGGCGACAGAAGCGGTAATTAGAAAGGTTGCAAGAAGGAGAATGGAAAACCGAAGCTGGGGGAAATGCATTGGGGTGGACTCCGTTATCACTGAAAACATCTAAATTGCATCATAACGTCTGGGTCAAAACCACAAACCGCAAAGTAAGCTAAGAATCGCAAAAGTGCGCAAAGAGCATTTTCTGTGCGGACCTTTGCGGGCTTTGCGACTCTTGCGGTTTTCGTCTTTGTGGTAATTCGCACCCTACCCGAAAATATCGCGAACCTTATCGACCAGACCTTTGTCTTCCAGATCCTTGTTCTCGACCACGGCAAGCTGTTCGAGCAGCTTCCGTTGTTCGCGGGTCAATGAAGTTGGCGTAATGACGCTCACCGAGACAAACAGATCGCCACGTCCGCGGCCGCCGAGTACCGGCATGCCTTTGCCCTTTATCCTAAAGACGGTGCCCGTTTGAGTTCCGTGGGGGACCTTGATCTTCTCTTCTCCCTCAATAGTCCCCACGAAAACATCCGATCCCAATGCTGCCTGTGCGAAGGTTATCGGCAACGACGCGTAAAGATTGCTCCCCTGACGCTCAAAGCGCTCGTGCTCGGCCAGATGAATCACAACGTAAAGATCGCCTGACGGACCACCCTGAGTGCCAGACTCCCCTTCACCTTGAACCCGCAGTCGCGAACCGGTCTCGACGCCGGCCGGGATTCTGACTTCCATTTGCTTCTCACGCTCGATGCGCCCCGCTCCTCGGCAACCCGGGCAGGGATTCTTAACCACGCGACCGGCACCGCGACATGACTGGCAAGTTCGGGCAACAGAAAAGAAGCCTTGTTGATAACGTACCTGACCGGTGCCTCCACAGTTGCCACAGGCTTCAGGTTGAGTGCCCTCCGCAGCGCCGTTACCTTTGCAGGTTTCGCACGTTTCAAGCCGCGGAATGCGCAGCTGTGCGGTCATCCCGCTGTATGCCTCTTCGAGGCTAATCTCCAGGTCGTAACGCAAATCCGCGCCGCGCTGCGCCGCCGAACGGTTCCCACCGCGTCCACCGAAAACATCTCCAAATCCAAACAGGTCGCCGAGAATATCTTCAATGCCACCAAATCCCGGTGCGCCCCAACTTTGCCCGGCTCCACTCGAAACGCCGGCATGTCCAAAACGATCATACCTTTGCCGTTGATCTGCATCGGCTAAGACGCCGTAAGCCTCGGCCGCTTCTTTGAATTTCTCTTCAGCGCTGGCGTCCCCCGGATTCTTATCCGGATGGAAACGCACTGCCAGTCGGCGATAAGCACTTTTTATTTCCTGGTCTGAGGCGGTTCGGATGACACCGAGGACCTCGTAGTAATCTCTTTTGCTCAAGACTTTCCAAAACCTCTCGTTCTATTAGGTAATTGACTATCTAAAATTTTGTAAATTCACTGGGCGGAGTGGTCTCCGCTTCAGCTGCCGCGGATTCCGTGGGAGGATTCATCATGGCGGAGGTAAGCTCTCCAGCAACCCGCTCGAGTGCGGTCAAAGCTTTATCAATTTCTTCACGCGTCTCAGCTTTGGTGGCAACCTCGGCCTCACCGAAAACGCGATTCGCTATGTCTCGATCGTTAGCCGAAAGCATTTCGCCAAACTTGGAGAATGACTTTTGGGTGTTACGAAGCAGCGACTCCAGCTTGTTGCGCAAGACTACGATCTCTTTCGCTCCCTTGTCAGCCTCCGCAAAAGTGTCAGCCTCTTTGATCAATTGTTGAATTTCATCTGGAGCCAGCCCGGACGACGGCGTGATTCTCATCTGCTGCTCGCGCCCTGTAGCCTTGTCCAGCGCTGACACCGAGACAATGCCATTCGCGTCAACTTCGAAGGTTACATCGATCTGCGGACCGCCCCGCGGACTGGGTGGGATGCCAACCAGCTCAAATTTGCCGAGCGAGCGATTCCCTGATGCCACTTCACGCTCGCCCTGCAAAATATGAATCTCCACCGAGGTCTGATTGTCGACCACCGTGGTGAACGTCAAGCTGTTGCGCAATGGAATAGTGGAGTTCCGGTCGATGATCTTAGTAAACAATCCACCCCGAGTCTCCAAGCCCAGACTCAACGGCAACACATCGAGGAGCACAATATCTTTGACTTCACCCGTTAATACGCCACCTTGAATGGCGGCTCCCATCGCCACAACCTCGTCGGGATTGATCTCGGCCGATGGCTTCTTACCAAAGATCCTTTCGACAGTGCGTTCCACGATCGGAGATCGCGTCTGGCCACCCACCAAAATCACCTTGTCCACGTCGCCTGGCTGCAGCTTCGCATCCTGAAGCGCTTTCTGGCAGGGTTCGATGGTCTGGTCAATCAAATCTACGATTAAGGCTTCAAACTCGTCGCGGGTCAGGACCTTGTTGAAATGCTTCGGGCCGGTCGAGTCAGCCGCGATGAAGGGGAGGTTGATATTCGTTTCCGTTGAGGAGGAAAGTTCACACTTCGCCCGTTCGGCTACTTCTTTTAGTCGCTGTAGTGCCAGCCGATCCTTGCGCAGGTCAATTCCCGTGTCCGCCAAAAACTGATCGGCCATCCAGTTCATGATTCGCTCGTCCAGATCCTCGCCGCCTAAAAAAGTGTTCCCCGAGGTGGAAAGGACCTCAAAGACACCGTCGCTCATCTCAAGGATTGAGATATCGAAGGTGCCTCCACCAAGGTCGTAAACGGCAATCCGCTCAGTTTCAGACCGGCCCAGTCCATAAGCCAGGGCCGCGGCCGTGGGCTCATTAATAATACGTTCGACATTCAGTCCGGCAATCTTCCCTGCGTCTTTGGTAGCTTGGCGCTGCGAATCATCGAAATAGGCGGGTACCGTGATGATCGCATCCGTTACCGGCTCTCCCAGAAAATCTTCGGCGGCGGCCTTCAAACGCTGGAGCACAATCCCCGACAACTCTGGCGGGCTGTAGCTTCGTCCCAGCACGCGCACGCGAGCGTCGCCGTTTGGCGAATCGATGATCTCAAACGCCGATGTTTCCCGCATTCGCTGAACTTCAGGCGAGCTGTACTTGCGCCCAATGAGCCGTTTTACCGCATACACAGTATTTGCGGCATTGGTGACGGCCTGGCGCTTAGCTATCTGACCCACCAAACGCTCACCCTTGTCGGTGAAACCTACTACGCTGGGTGTCGTCCTTCCACCTTCTTTGTTGGGGACAATCTGAACCGCTCCGCCCTCGAGTACCGAGACGCAGCAATTCGTCGTTCCCAAATCTATTCCGATAGCTTTTCCCATTTTTATGCAGCTCTTAGTTTTCCGGCCAGAATCACTTCTTGACCGCTACCTTTACCAGAGCAGGACGGATCAGCTTGTCGCCCATCCTGAATCCGCGAACGATCTCCTGAATGACAGTATCAGGTTCATAATCGTCGGTACTCTCTGTGACGACCGCTTCATGAAGGTGTGGATCAAATTGCTCGCCTTCGGCCAGAACTGGCTTGACGCCCAGAGCATCGAGCACCCCAGCGAGTTGCTTATAGATCAAATCCACGCCGCTGAGGAAATGACGAAACTCATCTGATTCGCTGGCTTCAACCGAGGCTTCGGTTTCGAGGGCTCTCTTCAAATTATCAAGGACAGGCAGAAGCTTTCCGGCAATATCGGCAACCACGCGGCTATAAGTTTCGGCCCGTTCGCGGTCCATTCTCTTGCGGTAGTTCTCGAAATCCGCCTGCCGCCTGGCCACACTGTCTCTTAGTTCCTTAACCTCGCCTTCAAGTCGTTTCAGCTCTGCCCTGGTGGCTACTAATTCTGCTACCTCAGGTCCGCCGCCCCTCGGAGCGACTTCACCTGATCCATCAGCCTGAGGCGACGGGCTCGGAGGCGGCCCGGGATCGACCAATTCCTGATCTTCCTGCAGAGCATCGAAATCCGATGACGCGTCAATAGTGATCTCCAAGTCATCATCTGACTCGGAAGGTGTCACCGATCCACCGGCTGAAGCAACAGAATTAGCGTCCTCATCAGAATCCGAGAAACTGATCGGTATGCGATTACGCGAATCTTCATTTTCTTCAGGTGCCATTATTTGTTTCGATTTGTGTTTCGATGTCTGTGTGCGATTCTGCGAACGATTACGGGTACTCAGACCCGTGCTTCCTCATCAAGTCGTCGCTCAATCAGGCGCGCCATGTAGTTTACCATAGCCATAATGCGGGAATACTCAATCCTCATTGGCCCCACAACCCCGAGAGTGCCCAGATGTTCGTTTGAACCAAGCCGGTACGGCGCGGTAATTAAAGCACAATTGCGCATCGATGAGATGGGGTGTTCTCTCCCAATCACCACATGGACATCGCTGGCAGTCGAATATTGATCGCGCGAAACACATTCGTTGAGTATCTTGATGAGACGAGACTTCTCTTCAAACGTGCGGAATAACTCTCGCATTCTATCAACGTCAACAAAATCGGGCTTTGAAAGGATATTGGACGCACCATCGACATAAACATCCCCGCCGGCTGAATCCTCACCCTCAATGCTCATGTCGCAAAGCAAAATCGCATTTCTTAGTAGGCGATCATAGAGGGCTTTTTCCACTCTCATCAGCTCCAGAATCTCAGCTCGAATGGCAACCAGACTCTTGCCGCTATACTCGGTGTTCAAATAACGCGCCGTTTGCTCGAGTTCTTCTTGAGTGATGTTGTCTTCGAGCCTGATGATCTTGTTGTGAATGATATTTGACGTAGTGACCAAAACCACCAGGATTCGCTTATCAGAAAGCTGAACAAACTCAATGTGATTCAGTCGGTTCTCCGTATGCGCGGGGGAAACCACGATTCCGACGTTCTCGGAAAGCTCCGAGAGCGCGTGGGACATCCTTTCCATAATACGTTCAGACGAAGTCGCGGAATCCAGGCCGCTCGACATAAAAACCTTGTCGATTGCCCTGAGGTCTGCGCGAGAGAGTCGAGCTTCCTCCAGAATATTGTCAACGTAATACCGATAACCCTGGTCGGTTGGCACTCGCCCCGCTGAAGTATGTGGCTGTTCCACCAATCCGCTCTCTTCCAATTCTGCCAGTACATTCCTGATCGTTGCCGAACTCCAGCCCGGACTATTCGAGAAACGATCCGCCAACACCAACGAACCCACGGCCTCTCCAGTGACCAGGTGTTCTTTGATTACGGCGGCGAGCACGGATTGCGCGCGAGCGCCTGGAATGGTTTTTTCTTTGGTTGAGATTGTGGAAGTGCGACGGGGCATTAGATTATGTGTTAGGGACAATTTTCGACTGAAACTTTCATTGTCGTTCAGGCTCAACCCCCGCTGATTGAAGACGATCAAGGACCAAATCCAACCGCTCCGCAGTATAGAGGAATCATTTGCCGCCCTGCAAACCCGTTTGCCACACGCGACGGACATCATCGAGCCTAACCGTTAATTCGGTTGATGCAATACTTAAGACAGTGGTTACGGTGCGGTTCTACCGGGAACCAAAACTGTCCAGCCATCGCCTAAACGACCAATCCGGGGAGGGCCGATGCCGGGTTTTGCCCTGTTCTTACTCGGGAAAGTGCCTGTTTTTCAGGCGTTTTCATGTCTCGCAGCCAATCAATTGACGCTCGGCGAGAGTTCTCCGTAATATGGTCGCAGCGTCTGGCATTATCCCCGAGCCCCACGGGTTTACGGTCGGCAGACGGGACTCCAAAAGTTCCCTGCCTCTTCACGCATAGTGAGTTAATCAGTAGAACCTATAGAGCAGTGTCCTGGAGCAGTGGCAATGAACGAAGTGAAGAAACTTTTCCTTGATGCCTTCCACCACTTGGGCAGAAATAGGGGAATCCCAGTGATCGACGTGCGTTTTTACCCCTACGCTGGTTTACGCCATACGATCAGAGTGCGTTCAGGGCAAGTCTATGTGCGTTTATCAGACTTAATCAAAGATTCCCCACCGGAAGTCATGCGTTCGTTGGCCTTCGTCCTGGTAGCCAGACTGCTCGGGAAAAAAGTCCCTGCTGTTCACGAGCGAGTTTATCGCGATTATTCGCTGACGCCTGAAGTGATGCGGTCATCAGACATTGCCCGCCGGCACCGAGGACGGAAGATGATTTCCAGCGCCCAGGGGAACCACTACGATCTCGAGAAGATGTTTTCCAAACTGAACCGCAGATATTTCGATTCGGGTCTGGAGAAGCCAACGCTCACGTGGTCTCAACGCAAAACGCGCAGCATCCTGGGTCATCACGATCGTGTGTATGAGACAATTACGATTAGCAAGTCGCTCGACTCTTCCCAAGTGCCGGATTGGTTCGTCGAATTCATCCTCTATCACGAAATGCTTCACATAAAACACGCGGCCCGAATGATCAACGGCCGGCGTTATTATCACACCGCGGCATTCCGACTCGATGAAAGGCGCTTTGCCAAGTATGAGGATGCGCAGCGTTGGATCGAGCAAGTTGCTCGTCAACGACGCGTCCCCAGGACGCGCGCGGCCTGAGACCTAAGGCTCCAGGTTCAAAATTGGAACCATTCCAGTAGTAAGGCGTTTACTCAAACGAGGTAGGTGGGCTCCTCGAAAGAGGCGGCTGATCCGGGGTTGAGCTTAGAGTTCCGGTGAAGCCGCCTTTTTGTGTGAGATCTAACCGCCAAGACGCTAAGTCGCCGAGACAGCCAAGAAAGATAAAGGTTTCAATAAGAGCGTCGAGAGGATTGGTATTTCTTAGCGATCTTGTTCGGACAATACCTCCCCGCCACTGAGAGTGTTTGAAAACGCGTTCGCGGCTGTGCCGCCCGATGTGCGGAAGGGCTATGCCCTTCGGGGAAGTCTTAAATGCGATTCGGGGCTACGCCCCAATTACAGGGGCGGAGCCCCGGAATGGTAAGGGATGCCTCGTCCGGTGGGGCATAGCCGCCACCGCACATCGGGCGGCATAGCCGCGAACCAGGAGTTTCCACACAGTCTCTACCGCGAAGTGGCACTGACCCGATTGCCTTCGAACCGTTCCTTCTTTAGCACAGGCTAATGCGGCAGTACCCCTATGTACCTCGCTGGACAAAGCCCCTTAGCCCTCGCTAGACTACGCGTTTCATAAACACGCCCGAACGCTCACCAGTAGCAGCTCGCGGTAATTTTCACAGAAGCATTAAACGGAGACTTACATAAAGCCATGGCTATCTCAGCAACTCAACTTCGCCGCGGAATGGTCATTCTCTTCAACGGCGAGCTGTGCAAAGTGATGGAGTTTCGCCACCACACCCCAGGAAATTTGCGCGCTATGGTGCAGGCAAAGCTCAGGAACCTCAAAACTGGCTCATCTTTCGAACACCGCTTCCGTTCGGCTGATACCGTGGAAAAGGCAAGTTTGGAGCAGCACGAGATGGAGTATATGTATTCAGACGGGTCGCATCATCACTTCATGAATACAGAAAACTACGAGCAGGTGGCGCTCAGTGAAGAAGAGTTGGGCGATGCGGCGCCATGGTTAACGCCTGGGCTGAAGCTGCAAGCCGAGTACTATGAAGGAACGCCAATAGGCATTGACTTGCCTCCTTCAATGGAATTGACCGTTACGCGCACCGATCCCACGCTCAAAGGCGCAACCGTTTCGAACGTAAACAAGCCAGCCACGCTTGAAAATGGAGTAACCGTCAGCGTTCCTCCGTTTGTCAACGAAGGCGACCGCATTCGTGTGGATCCGAGCGAAGGGCGCTATATCGAACGAGCCAAGTAGGACGGACATCCCTGTCTGTCCTCCGCAATTAGGTTGAACTGGAGAGCGGAAGCGAAGCAGGCCATTAAGCAGATTTTCCATTTGTCATTTCTCAACATTTGTCATTGTCCGTCCGCAGCGCTGTCAAATGAGAAATGCCAAATGATATATGGAAAATCTCCTGCTCTTAAGGCAGACATTCCGGTGCTTCATGCAGTGCGCTTTGTCGATCCAAAAGACGGGCAAGGATGCCTGTCCTACAACCGATGTACTTCATCTACAGCCTCCTCCTTGGCCTCGCTTTTCTGATCCTCCTGCCACGCTTTCTCTTCGACGCATTCCGACACGGAAAGTACGTCGCGGGCTTTCGCGAGCGACTAGGGCGACTCACCCCAATTCAGAATGGCGGACAACCGGTAATTTGGATTCACTGTGTTTCGGTCGGCGAGGCACAAGCTGCGCGGCCACTGATCCAGGGGCTCAGACAAAGGTTTCCCGGTCATTCGATAGCCATCTCGACCATCACCCTAACTGGTCAAAATCTAGCCCGGGAAATTTACAAGGACGACGCTGCTAAGGTCTTCTACTTCCCCTTTGACTGGCGTTGGGCTGCTCGCCGGACGCTAAAGACCATAAACCCCGCCGTCGTTCTGTTAATGGAAACAGAACTGTGGCCGGGCTTCCTGCGCGAGTGCCAATCGAGGGAGGTTCCAGTTGCAATAGTAAACGGCCGACTTTCGGAGCAATCATTTCGGCACTACCGGTGGATTAAGAGTTTCATGTCGAGAGTTCTGAGCTCGTTAAGCCTGGCAATCATGCAGACAGACGCCGACGCTGCGCGGCTTAAGCAACTCGGAATGGATGCGGATAGAACCTACGTTTCGGGAAACATGAAATTCGATGCGGGGACCGCGTCTGTAGACGATTCCTTAACCACCGAGTTTCGTGAAAGGTTCAACCTGACTGAGGATGCTCCGCTGATCCTGGCCGCGAGTACACATGCGCCGGAAGAAGAGATCCTGGTCAGCACTCTGAAACGGCTAAACTCCAGGTCTGCAACCAAACCGCGCTTAATGCTTGCGCCGCGTCATCCGGAGCGGTTTTCGGAGGTTGCAGATTCGCTGGAGGCATCAGGGTTGCGCTGGACGCGTAGAACCTCGCCAAAAGCTCCCACCGACGTCCAGGCCGAAGTTGTTCTCCTCGATACCATCGGTGAGCTGAGATGCGCCTATGCGCTGGCGGCAATTGTCTTCGTTGGCGGGAGCATCGCAAAAACAGGAGGACACAACATCCTTGAGCCGGCAGCGATCGGCGCGGCCGTGATTACCGGACCCCACACCTACAACTTCAAATTAGTCGTGGAGAAGTTCGTTGATGCGGGTGCTATCCTGCAGTTACCGCCTGTGTCGGACTCGGCAACCATCCTTGAGCTGAGCAACCAGTGCCTGGGATTGTTAGCTGATCCTGGCCGGCGGCAAGAACTCGGGGAGCGCGCCCGCAGGCTGGTCGATCAAAACCGCGGCGCCACCGTTCGCACTCTGGATTTCCTAACCCCAATCCTTCCCAGCTCTGCGAAGCCCGTGGAAACTGTGACCGCTATTGGTATCCAACCCGTCACCAACCCATGAATCAGGCTGCCTCATTGCTACTGCTCCCTGTCAGCACAATCTACGGTGCCGTGACGCGAGCACGTCTCGCAGCTTACGGTCGAGGTCTGTTCTCAGTTTCAAAACTGCCGGTGCCAGTCATCAGTGTAGGGAACATAACCACTGGTGGAACAGGTAAGACACCTCTGGTGGAATGGGTTTGCCGGACGATTGCCGCCGTTGCGGAGGAGGAATCGCGCGCAAGAAAAAGGGTATGCGTCCTGACAAGGGGTTACGGCAGGTCAAATCCTGAAGCACAGGTGGTGGTTTCCGATGGTAATGAAGTTAGGGCGAGCGTGTTGGAAAGCGGAGATGAACCCTTGCTGCTAGCCACTAACCTGCAAGGTATCGCCGCCGTAGTCAGCAATCGTGACCGCGTGGCCGCCGGAGAGTGGGCGGTCAAGAACCTCCGGTCGGAAGTCTTTGTGCTCGACGATGGATTTCAGCATCTGCGGCTATTTCGCGACCTCGACATAGTTGCCATTGATGCAACTAATCCCTGGGGTGGCGGCGCCCTCCTTCCCTCGGGCAGATTGCGAGAATCCCCGCTCGGACTCTCACGGGCTGATTGTGTGGTCATTACGAGGAGCGACCAGGTAGCAGATATTTGCTCAATAAAGAGCATTGTTCAGGGGATCGCCGGCAGTGTGCCGGTCTTATCCTCACGTATGGTGACGTCGGGATTTCGCAAAGTCGACGGCGAAACAGTGGACGCCGCAGCCGTTCGCTCTCAGCCAATCGGAGCATTTTGCGGCGTGGGTAATCCGACGTCTTTCTTCAATCATCTGCGAAGGGAAGGATTTAAGCTGGAGTTTACCCGGACTTTCCCGGATCACCATCGATACACACAATCTGAACTGGATGATTTGACGCGAACAGCAAAAGCGAGCGGAGCGCAGAGCCTTTTGACGACGGCAAAGGACGCGACCAAGCTCCAGGCCTTTTCCCTGGGAATTACCTGCTCCGCCGTGGAGATTCAAATCTCGATAGACGAGGCCGACCTTCTGGTTAATCTGATAAGAAAGGTCATCTCAAGCCAACCGCCAGGACGCTAAGACGCGAAGAGCGCCAAGACAAAACCAGAATAGAAAACTCAATTAGAACCAAAGCGACGACAAACAGATTCCTCAACCTTCATCGTTGTGTTTCCTGGCGCTCTCGGCGTTCTTATCCTCTTGGCGGTAATTCCAAATCAGGGTAGCGAGGGCGCGAGAATTTAATGGCTAGTTGTCGGCCGGCGAAGCGGTTGGCGGCGGTAGCGTTGGCTTCGGCACCGGAGCCTTGGTTGGTGTTGGCGAAGGTGCTGGTGGTGGGGTCTCCTCGACCTCTGCCTTGGGTGAGGGTGCCGGGATGACCGGTGCCTTTCTGATGTTGGTATTCTCGTTGGTGTTGTCGTTAGTGTTCGCGTTAGTGTTGGCGTTCGCGTCTGGGGTAGGCGAAGGCTCTGGCGACGCCTCAGGACTGGGGCTTGGTAGATCGGTTGGAGTCGTCGCTCCGCCCGCCGGAATTCCCGATTCGGGTGCGCCGGTGGGAGGGCTCGCTGCCTCCACTGGTTGGCCATTTGGATCGGCTGCCAAAGTTGAAGTGGGTGGCGTTTCCGTGGTCGGCCCAGAGCTAAGAGCGTAAATGACTCCGAAGATAACCAGCAAACCCACCATTGACGGAATCAAGATCTTCCATGGGTTAAAGCTGACGACCGGAGCCGGCATCTGAGTCGCCATCGAAGGGGGCAGCGGCGGCTTCGCCATCGGTGTTGTCACCCGCCGTCGTACCAACGTTTCTTCATCGCGTTCATCCGACAAGTCATCAGCGGCCGCTCCGGCAGTCACGACACCCGCGCTATGTTGCGAAGACACACTCCCAACCGCCTCCATGCCCGCAGCAATCGTGAAGTCTTCAACCAACTCTCCCACAGACTTGTACCGATTCTCCGGCAGCTTCTCCAGGGCCCGGGCCACCACGGTGCCCACGGCCTTAGGCAGGTCACTTCGCTCAGCCAGGACAGACGGTGCGGGCTGCTGCAAGTGTTTCATCATGATTGCGGTGGGAGATTCGCCGGTGAATGGCACGTGTCCTACCAGCATTTCATAAAGGATCACGCCCAGGGAGTAGATATCAGACCGGGCATCAATATCCGCCGCTTGAGAACACTGTTCGGGAGACATGTATTGCGGTGTGCCGATTACCAGATCAGGAGCCGTTAGGGCCGGATCATACTCGCCGTCGCGTTCCTTGATTTTTGCAATGCCGAAATCCAGCACTTTGGCGTAGTCCGTGCCGGAACTGCTGAGCAACATAATGTTGTCACTCTTGAGATCACGATGAACCACACCCTCTGCGTGAGCTGCGTCAAGCGCCCCACCTACCTGCCGGATGATTTCGACCGCGCGCGGCAGGGCCATCGGGCCCCCTTCTCGAATGATTTCCTTTAGCGTCTTTCCGTTCAAGTACTCCATCACGAGAAACACGACCCCGTTGTCGGACTCACCGAAATCGGTAACACTCAGCGCATGTGGATGGGATATTCGTGAGGCAGCGCGCGCTTCTCTGGAAAAACGGGCTACGATCTTTTCGTCAGCGGCGAGGGAGGGACGCAATACCTTAACAGCAACCGTTTTTTCCATCAGCACATGAGTGCCGCGATATACCGTTCCC
Source organism: Pyrinomonadaceae bacterium (assembly GCA_031396065.1). Classification (GTDB taxonomy): domain Bacteria; phylum Acidobacteriota; class Blastocatellia; order Pyrinomonadales; family Pyrinomonadaceae; genus PSRF01. Next base: position 448 of record JANNJZ010000248.1, on the reverse strand, counting down.
ATGCCACCCTCACTGAGGCGCTCATCGATGCGATACTTTCCCGCGAGAGTTTGTCCGAGCAACGAATCGTCGGTCTTCTCAAGCGCAATGCCATCGGCTGGGCACAAGGTGGTGGTATCCGGATACTCTGTTCCGCACTTCGGACAAGCTTTCATCGTAAGGAAATAGCCTCGCTAACCTTTGTAGGCAGGCATTGCACCAAGCTCATCGTAGGGCAACTGAGCTGGGGTAGTGGTACCTGTCATTTTGTTTTCGGGAGAATATAGTCAGCGTACCACAGCGGTTAGGCGGCGGCAAAAGATGTGACTTGAAGGTGGTGACCTGGTTTGAAAATCTCTGTGCGTCCTCTCTGTACTCTGTGCCTCTGTGGTGGTGTTTGCACAGTAAATTCACCACCGAGACACTGAGACCACACAGGTTGCACAGAGAAAAGCTCAAATTAGGTCAC
>JANNJZ010000246.1:0-12688 GCA_031396065.1 Pyrinomonadaceae bacterium | reverse complement strand
GGCGGCCACGGAGTGCCGCCTTACAACTCAAATGATCGCCGCGGGTGGGGCCCCACCTAGTGAAAGTCATACAGCGGTGTATCTCGTCGAGAATCGCGACGATGCAATGATTCCAAGGAGTCTATCGCTGGGCGCTTATCTCGTGGACGGCTTCGACTAGAGCTATCACATTTTCCACCGGCGTCTCTGGGAGGATGCCGTGTCCGAGATTGAAGATATGACCTGGCCTCCCAGCGGCTTGTTCAAGAATTCTTCTCGCCTGGTCACGAACGTGCTCGGGCCGTGCAAACAGAGCGACCGGATCGAGATTGCCCATGATGCCAACATCATGCCCAACGCGCTGCCAACCTTCATCCAGGGGTATGCGCCAATCCAGTCCAATTACGTCGCCACCGGCCTCTCGTAGTAGCTCGAGTAGTGTGGCAGTGCCTGTGCCAAAATGTATCACCGGCGTACCGGGCTTGATGCCTTGGATTACGTTTCGTGCATGAGGGAGTACGAATTGGCGATAGTCCTCGGGGCTCAGCGCGCCAACCCATGAGTCAAACAACTGCACGGCCTGCGCGCCCGCCGCAATCTGCTCGTTTAGATATTTGACCAGCGCACGCGAAATCAACGACATCATGGCGTGCCAGGCGCCGCTGTCGTTATACATCAACGTTTTTGTATGGATGTAGTTTTTCGACGCACCGCCCTCGACCATGTACGACGCCAGCGTAAACGGGGCGCCAGAGAATCCTATCAATGGCAGATTGCTGCGGAGACCGTGGCGGGTTTGTCTGATCGCCTCGAAGACGAAATCCAGCGAACCAACATCTTCAACCTCGCGGAGTCGGTCGATGTCTAAAGCGGAACGCACCGGGTTGTGAATAATTGGGCCTTCGCCTTTGCTAAATTCAAGCTCCAGACCCATGGGCTCGATTATCAACAGGATGTCAGCAAATATGATCGCTGCGTCTACTCCGAGGCGTTCTGCCGCATGGATGGTCACCTCCGCAGCCAGCGACGGCGTTTTACAGAGGTCGAGGAAACTCAGGCGCGATCTAACTTCGCGATACTCCGGCATGTAGCGCCCGGCCTGGCGCATTAACCAGATCGGTGTATATGGCACGGTCTCACGCCGGCATGCGCGCATGAAAGGGCTGTTGATTAGCGCATCCGTGGCGTGTGTCCCTGCTGAACTCAAATCATTCTCCTCCGGAATCTTCATCGAAGATTTTTGCAACTTTCCACTTTCGGTGGCGTAAACGGCATATCTACTTTGGTCTATTCCGAACTCAGACTACAACAAGTCGGTTAAGACCCGGTAGCGAACCCAATCGAAGAAAAGTCTCCCCAAGGCGAAAGATTGACGGCGATTCTAAAGGGATCTGCCGTTTGTTTTGTGCTCTAGCGAACAACACCTCTCGTCTGATCAACTGTGCAGACGTGATTAGGTGCAAGTTTTCCGCCGATAGTTTCGTCTAACTTCAAAGTAATAAGTTAACAGCCGGACTCCTTATGGCGTCCTTATCTGTGTGAACACTGATTGCGATATTTAAGAACCAGCTGGACTCCTCCAATCTTGCGCGTCGTTGAAGGTGTCGTGAAAGAATCCGACAACGTCGTTCTGAAAAATGTTGTCGTGTTTGGCCACCGTTGACCGCACCTTGGCTGGTTGGTCAACCGTCCGCTCGAGGTTGGGAAGGCGGGCTTAGCACCCCAACGGGGCTGCCCCGCCGGGGACCCCGCCTTGCCCCCGCTCTTTTGGTCGGATAGTTGCTCGAATGACAGTGAACCGAACAAGATTGCTTATCAAAACGCTCGCGCTTCTTGGCGTGCTGCTGCTATTCCCTGTGTTTTCTTTCGCACAGGAAAAGAACGTTGCTCCCTCTCCGGCAGAATCACCCGCAGCAGCGTCCGCAACGCCAGTTCCAAGTCCGAGTCCCAATAGCCCTTCGGCCCTGGCTGCCAAGAGTCCTTCAAAACGCTCCGCCAAGGTAATCCCTCCAGAGAAAGCGGTACCGCTCAAGCTTCCTCGTTTCGCGAAGCCTCCCGTGATCGATGGCAAGCTCGATGACGATGTTTGGTCGTCTGCCGTGGTCTTCAAAGATTTCTATCAATGGCGGCCCAGCGACTCGTTGCCGGCTTCAGCACGGACGGAAGTTTTCGCAGGCTACGACACGCGGTTTCTTTACTTCGCTTTTCACGCTTACGACGATCCTTCCAAGGTGCGTGCGTCGGTGGCCAAACGCGATGCCATCTTCGACGACGATGTGGTTGGGTTAATCCTGGATACCTTCAACGACAAGAGACGTGCTTACGAGTTGCTCTTCAATCCTCTGGGTATCCAGATGGATGGATTCCTGACTGAAGGGGGTAATGACGATTTCAGCGTAGACTTCATAATGGAGTCCAAAGGCCAGGTAACCTCCGATGGCTACATTGTCGAGGTGGCTATACCCTTTAAGTCCCTTCGTTATGAGGCCGGGAAGGGAAAACTCTGGGGCATTCATATCTTACGGATCGTCAAACACGCGAATGGTGAAACGGATTCGTGGATGCCTATTTCCCAGGATGAGTCAGGCTTGCTGAGCCAAGCTGGACACATCAGCGGTCTGGAGGGAATATCGACCGAACGCACTCTGGAACTGATTCCGAGTTTGACCTTGTCTGAAACTGGAAAGCGGAAAGCCCCGATCAATGCGGCTCAAATCGGCCAGGGTGGACGATTCGTCAATGAGCCCATCAAGTTTGACCTCGGCCTGACTGGGAAATACAGCATCACTCCGACGGTCACGCTCGACTTCGCCGTCAACCCTGACTTTGCGCAGGTAGAGTCAGACCAACTCGTCGTCACGGCCAACCAACGCTTTCCGATCTTCTTTGAAGAGAAGCGACCTTTCTTCCTTGAAGGCATAGATATCTTTCGCACGCAGATCCAGGCAGTACACACCCGCGCCATCATCGACCCTGATATGGCCGTTAAGTTGACCGGAAAGCTCGGCCGCAACACGTTTGGCTTGCTCGTAGCTTCCGACAATGGTCCCGGCAATTTCAACGAAGATGAGCGGCTGACCGTTAATCCGAGATTCCTGGACAAGAATGCCTCGGTGGGAGTGTTGCGCTTGAAGCGCGATATCGGCTCGGCCGATTCTTTTCTCGGTTTCCTGGCGACGCATTATAGGTTTGTGGACCGATACAACGAGCTCGCCGGCTTCGACGGCCGCTTTCGGATCGACAAACAGAAGACGTTTAGTTGGCAGGTGCTGGCCACCCGATCCCGAAACCTCTTCTTCTATCCAGACGAAGGGCGGAGACTGGACCGTAAGCAAAATGGGTTCATCTACGCGGTCGAGTTTAACCAGGATGGCCGGCATTTTGGACAGCAGTTTTCAGCTGTCGGACGCACCCGTTTCTATCGCTCGGATGTAGGCTTCAATCGTCGAGTAAACACCAACAACGTCAGTTATTTTGTCCGTTACACTTCTGAGCCGAAACCAAAAGCCAAACTTATCTCGTGGCGAGTCTTTACAGCGCCGTCGAGCAATTTCGATTGGCAAGGGCGGCATCAGAATTTTAATAACGAGACGCAGCTCCAGTTGCGAATGCCACGAGAGACTGTTTTGGGCGTCGGCCTGGATAAAGGCTATGAACGCGTGTTTGAGTCTGAATTTGGACTAACGCGTCAGGCTCAGCCCAATTGCCTGGCGAACAATAATTGCACGTTTGCCGGTAACGACGACGAGCGATCCGCCCCGAGCAGCGGGATCTATTCTTATGTCGAATCGGTGCTGAACAAGAAATTCCGCTTCAATGCTTTTGGCAACCATCGCTGGGGGCACCTCGATTACGATTTTGGGGCGGAGCCCAAATTCCCGCGCGTTAGTACGGCTGCGGTAGCTGCGCGCGACGCCGCGGCCCGCGGCTTTTGCAATACCTCACCATTGGCCGCAGTGTGCAATTCACCCCTCGATCCGGGCCCGGGCAAGTTTCTTCATTTTGAGGCTGGCGGTACATTTCAACCGACTGATGAGCTCCGCTTCTCCTTAAACTTCACTAAGGAACGCTTGAGACGTAATGACACGGGACTGCTCGCCTTCGATCAAAACATCGTCTCCTTTCGAGGTACGTACCAGTTCACCCGGTATTGGTTTGCACGAGCGCGACTGGATTACGACTCGATTGCCTCAAACGTGAAGGGCCAGTTTCTCCTTGGCTGGACACCAAATCCTGGCACCGCTTTCTACGCGGGATACAACGACGATTTAAATCGCAACGGGTTCAATCCGTTTTTTGGCCACCTGGAACCGGGCTTCCGAAGAAACGGCCGGACTGTTTTCATCAAGATGTCCTAGCTCTTCCGCAAGAGTTTTGGCGGGTAGATTGATTCATATCAAGGCCCGCAGGGTCTATCGCGAAAGCTCTACGCTGGGACCGCGGGCGCCCTCGCCCGCAGTGTTGCCAAACACACATCTATTAGAAAACCGCGCTTGGTTCCCAACGTTGCGGGCGAGGGCGCCCGCGGTCCCAGTAAATAGGGCGCTTTATCAATCCGGAGACTCTGCTACACTCCGCGTATCCCCTTAGGTTAAGATTGGCCCTCCGTTCCGAACCATGCTGAAAACTAAAACATTTAGATCCGAAGCGCTGAGCTCTACCCGGTTTGTAGCTGGCTTGGTATGCCTAACTGCCTTGCTGATTTCCGTCGCCTGCAAGAGCGACAATTCCGCGGCTACGCGACAAAATCGTCCTGGTGACGCCAAAGCAGCTCGGCAAGTAAAGACTGCGCGAGTTGAAGAGACGCCCTTTGGAGAAGCCGTAACCGCGAATGGCACTCTCGCCGCTTACGATCACACGACTGTCAGTGTGAAAGTGCCCGGTCGCTTGCGCTTCATCAGCGTTGACCTTGGTAGTGTCGTCAAGCGGGGGCAGGCTATCGCTCAAGTTGAGTCTGCCGATTACAACCTGCGGATACAACAGGCCGAAGCCGCGCTGGCCCAGGCCCGGGCGCGAGTGGGACTGTCAGCCGACGGTAAGGACGACAAGGTTAATCCAGAGGAAACGGGTACGGTGAGACAAGCTCGCGCCCTGCTTGATGAGGCCCAACTGAGCCGAGACCGCGCTGCGAAACTCATCGAGCAGGGCATCATCGCGCGCTCAGAATTCGATTCAGTAAATGCCACCTACAAAGTGGCCTTGAGTCGTTATCAGGATGCGCTCGAGGAGATTCGCAACCGCCAGGCTTTGCTGGCCCAGCGCCGCTCGGAAGTGTCGTTGGCTCGGCAGCAACTCGCGGACACAAATGTAATCGCTCCGATTGATGGGATTGTGCAGGAGAAGCGGGTAAGCGTGGGCGAGTATCTGGCAGCGGGCGCAGCAATTGTCGACATTGTGCGAATGGATCCGTTACGGCTGAGAGCGGAGGTGCCGGAACGGGATGCCGGCAACGTGCGCTCAGGGCAGAACGTCAGGGTCACCGTCGATGGCGATACCAATGTCTACATTGGGCAAATTAAGCGTTTGAGTCCGGTGATCGCGCAGCAAACCCGAATGCTGATGGTGGAGGCTGACGTTCGCAACAATGGGCGATTGCGACCGGGAGCATTTGCCCACGCCGAAATAGTAACCAACGACGCGAAGATGGCGGTGACAGTCCCCAATAGCGCTATTGTCACTTTCGCCGGCATCGAGAAAGTTATTGTGGTGCAGAACGGTAAGGCGCTGGAGAAACCCGTAACAACCGGGCGGCGAAGTGGCGAATGGACAGAGATAGTTGCGGGGGTAAACATCGGCGACCAGGTCGTGGTTGACCCGGGCAATCTGCAATCGGGTCAGGCTGTCGAAGTGATTCAGTGACACTCAGAATACAAGGGCCGAAGAAAGTTAGTATCCGCAGATTACGCAGATTAGAACAAGCAGACTGAACCACAAACGGTTTTGACTGCTTCGTCCGACTGCCAAAGTGTTTCTCCTAATCTGCGTAATCTGCGGATTGGTTATGCAAAAGTTAGCTGAAATTTGTATCCGCCGTCCAGTCTTCGCGACGATGATAGTGCTCTCTCTCGTCGTTGTGGGCGCGGCCAGCTTCTTTCGCCTGGGAGTCGATCGCTTTCCGTCCGTCGATCTGCCCACAGTCAGTGTACGCACCAGTCTTCCCGGCGCTGCCCCGGAAGAAATGGAGTCGCTGGTCACCCAGCAGATCGAAGAAGTTGTTAACACTGTCGATGGGATCGACGAACTTCGATCGATATCTGCCCAGGGCACTTCCTTTGTCATCGCGACTTTCAAACTGGATCGGGACCTCGACACTGCCGCTCAGGACGTGCGCGATCGAGTCGCCACCGTTGTGCGTCAGTTACCCGAAGACGCCACCCCGCCAGTCGTGCAGAAGTTCGACAACGACAGCACACCTGTAATCACCATCTCCCTTTCCGGCGATCGCTCCCTGAGAGAACTGACGGAGCTGGCTGACAAAACAGTCCGGGTCCAACTCGAGCGCACGGGAGGCGTCGGCGAGGTTCAGGTTGTCGGCGGCCTGGAGCGGGCCATCAACATTTGGATTGATGCCGACCGCCTCGCGGCCTATCAGATTCCGATCACCGCAATTCGGCAGGCGTTATCACGGCAGAATGCCGACGTTCCGGGTGGCAATGTAAACACCGGTCATGAGGAACTCGTGCTGCGGACGCTCGGGCGTTATCAGGATGCACGCGCCTTTGACGATTTAGTAATTGCCAACAACAACGGGGCTCCGGTTCGTCTCCGAGATGTCGGCAGAGTTGAAGACGGCACTAAAGAACAGCGTTCACTTTCGCGTCTCAATGGCGTTCCCACCGTCTCGCTTGAGATTCGTCGGCAATCCGGCGCTAATACCATCGAAGTCATCAATGGCATCAAGCGGCAACTACCTCGCGTCGCGTCCCAGTTGCCCGACGACGTTAAGCTCGAGGTCATTCGCGATCAGTCGCGCTATATCGAGTCCGCCTTACACGAGATCGAAATCCACCTGATTCTCGGCAGTATTCTGGCCAGTCTGGTGGTTTTCTTCTTTATGCGCTCGTGGCGGTCCACGGTAATTGCGGCCGTGGCTATTCCCTGTTCCGTTATCTCCACCTTTGGGATGATGAGAGCTCTCGACTTCACCCTGAACAGCGTCACCATGCTGGCGCTGGTCTTAATGGTCGGCGTGGTGATCGACGATGCCATTGTGGTGCTGGAAAACATCTACCGCTTTATCGAAGAGAAGCGGATGAACCCGAGAGAGGCTGCGAAGGAGGCCACCAGAGACATCGGCCTGGCCGTGATGGCCACCACATTTTCCCTGGTGGTTATCTTTCTGCCCGTTTCGTTCATGTCGTCGATATCGGGACGCTTCCTTTATCAATTCGGCATAACTGCGGCCGTCGCCATTCTGGTTAGCCTGTTGGTTTGCTTCACGCTGACGCCGATGATGAGTTCGCGGCTGATTCGGGCAAACGATTCGGATGGTCACGGTGAAGCCAGTTCTCGCGGCGGCTTTTATCGCTTCATCGACGGCGGCTATTCGCGTCTGCTTGGCTTCGCGATGCGACACCGGTTGGCCGTGACGGTCGTGGCCGTGGCCGTGATTTTGTCCTCCGTTCCGCTCTATCGTGCCGTCAAGCAGGAGTTCATTCCTACCAACGTTGACGAGGCCGAGTTTGAAGTAAACATCAACGCGCCTGAGGGAACGAATCTTCCGGCGATGAATGATGGCATGCTGGCGATCGAGAAAGAGATTTTGGCGACGCCTGGTGTTCGGCTGGTTCTGTCTTCGGTGGGCGGCGGCTTCATCGGCGGCGTAAATCAGGGCGGAGCCTACGTTCGGATCGCGCCGCATGACGAGAGAACAGTCTCGCTTAGCCGAATCTGGAGGGAAACTAAAAAAGGAAATCCCTTCAATGCCTTTAAAGGAAACTATTCACAGCAGGACGTAATGCAGGAGGTGCGCCGTCGCTTGCAGAAGTATTCGCCGTTGAGGGCGGGAATACGCAATGCGCAGTCATTCAATTTTGGCGCGGGCGGCCGCTTCGACATCGATTTTGTTCTGCGTGGTCCGGAGCTTACGGCCCTCTCCGGCTATGCGGAAGATCTGCTGAAACGATCACAAAGTCTGGGTGGCATCGTTGACGCAGACACTACGTTGAAGCTCAACAAGCCGGAGTTGCAGGTAGAAATTGACCGTGCCCGGGCGGCTGATTTGGGTGTCGATACGTCAGACATTGCTACGAGTCTGCGCGTGATGGTCGGTGGCGATGAAGAAGCGTCCCGCTTCCGAGACCCATCGGTAAATGAAGACTACGATGTTCAGTTACGCCTAATCGAAGGGGACCGAAGTGACGTCGGTTCCATTAGCCGGCTGTACGTGCCTTCTTCTCGTGGCGGCCTGGTGCGGCTGGATAACCTGGTGAAGATCAAACGCGGGACCAGCCCCTCCCGAATTGATCGACTCGATCGCGAACGGCAAGTATCAGTGCGCGCGTCGGTGGCGCCGGGTCATGCCCTCGCGGATCGCATCGAAGCCCTGCGGGGCGCGGCGGCGGCAATGAATCTTCCGCCTGCGTACACTACCGCGGTGTCAGGTAAGGCCCGGGAACTGGAGAGGACTTTCACGGAGTTCATATGGGCGTTCATGCTCTCGATCATTTTCATGTACATGATCCTGGCGTCACAGTTTGAGAGCACCGTGCATCCGCTCACGATTCTTTTGAGCTTGCCTTTATCCGTGCCCTTTGCCCTGCTGGCGTTATGGCTCACCGGCGACACGCTAAATTTGTATTCAGCGCTGGGGATCCTCGTGCTCTTTGGAGTAGTGAAGAAGAACTCCATTCTGCAGATTGATCACATGAACAGCCTGCGGGAGAAGGGAATGGAACGCGCGGAAGCGATCATGCAGGGTAACCGTGACCGTCTGCGGCCTATCCTGATGACTACGCTGGCTCTCGTCGGAGCCATGTTACCGCTGGCATTGGGAACGGGTCCCGGCGCGGAAGAACGACGATCGATCGCGGTGGTAGTTATCGGGGGCCAGACGCTGTCGCTGTTGCTGACGCTGATCGCCACGCCGGTTGTTTATTCGTTGCTCGACGACCTGCGACACACGGCGCGCTGGCGTAAGTTGGGAAGTGCGTTTTCAGGTATTCGAGGGAGACTCAAGACTCGGCGGCGCTTGCCGGTTGAACCCGTGGCTGAGACAGCGGAAACGCTTGGCGAAAAAGAGCGCGAGCGTGTCGGCGCCGGCGCCGACTAAATAAAAAGGTTCACTCGAAGATAGGTCCCATAGGTCAGATAGGACCTATTCCTCTTTTCGCTCAAACACTTTCTCGACCGGCACAATCACCACCGCTTCCGGCTTCACACTAATCTTGTAATTCTCAATCACTTTGTCTTCGTCTGTAATCGCTTTCGGCTTGGGCGAGTTGTAGGTGATTGGTGAAGGCTTGTTGTTGACGATGGCGTCCCGCAGGCCCTCCGCATCTTTGGTAATAATCGCAATGCGCATTGCGTCAGATTTGAGGTACTTGCGGATGGCGTTATTAACATCATCGAGAGTGAGTTTCGCAAGTTGTGCCCGCATGTAGGGAACGTAATCCGGAATGTTGTAGTAGCGGCTGTCGAGCGCGTACCCAAGCTGCGCATCCTGCGTCTGCGTCAGGATGTTGTTGTACTTGGTCAGGAATTCCCTGGTCGCCTCAAAAGTTTCTTTCGACATTCCATCTCGCACGAGCTTGTCATACTCATAGAGCGCGGCGCGCAACACGAAGTGGCCGTTTTCAGGAACGACGGGCCGGATCCAGATTTGAAAAATCTGACTGGAGCGTCCCTGGTTAGGATCGGGCGTAAACTGAAACATGCCGCGCGGGAAGTATTCAATGTAGGCGTAGTCGCCATAATTGAGACCACGCGCTTCGCGGAGCTGCTGGTAAAGGTAACTGTTGCTCGAACGGTGCTGACCAAACCATGAAGCCACAACTGCCAGCGCCGGCCAGTCTTTGTCTGCCCGGGTCACGTTAATTGGAAAACCGAGCGAGAGGGCCGTCGCGCGCGTTTCGCGTTTGATGATTGAAATGTGGATGCCCGCCGATAATTTCGGCGCCTCATACTTTGCTTTGCTCGGTTGTCCCGCCGGTAATTTGGCGAAGTCGGCCTCCACTTTGGCTGGCAGCTCTTTCGGGTAACCGCCCGCCAGTCCCAGCACCATGTTGGCCTGCGTGTAGTTTGACTTGTAGAAAGCGCGGACATCGTCGAGCGTCAGCTTCTCAAGAGAACTGATCGTGCCGATGTTGTGGTGACCGTAAGCGTGGCCGTTGTAGATAACGTTGTAAAGAACCTCTTTCCCCAGCTCTTCGTCGTTGCTCTCACGCAGAGATACTTTGAGAGAGTTGACGGCGTCGGATTTGAGACGCGCGAAATCGTCGGCGCGAAAGCCGGGATCCAGCAACATCTGGTTGATGAGGCTGTAGTACTTGTCGAGATTGTCGGCATGCGTGGTTCCGGTAAAGACAGTCATCTCCTTGTCAATCTGCGAGTCGAATGACGTCGCCATCGGATACATTGCTTCGACGATCTGTTCATAAGACATCGTTCGAGTCCCGCCCTCGGCGAGCATCGACGCAGTCAAGGCGGCCACACCCTCTTTGCCTGCCGGGTCAACAGCGGCCCCCGTCATGAAGATAATGCGGAAAGTTATGAGCGGCGAACGGTTTGGTAGTAGCGTGCTCGCTATCTTTGTAGACATGGTTTTCGTTGTAGTGGCGAAACCCGTCGATGCTGGCGATGTTGTTAGTGGCAATAATACGGCCAGGGCAATAATTAGCGAAGTGAGTAGGCGTCTCATTATTTCCCCTCCTCCTTCGCGTCGTTCTTTGCCGATTCTTTTGTTTTAGTCGCCAGGGTAACAGTAGTGCGGCTCTCGTCGCGGAAGTATTTCTTCGCCATATTCCTAACGTCCTCGGAGGTTATCGAATCCATCACGGACGCGAGCTTGTCGATGGTGTCCGGTGTGCGCCGCAGAGAAATAAATGGCGCCAGGGTGGAAGCGATGGCATCTGAACTGTCCATTGTCATCGCGAAGCCGTAGCGTAGGCGCGATCGAGTAGCATCCAGTTTTGCCTGGGGGATTAGCTCCGTGGTGTAGCGCTTATATGTAGCCAGTATTTGTTCGCGCACGTACTCAATGTCTTTTGGATCTTTTATCCGGGCAAAGGCGGCGAACAGTTCCGGATCGATCTGGTCGTCAAAGCTTGATCCCAACGTGTCGACCTTCTGTTCTTTGAGAACCAGTTTTTGGTAAAGGTCGGAATTTTCACCGAAGGCTACCTGGGCCAAAAGGTCGAGGGCCATCTTGTCTTTTGCGACATCCGAGTAGGCCGGGCCACGGAAAGCGATGGCCACGACGGGCAGGGTGGGCGACGGCCAGTCGATATGGGAAGTCAGCGGAGCTGTCTGCGCTGGTTCAGTGGGAATGTCAGCGACGTAATTGCCCCGTTTCCACTCGCCCAGATACTTTTTCGTTAGGTCGAGTGCCTGGGTGCGGGTCACGTCGCCCACGAGCACCACGGTAGTGTATTCAGGGCGATAAAACCGCTTGAAGAATTCCTGGCTGTATTCGTATTGAGTTGGCATGGCTTCGATGTCTTTGATAAAGCCCATCGTGGTATGTGAATAGGTGTGCTTCTTGAAAGCAGTCTCCCGCAATCGCTCGAAGAGTTGGCGGAAAGGGTTGGTGCTGTTCTTGTCATATTCACCTTTGACCGCCAACGATTCTGTCTGAAACTCCGGCAGCGCATATTTGAGCCTGATGAAGCGGTCAGCTTCCATCTTCATGATCTCGTCAAGATCATCCTTTGAAAAGGTGGCGTGGTAGACCGTTCGATCATCCGAAGTGTAGGCGTTGGTCTCCGCACCGGCGCGCTTGAAAATGGCCTCACGCTGATCAGCAGTGTAGTTTTCACTACCGCGAAACATTATGTGTTCGAAGAAATGGGCGAACCCGGTTTTCCCAGCCTCGACCTCATTTCGCGAACCAGCCTGAACCACGATGTAAAGAGCGACCAGGTTCGGATAATCCGTGGGCACAGTCACCAGGCGCAATCCATTGGGAAGGTCGTCGATCGTGTAAGCGTAAGGGAAAAGCTTGCGAGATTTAGACGAGTTTGACTGGGCCAATGCCATCAAAGGCAGACAGACCATAAGCGACATAAGCACAAGAATCTTCATCTTCTTAAATACTCCAAAACCAACCAAAGATTTTATTGGGGAATGCCGACAGTATACACGGCAAGACTTTACATGTTCAAAAGCGTGCCCGGGAATTTGCATAGAAGCAGCCTCGGCCGTCCGCGATGGCAGTCAGGGCGGACTCTGAACGGTGCTAGCCAGCGGCTGTGCCGCCTTCCGGGCGGAAAGGCTATGCCTTTCCGATGGTCTCTTCATTCTTCGAGGCTATGCCTCCGGGAGGCATAGCCTCCAGGATCTTTCAGGCTGACGGAAAGGCATAGCCTTTCCGCACGGAGCGCGGCAGAGCCGCAAGCCTTTGGCGCCGGTAGTCGGAGGCTTAATAGTGACTCTGAATCGCTGGGCTACGCCCCAATCATACGTCCGTTTAGAGGTGGGCACCGCCCACCGGTACGTCGTGGGTGAAACCGTACAGATAAAAGCAATTCGTCCGTTTAGAGGTGGGCACCGC
>JANNJZ010000506.1:0-9460 GCA_031396065.1 Pyrinomonadaceae bacterium | reverse complement strand
GGCGCTGCGGAGGCGGCGTGAGCTTTCCGTCAACCGCCGTCGCCTTGTATTCAAGGGCCGGGAAGGCTCGGCTATTCGCCTGTGCCCACTCGTCCTCGTGGCCTTCCATGAAGCCCTCGGCGCCGATGTACGGAGCCTTGGTGCGCAACGCGACTTCCTCTGTCGCGGACGAAATCATCACGTTGTAGGCCGTACACGGACCCTTGGCGTTCCTGATGATTCCAGACCTTGCAACCTTCCCCTCTATGTCAATCTCATCGCCATAGACCGGGAATACCGGGATCCACTTGCACTTGATCTCGGCACGCTCGAGGATGTCTACGCCGGTGATTTTGTACCACATGACCTGGCGCCTCTCGCCCTTCCTGGTCTGGATAACCTCGACGCCTTCAGGCATCGAAACCAGGTCTTTCTTGAACCCGTCCTCACCGTTGGACAGCAGCACCACGTCCTCAACAGTTTTCTTGATGCAGTAATACTCGCAAACGAGAACGGTGCTATCCGACAGCCAGCCAGCGTAATCGCTCGTCCCTGCAAGCGTTGAATCTCCAGCCTTGGCTTTCGGGTATTCGCGCTTGAAGTCATCCCGCGACATCAGGCATTCGATGAATGCGAATTGACTGTCGCTGCCATCAGGCTCGGTAGATAACGGGTCCAGCTTCACAGACAGAGCATTGCGGATGCTCTTGAACATGATCTTCTGGTTAAAGCTCGTTGCTGTTTCGTATTCAGTCACCAGCCGCCAGTACCCAAATCCGATCGCCGCTGCGGAGTTGACCGAACGGTCATAGGCAATGTCCGCATTCGAGTCATACTCGATGTGCCGAATCATCCCCTGCCTGGTCTTGGCGGTTTCTATGTCTGCGCCATCATCAACCGGACTTACCTTTATGCTCGGCCTATTCTGGCGCTGGTCGTTCGTAATCTGGTGCAGGAAACTCGGCAGATCGTTGACCGTGATGATCGGCCTGCCATCGCGCTTACGGGCCGCTACAGCCCTTTGGTCCCACTGATTCTCTCCACCCTGCAGGAACCGCAGATCATCCAGCGCATCAGTGCGGTTAGTGCCATCCGCGTCCTGGCACAGCGTGTAGTGCTTGCGCGCCGCCAAGAGGATGTCATCGTCCTTCTCCTCGCCTGGCTTTGCCTCTACCTCGTTCTCGTAGTCCATCTAGTGAATCCTTGCGATGACAGGAGGCTTTGGATTGCGCGCCATCAGCACGCAAGGCTCGTCCTGCACTTTCACGAAGCCGAACCGTCCGTACCACTTCTGCAATTGCTCCATGCTCATTCCGTCATCGAACGGCTTGACTTGGACTAGGAGCGTGAACCAGTATTTATCTGCCTCTGCACAGGTCTGGTGCATCAAAGCAGTAGCATCGCCCTTGCGCGGATTGGCTGACTGCACGGACAGGATCTCGCGCACCAGGGCGCGCATTTCTTCTGGGAGGCCATCTGCTGCTGCCACCCTCAAAGACGCTTGCTTATATGTGCGGATGCCGATGTCCATCTTCAGCCTTGCCAACCGGCGCCGCTGTAATCTCGTTCCACCACTACCTTTTCTTTCTTCTCCTGCGCAATGCCTGGGAATAGCTCACTCATGGCGAACACGAACGCATCTGCCCTGTTAGGTGATCCAGAGCCCGTATATCCATGCGTGGTGAACGCGCACAACTCCTCCTCAAGTTCCATGAAGCGGCCGGCAAAGCGAATCTTGCCTTGCTCGGTCAGAGAGCTAATCGGCTCTGCCCGGACAGCCTTGCCGCGGGATGCGGTGATCTTGCGAAACGGCACATTTGGCTTTGCGGCCTGAACAACGAACTTGACCATCTCGCCGCCGTAGTTCGTCTCGCCAACTATCAGGTCCGCAGCGTGGCGATCGTATGCCGAGGTGGACACTGACCCCCAAGTCTTTGGTCCAGCCTTCACCGTGCAGTCCTCGATGACGTAGCCATTGCCATCTGTCCCAAGACCGCATACGAGAATGCCGATGGCATCGTTGTGCGCGTTGTCCTCGTCATCGGCTCCAGATGGGTCCACAGCGACCACCACGCGCACCATGTCCGGCAGTGTGTCCTCGCGCCACTTGTCAATCACCTCGTCCGTCCAGAGCGCTCCTGGCGCCGCGTCACCGTACTCGCCATCAAGGAAGCGCTTTCGCATGCGTTGCGACAGACCTTCTAGCTCCTTGATGTAGTCGGCCGGCAGGTTATCTACGTTGTCGCGCGGGTTGATGCGGAAATGCTGGTAGTCGTCAGGATTGGAAAGCGGCTTCTTCGTCTCAGGGTCGCGCTTCAGGTGGAACATCTGATACAGCCAATGCGCCTTGTTCGGCGGGTTGCAATCTTGATACATCTTCAGTGACAACTCGCACTCAACGCCTTCAGCGTTCTTGTAAACGCACTTCTGCGCCAACCGTGTTACGGCCAGGCACCTGGAGTTGTACGGTATTTGCGAAGCTTCGTTGAGCAGTATGGTCGCGTACTCTTTCCCTAGAATCTTCTCCGTGCGCTCCTTGTCATCAAGACCGCCGAGCCAAATCTCTGCCTTGTTCGGGAGAAGCGCGTACCAATCGGACTTGTTAAGCACATACGGAATGCCCTCGTCTGCCAAAACCTTAGGCAACGTATCCAGCCCGATAGATTCCTTGCAGTGATTGAAGCGAAACCTGGTTATCAGATGCCTGGAATGCTGGGCTTTCGCGGCACGAACAACAATGTTCCGCACCATCAGCCGCGTCTTACCACTGCGAGATCCGCCCTCTAGCAAGATGTGACGCGCCGAGCCATTCAGAACATCGCGCGCTTGCTTTTGGCGCTCCGTTAAGCGCACGCCAAGTGCCTCGGGTCAGGCTCTATCTTGCGCAGCAACGCCGGAGAGATAAGCGCCCAAAATACGTCAGGATGCTTGTCATGCTTCGACATGTTGCACGGCGGGCAGAGCAACTGAACGTTGTCATCGGTGTTGGTGCCGCCAAGCGCGGCAGGCATCACATGGTCAACGTGATACCCGATCGATAGAGACACGCAGCAATAGACGCACCTACCTCGCTGACGATCCATCAACTCATTGACAATGCCAGGCGATAGCTTCCCAGCAAGACGACGCTTTCGATTCAGGTGGTAAACGCGATACGCTGCTCGATTGGCTTTCTTGTAGGCAGCAGATAGAACTTTCCTTGCCTCCCTGTTCTTCGCATAAGACTCACGCTGACGTTGCTTGATGGCGGCCTTGTTGTCGGCGCGATACTTTGCAGTCATCGCGCGCTCTTTACACTTGTTCTCGCTGCGCCATTTCCTTGCGTAAGCGACCGCCTTCTCGCGCCTAGCAGCACGATATGCAGCGTGATAGGCGCTACGATCTTTCACGCTGATTCGTCCGCACTTTCAAACTTCACCACCAACGCCTCTCCATCGTGGCCAGCAAGCTGCACCTGCTGCGCTGGCTTGCCGTCGAGACGGTCGGCAACGTCACGAGCCGCTGTGGTGTCTGACTTGAGGATTGCAATGCGCACTTGCGCTTCGATCATCGCTCGCAGGGCTTGGCCTGCTGGCACGATGACTTTGCCTGACTCGTCCTTGATCTCCAGCTGCGCGAGAACACGATTCAGCGCTTCACGATAAGGCTTATTCTTCGTGGCGTTCGTGTTGCCTGGTTGTCCGCCGCGTTCAGCCATTCGTGTTGAAACCTATGTTCTTAGAAAAGAAAGACCCAGCGAACGCCAGGCCGAAATAGTGCAAGGAGCAGTAGACGGCGTTACGGCGTCGTCGGAATGGATGCTGCACGTTTTCCTGTTGGCCTATAAACAACTTCTTCGTTGCAACGAATCTTTGTTAGTTCCTCTCCGCACAACTTTGAGTGAAGAAGCAGGACGGATGCTCCGTTTGAGTAGCTAGGCTCATGATCTTGTCGCCAGCTTTGGACGGTTGTCTCAGGACGGCCAAGGATCTTCGCGGCCTGATAAACGGTGCAGCCGCGTTCCTTCAGGTCGTCGATGATGCGGCGCCAGTCAAGACGCTTAGCGTGTATGTCGCCCATACCTTGAAATGTTATGTTCCATGTGAAACTTCATGGCTTCACCGTTTGCAGGACCGCCAGGGCTTCTAGAACGCCATTGACGATGTAGACGGGAGCGCGCTGGGCGCCGATCCAAGTTCGCTCGTCCGTGGTCAGTTCCCTAGCACTTGGCGGCTTGGCCCCGTCCTTCACCTCAAGCACTAGCCACTTCTGCCTGTAGCTCACCAGGAGGTCTGCCACGCCTTGCCCGATTGTGTGGATAGGGGTCACGACTGCCCCGGCCTTGCGTAGCGCCTGGACGATTTCTGGCTGGTTCACGTCGATTCTGGCTGCCCTTCTCAAGCTGCCTCCTGCAATGACATCCAGTATTCGGCCACGCGGGCGCCGCTTGCCACTTCGACCATGCGCGATTCAATCGGCCAGCCTGCGCGTTTCAGTTCTCCCACCCTTTGACTGAGCGCATAGACGCCGTACTTGGACAACGCTTCAGCAACGGTCAGTCTCTCGCCACGCTGGAACGCGCGAAGTAGACCACCGATCCTTCTCAGAAAAGGCCGTTTTTAAGATCCGTACCAGATCGTTCTTGTCGCCCGGAGCAAAATGCCATCCGGCTTGGTCGTGCAGAACGGTTTCCATACTGCCACCGTGACCGGCAACCACCACAGGCCTTCCCATGGCCATGGCCTCCACCGCTGTTCGTCCAAAAGACTCCGGCGTGGTAGAGGTGTTCAACACCAGATCTGCGGCAGCATAGGCCAAGGGCATCCCATCGGTATGCCCCGGGGTCAACAAACGCTCCCTGATGCCAAGCTTTCCGGCCAGATCGAGAAGTTCCGCCGCATAACCGGGATGCTCCGCATGGTCCCCCAGAAACACCATCACCCAAGGGAAGTCGGTCAGCTCGGCCAAAGCCAAAAGAAGCAGCAGATGGCCTTTGAGTCGGGTAAAACGACCGGGAAGAAGCAATACCGGCACATCCGGATCCGTGATCTGCCAGACGCGACGCTGAGCCTCTCGCTCCACGCGAGTTATCCGTTGCGGATCGTATACCATGGGATCGATACCCCGCGGAATTACGGTAATGCGGCTTTCAGGAATGCCATAGGCCAACTGGATGTGCTCTGAAATGGTGTGCGATACCGCAATGATTCTAGCCCCTTGGGTCATGATTGCGCTATACCGGTTCACTGAATAGAATCCGTGAAAGGTGCTGACCCGGACAGGTCGATCTTCAGCGGGCAGGGTCCTGTAGGCTAACTCCGTGACCCATCCCGGCACCCGAGAACGAACATGCACAACATCCGGTTTGAGCTTCAGCAGCAAACGTCGAAAGGCGATAACGCTCCAGAGGGACCGGAAATCCTTGCCGGCTACCTGCAGGCGGTGATGGACGGACCCGCTTTCGGTGAGCGCGGCCACCATCCGCCCTCCAGCGGAGACCACATGGGAGTGATGCCCTTGGTCGTGAAGAAACCTCGCCACTTCCAGGGTACCCCGTTCCACGCCGCCACCTTGGAGCTCGGGAAGCACCTGCAGAATTGTTAATCGTTCGGCCACCATCTTTTCTCCATTTCAGCAGCGCACTGACCGGCAACGTCAAAATCGCTCTCAGACCCACCTAATTCACGGGTGGTAAAATCTACCTCAAGGAGGTTCCTGGTTTTCAACTCATCAAGAGATCGCACGAACTTATTGTTTTTCTTAAAATCGACCGGAATGGTTCCTACGCGGCATCCGGCCGAAAGCGCCTCAAAAATCATGGACATGCTGTCTTCCGTGACAGCGACATATTTCGAGCGGTTCAGCGCCTGTTCCAGCCATCCCGGAGGCGTTTCTCCAAAAGGACGGAGCCGGACAGAAATCTTTTCCGAGGTCTTTCCGAAGGCATCCAGAAAAGCGGCAGGCGTTCGGGGGGATGTGGTCAGCGTCCATGACAAATGAGGATATCGCGAAATCATGGAGGCTACCCGACGAGCCATTTCAGCATTGTCCCACACATGGCTCTTCTCATCTACTCCCCCCACAAGAATCAGCCCTTGGGACGGGTCGTGTTGCCGAAGGTTGACATTCAGTCCTGGCGGACCATCCGTCAGCATGATATTGCCGCCTTCCGCAATTTCGTCGTGCCTGGGAACAAAACACAAATCGAACCAAGCGCGCAGGAGTCGCCCCGGAGTCATGCAGGTTACGGCTCGACCGCCCAGACGGCTTTTCAGCGCCAGCACGGTCAGATGCGTGTGGCTACCGGTGCCAATGATCACATCGGGGGAAAAGGTATCTGGAACCCCAAGCCGTAGTCTCATCAAGACCGATGCAGCGGTAAACAGGGCCGACATTCCAGGCTGTAATAATATTTCAGCATGGCGGACCGTCCGACGACGCGCCAAAGCAGCCACAATACCCAGTGTCTGTTTTTCGTGCCCAGGGCGTCCGTCACGGACAACAAGCACCTGCAGGGGATCAGTTGGCATAAACACATTTCCTTAAACGGCGACTCGACAAGTTTCAGAGTCGCACTCAACAGGGGTAGAGGCAAGCGACACATCATTCCACATTCAAAGAAATCATCAGCAAATACAAGGATACAGCAAGAAGAGAAAGTTAGCTGGGTAGCTTCGTGGGCGTTATCCGTATACTGTCAAATTGAACAGTGATGTCCACACCGGGCCTCTTTGCTTTAACAAATCCCGTCAATTCGGCTATGCTGGGATAAGTAGGCTCTGTTCCAAAACAACGTGCGTCATCAATGATGATCACATGACCAAGATCTGAAGCGTTGAGTATGCAGCTCAGTTCTTCAAAGATAGGGGTATCTTTTTCCCCTTTGGCCGTCACTCCGGCGGAATAGTGACCATCAAGCCAAAACAGGGTCGGTTGATCGATCCTGCTCATTAGATTGCCGAGTTCAGTCCCGCTATCGCCATGAATGAGTACCACATTTTGCACTGCCTTAAAGCGTAACGCGGCATTTCCGTAGAGATCTTTACCCAGTTCGATAGAATAGATCCGGTCAAAATCCGCTTTCATTGCTTCAACCATGTCTCCCAAATACGTACCGGTCTCAACAAGAATCCTTGAGCCATATATTTTGGAATACTCTCGAAGCACTTGCTGTTTGATTATATGTGGCGGCGGCACCGGCTTTCCCGCATTCTCCCAAAGAATCAGTTCCTTGTTGTTTTTGCGCTTCACCCTCTGGTTACGTAAAAAATGATAAAAAGGTATCTTCGTGATGATCTGTTTCACGAATTGCTTCATTGTCTTCTCCCTTAACGTTTGACTGGTGTCCAGCCACCGGATGCTAAATAAACGCCGAGATATCAGTATCCATTATTTCTTTTCAATTTTATTACGAAAGAACCGAAAAATATCCCAAAATGATTGCTCCGTCCCCTTGCGGGTGAATAATGCTTCGGTGTTTTTGTCGTAATACCAATTGATGTTGCCAGTAACATGGTCATGCGTCTTCAAAATGTGATCCACCAACTCCGAATGACGTTCCTGCCCATACTGCCAACTGAGTTCGATGCCAATGTGCTTGATAGGTGCGAGGTCTTTATTGATAAGGAAATGATACTCACTTGTCTCACAATCGATCTTCATGTAATCCACAGAGCCACCAGCTCGTTCTAATACACGAGCCAAATCAACAGTATCAACAAAATTAATCACATCATTTTTCGACCAATTACTATTGACAGCATCGGTCGACAAGGCAGATGAACCACTATCATGGTTAGCATGTAATATCATCGGTAGCCTTTCGTCGCTGGTATGATACACAGCCTCATTAAACCCAACAAGATTGCTATATGGAAGATTTTGGCATATACGAAAACATTGTTCCAGTGGCTCGTAATAATGGATCAGCTTAAAAAATGATGCATATTTGTTGATGAATGATCCTACGTTGGCACCGATATCAATACAAATACCAGTACGTGCATCTCTCGGCACAGCATAGCGGCCTAAATTATATTCTCTTATTATCATTTTTGTTCCTTGGTCGATTTTTCGTTCCAGGTATATCCAAACCAAAACTACGGGGTTACCTAAGAGAACGCCAAGAGAAAGAATAACAATGACATTAGCAACTCTGCCTCCTCCTCTCACCTCGGAAGCATCCCCGGATCATCGGCGAACTGGAGACGGTACAAGGAACTGTACTCGCCGCCGAGATCAAGCAGCTAGGTAGGGTTTCCACATGTCACTGCAAATAAACCGCAATTGCCGAGACCTTGCCGTCCCAAGCCAGTCGAAAAATTCCCTGAAAGTTTTGGCAGTACGGTCGGGGCCGATCCAAAGCAGCCTTCTTTTTCTCTGGTCAAGCTGATACACTTGGTTGATAAACTTGTCCTTGCGTTTGCGCCAGCAGATCTCGTCAATGCCAATGGCAGTGATCCCGTCGATGTTACGATGTGCGATGCCCCAGTTGACCGCCATTTCCACCGACCTGAAGACAGTGTCCCAACTGGTTTTAAAGACTTCGGCCCTTCGGCCACTTCCTTCCAGCTCAATCGCTTGAACCCTGTTTGTGGTACAGACTGATCGGCGCAATGAGCTTCAACAGTTTCTGGAGGAGTCTGGAGTCCAGACCCTGATACATTACTCGTTCGCTCCGCATAGCACAGGAAGCATATTCCGTAGCTTTTGCGAAACAAGCGGCGCAGCTTCAACCTGCGCAGGATGTGGCAGATCGCGTGTTAAGCTTGCCCATTGGACCGCATCTCACTGATGACCAGCAGGATGTCGTGTCAAGGCCATTTATCGTTTCTGGATGGGCACTAGTTATTGATGATATCTGAATAATCTCTGAAACCAAGTTTTGACAGCAAATTTTAAGAATGAGACACGCAGTGTATCCTCAAGGCCGTATCGCCCAAGGTCCCATAGGTATTTGTATTCAAACCCCTCCGACATGATTAGGGCGCCGACGCTGCCACTGGTTTGCCCGGCGGCGAGACAGGTGCATCGCGACAGGATGACTATTTTGGACAGATAGTCAAGCGCGCGAATAAACCTTTCACGATGCAGGCCTATGCGGATATCCGATAATAATTGGCCGTTGGTGTTTTCATAGAGGATATTTTCACTCGTCGTAATCAGATCGTCCTTAAACACCTCGGAAAAGGCATTGAAACAGCCGGAATCCTCTGTTGCCAGAAAAAGCTTGTTGCAGTTTTGTTTTTCCATGATTTCAAGGCATTTTGAAATCGCACTGTTCGTATCGGGCTGAATCGGATGGCCATATGGCTTTCTTTGGATGTAATCCGTTCCCCGGAGCAGTACTCCCAGCACTCTGTCCTTGTTCGATATCAGGCGGCTGTACTGATCATTGATATAGGTTCGGGTAGGCTCGTTCAGTCTGATGTATTGTTGATAAAGCGTATGCCACCGTTTGATTTCACCGGGGTAGTTGTGCAGGTTATAGATCCAGGGGTAG
>JANNJZ010000244.1:0-16756 GCA_031396065.1 Pyrinomonadaceae bacterium | reverse complement strand
GTAACGCGGTTCGGGATTCTCAAAAATTCCGAAGAACCCAATTCTCAAGAAGATCATCAGCCCAGCCAGGAGCACCCACTTCCGCGATTCAAATTCGCGGCGTTGCCACAAGAACCACCCGCCGCCGACTCCTAGTAATGTGTAAGCAAGCGTGAGGATAGCGAAGAGTGGCAGCCAGAATTGCTGATGGGTGTTGGAATCGAGATTCGAGAACGGAAGCAGCTCACCTTCAAAGGGATAATATTGTGAGTGAGTATCGATCCAAAGAGACGCCGCACGCCTAACCGGCAGCACGAAGTAATAACGAACCGGATGCCGCGCGACTCGCTCCCTGGCGATCTGAGCAAACCCCGCATCTATATCCGGCGTCATCTCTACGGCCTGATCTGTCGCTTGATCGGTAGCACTGTCTTCATCGACGGAATTTGCCTCATCACCATTTTCATCCTCGTCACCTTTGCCGACTTCGTCGCCCTGGTCGTCTGGCGACGGCTGGAGTCCAGCCTCGGCAGATTCATTCGAGTTTTGATTCTGCTGATCTTGAAGTGGAGTGTCCTCTTCCCCGGTTTCGGTCTCAAGCGTAAAGGGCTCAAGCTGTTCCGGTGGGTGGTTATAGAGGTCCAACAACGCAGCCACTCTCAGCTTCTCTTCCGCGGAGTCAAAGGCCATTTCGGGAATATCGCCGAGCTTAATTGGTGACGCGTCCAGAGACCACAACACCGGTCCAATATATCTTCCGTCATCGAGCCACGTGCGCACCCATGACAAATAACCGCGCGGCACAAACTCTCCGGGCATCTCCGAGTGGGCCGGCGCCAGCGGTTGAAAGACATGAAAGACGCGGAAGTTTCGAACCGTCCAGGGAACCAGAGCCAGGCAGAACGCCAACGAAAACACCGCACCCAGGTAGGAGGCCCGAGAAAATCTATAGAGGATTTCTTCTCGTTTCTTGTTTAAGTTCCCTTCGCTGGAACGCAGCAGGGTTGTCACCACCAGGGTGACGCCGATGGCTAAAGCAAAGAGTGCGCTGTCCGGGCGGAACAGGACTGCAATGCCGGCCAAAACTCCGGTTACGGACCACAACAGCAATAACCTCCCATTGCTGGTTGCCTGCAACGCCAACGTAGCGGTGATGCACATCGCCACCGCCAGAAACGTCGTAGGAGTTTCCGTTAGAATCGTGGCTACGTAAATCGCCGTGAAAGGGCATATAGCGGCCAACACCAGTGCCGCGATGGCACTCCGCTGCTTGAATTTCTGATCGGGTTCCCAGAGGAAAGCAATCAAGGCAATCAACGCACAGGTCGCCGTGTCCAGGAGAGCCTGGACTATGCGCACGCCCATATCGTCACCGTGGCCGAAGACGGAATAGACACCCGCTATAAAGAGTGGGTAACCCGGTAGGCGTATCAGCGTAGGGACGTAGGGAGGTTCGGCCTCAGCTGAATACACATGTCGTTCGAGCAGGTTACGCGCGAGCTGAGAGTAAACCCGGCCATCGTCCGGCCCATCATTCGCCAACAAACGTGCAACCGTGGCGCGAAAAGAAAACGCTGCCACCAACAACACCGCGTAAATGAGTATTCCGTCCCGCTTGTTCGTCATTGATTGTTACTTGTCACTAGATTGCCCCTGGCCGAAGATTGATCCAGCTTACCCCAAGCGCTGCGGCGAGCCGACTAAAATAGAGAAGCCGCCCACGCTTGAGCGTGAGCGGCTTCCGGTGAACTGTTGGGATTGGCCTGAGGCTGACTGTATGCACTTCCTGAAAAGGAGGAGCATCAAGCAGTTAGACTACTGAACCTTATCCTAACGAGTTAATTCTGGGTTCAGAGGTCAGGCCGCAGCCACCTCACTGTGATAAAAACTCATATATTTGCAATCACCTCCTTTCCAGTGTTGTGGGGATAATAAGTTACAAGTGCTGGGTCGTCAATTAAATTTTTAACGAAAACTTAAGTGACGGATCGCACGCTCAACAGAGGGTCAAACGTGATCCAGAACGTACACCAATTTCCACGAAGAGAGTTTTGAGTTCATATGACTGAATGGATCGTCTACCTTCCTTTTTGAATCAAGACACAACTAAGGCCAAACGAGTAGGAGCTTCATAAACCATTCCGCCACCAGCGTAGGTTCTCCACGGATGCTCGATGCCGAAGAAGTAGGCCAGTTCACGATAGTCATCCGTGTCATGAATTACGAAGTCGGCGAGTTTGCCGGCCTCGAGCGAACCAATTTGCTCACCGCGCTTGAGCGAATAAGCCGCATTTATCGTCGACGCGGTGATCGACTCCGCTGGCGTCATCCCCATATGGGTCGAGGCGATGGAGTGAACCATGGTCATTGAAGGTGTGGGCGAGGAGCCGGGATTGAAATCAGTTGCCAACACTACCGCGAGGCCGGCGGCGATCATCTCGCGAGCTGCCGGATACCGATTTGAACCGAGCGCATAAACCGACCCCGGCAAAAGTACTGGCTGAACGCCTGCCGATCGGAGCGCCGCGATCCCCTTCGAGTCGGCATGTTCCAAATGGTCGGCGGTAGACGTATGTAGTTCGGCCGCCAATTCCGCTCCGCCTGATAGGGACAATTGATCCGCGTGGATGCGCAAACCGAAGCCCTGCGAACGCGCCGCTGACAGGATCTTCCGCGACTCACCAGTCGTGAAAACTTTTGCTTCGCAAAATATGTCGCAATACTCAGCGAGTTTTTCTTCGGCGACCCGCGGCAACATCTCTTCAATCAGGAGCGAAACGTATTCTTCGCGCCGCGACTTGTACTCAGGGGGAATGTCGTGTGCCCCTAAAAACGTCGGGACGTACCGAAGCGAGGTTTCCGCATTTAGCTGCTTGATGGCGCGAAGAATCTTGAGTTCATCTTCCGGCGTGAGGCCGTATCCGGATTTGGCTTCAACCGTCGTGGTACCGGTCCGTAGGAACCAATCAGCATAACGCTTGCCCGCGACGACCAACTCATCAAGGCTGGCCTCGCGGGTCGCGCGTACCGTCGATTGAATTCCTCCGCCGCGCGCGGCAATCTCCTGATAGGAAACACCCTCGGCCCGCTCTTCAAACTCGGCGACCCTGGTACCTGCAAAAACGGGATGCGTATGTGCATCGACAAAGCCCGGCAGGACAATGCGACCTCCCGCATCTACGATTTCGCAATCACCGCCACTGGATTCGATGAGCGGCTCGATTTCCGCTCGCGATCCGACTCGCTCGATTGCGCCGCCCGCAACCAACATCGCTCCATCTGCGACGATCGACAACTCACGCATCTCCGGGCCAACCCGCGGACGAGCCGGCCCGACCAGGGTTGCTATTTGTGAACAGTTAATAACGGCGAGTTTGCTTGCCAAGTTTTCTCACCCAGGTCGATCGCGCGAGTCTTACGCTTCTTTGTAAACCCAGGCGCCGGCAA
Source organism: Pyrinomonadaceae bacterium (assembly GCA_031396065.1). Taxonomy (GTDB): domain Bacteria; phylum Acidobacteriota; class Blastocatellia; order Pyrinomonadales; family Pyrinomonadaceae; genus PSRF01. The sequence continues at coordinate 13,330 of JANNJZ010000244.1, read as the reverse complement.
GCGCGGCCAAGACGTACTCAACCAGGCCAAACGCGACTATCGCCGCTATCATGGCCGTGGGTGTGCCGAAGAGGACGTTGTTTACGATTCCGCTGTAAACGTAGACGCCAAACCAACCGAAGAGCCCGGCAATGATCGCGGTTTTTGGACCTGCGCCCAGCCGAGTTCTAATGCAGGCATATCCCAGCACCAGAACGATGCCCATAACAAAAGTCAGACCCACGGCTACGACCATGAAGTTGGTGCCAGGTTCCGCAAAATTATGCCGTGACAGAAATTCCTTCATGTGAACGCCCAGCAAAACATCCATCAGCACAACCTCGCCAATGTTCAATACGAGTCCGGCAACTAGACCACCCAATAGAACGCGTCCAGTATTTATGTTACTCATTTCTGGCTCCTTTGAAGGGGGTTCGGAATCCTAGTCCAAACGCAGCTTGTGGCGCAGCTTCCGACCTTTAGACAGAGTAGGCACGCTATCACCGGGTTTTGCGTTTCGCGGCTTTGCCGCCCGATGTGCGCGAGGTCTCAGACCTCCCGGAAGGTACCTCTAGGATTTCTGGGGCTATGCCCAGAACTATGTGGCATGGCCCCAAAATCTGAGTCGATCTAGTGGGAGGTCAGAGACCTCCCACACATCAGGCGGCAGAGCCGCGAACGGATTGCGTCATGGTTATGTGACGCCGATCAAAGAATCGAAGGGAGTGAAGAACTAACTTGCTGACGAAGTATGATCGTGAATAATCCTCCACCCTTGTCTTGTCTTTCGGAAGATCAGGGTGAATCTGCCGTGCGGTTCATCCCCGGCACGTTGCAGATGCCAACGGCCCAGAACAGTGGCCGCGTCGTTCCCAATCAGCGTGGTCTCAAGATCGGAAAAAGTTAAGGTTCCCATCTTTTCGCGAGAGTTGTAGTTTCTCTTGTAGCGATCCAAAACGGTTTGCCAGCCGCGCGTGACGTTGTCGCCGGAAACTAACACTGTGCCTTCGGACCGCACATAGCCGGCCATGTAGCCTTCAACATCTCCGCGATTCCAGGCGTCACGCTGCGCGAAGAGCACGGCGCGGATTGCAGCGATGCTTCTGCCTGCGCGCTTGTTTGGTTGTGCTGAATGCTGGGCCTGCCCCGCAAGCGGGATGATCGCGACAAGGAGGAGGGCGGCCGAGAACGAATTATGCCATTTGGTTTTCATCGGTCCTCTATCGATTTGGTCGGATGATGGCTAGCGGCGAAGACTATAAAGGCCGCCCGTCTCAGGTGGCAAGCATTTCACTTCCATTTAAATAGGGTCTGTATGACTTACTGGTCCTATACAATTTGATCTCGACTAAAAGTATCGATAGTGCCCGACGATCTTCCACGTCAGTAGCACGTCTTCGACCCTCGCGCCGGCGCCGATGTTGTGCACAATCAGATAATGCTGGTCTGCTTCAGATGAGAGGTTCGTGAGAATACCGATATGCTCGAGGCCGTCCTTGAGGTCCCAGGCCACCACATCGCCGGGCAGATAGTCCGCGCGATCATTGGTGATAGGCAGAGATTTACCCTGGCGATTGAACCAGGTCATGAGATTCAAGACTCGGCGGTGGTCAATATTGGTGTCGGTTCCCTTCGCGCCCCATTTCTTTGGATACTCAGCCCAGGCAAGCGCCATGTCTTCATGGACTTCCTTCTGTAAATCTATGCCTGCCTTGCGAAAAGCTCGGACGATGACATCAGAACAAACACCGGTCTCGGCTGGGACATCACCGTTGGGGTAAGCAATCTTCACCCAGGCGGGATCGTACCCGGTTGTGACCTTACTCTGTTCAATAGCTGCGTCGAGCAACTGCTTGAGTTGAGGGGCAGCGTTCTGCGGCAACGGCTGTGCGACGGTTGGTGGCGGGATTACGGTAACCCTGGCGCGGGTCTCATAACGCTGACAGCCCGCCAGGAAGATCAGCATCAGGCACAACGCTGAGAGGCAGCGCCGCGGAGCCGTGTCAGTAGATCCTGTTCGCTTATGCTGCATGCTTCTCCAACCAAGCCATGATGTCTTCGCGCATCGACGGCACGAATTCATGCGCCGCGTCATAGCTTCCAAACTCTAAATTTTGAGCGCGCAGTCGCAATCGTTCTTCATAGTCTGCCACGCGGGCCGGCGGATAGTATTCATCGCGGGTTCCAGTCAGGTGAAAGACCGCAGCCTTAGTGGGCTGGTAGGTTTCGCTGGTTTCCCAATCTCCCGGAAGGCCGCCACAGATTCCAATAACCCCGCGAAGCTGGTCTGGATGAGAAAAGGCGAAGCGGTAGTTAAGCGCGCAGGTCTGAGAGAAACCAACTAAAAAAATTCGCGCCGGATCCGCCACGCCTTCGCGGCTGAGTGTCTGCATCAACTCAAGCAAGGCTCGATGATGAACCGCCACCGAATCTTCCGGATGAAAGTTTGTGAGCCAACCAAAGCCAAAACGCAGAGGACCACCCGCTTCTTTAGGTTCCTTCAAGTGTTGATGAAAACCCTGTAGCGAAGCGATGGCGAAATTCTCCGGCGCCATCGCTTTCGCCTCGCGGCCCATCTGCCGTTTGTTTGCCCCATAGCCGTGCAAAGCAATCAGCAGCGGCGCCGGCAGCTCCGCAGGTTTTTGCAGGTCGTAATAGAGTTTGATTTCGGCACTAAGACTGCGTTCGGTCGTCTCGGTTTGTGGTGGTTCGGGATTGGTCATCTGCAGAGCTTATAGCAGATGCCGGGCCGTCCGTGGTAGCGACTACCAGGACCTAAATGACTTATTGGCGCTCTAATCGGCTTTGGCCGCCTCGTTGCATTCGCTGGTAAGGAAAGTTACGATGCTTCGAACGCGATCAAGAACAACTAAACACTGAGGGAGAGGTGCGCGAGATGAAATTTCCTGGCGGATTTAACATTCAGCAAATGATGAAGCAGGCGCAGGTAATGCAGGAGAAGATGCAGCAAGAGATGGAGGAACTGCGCACTGAAGCTTCAGCCGGTGGTGGGGTCGTGACGGTGGAGATGAAAGGTAATCACGAAATCGTTTCGTTGAAGATCGACCCGGAAGCCGTCAAAGAGGGTGACGTCGAAATGCTTCAAGATATGATCCTCGCCGCCATCAACGAAGCAAACCGCAAAGTTGATGAAGCAATGAAGGGCAAGCTTGGGGGGATGCTGCCGCCGGGCTTGGGCGGATTGTTTGGATAACCGCCCACCAAGAGGAACTTAGTGCTTGGTACTTTGTTCTTTGAATTTCCACATCGGGCTTCGACCAGTCTGATGGCGTTCGAGCGCTCAGAGAGAGCACGTTACAAAGTACAAAGGCCTAAGTACCGCGTCTGACAATGTTAGAATACGCCGAGCCCGTCACAAAACTAATCGACGAACTGAAACGTCTGCCAAGCATCGGACACAAGTCTGCGCAGCGGCTGGCGTTTCACATTATGCGCACGCCGGAAATTGAACTCGAACGTCTGATTACCGCAATCCGCGAAGTAAAACTCCGCATAGTTCTTTGCTCGGTATGTAACAACCTAACGGACGTCGATCCTTGTCGAATCTGCGCTTCAACTTCACGCGACCACTCGGTGATTTGTGTAGTTGAAGAACCTCACAGCATGGTGGCGGTGGAAAAAACTCGGAGCTTCAAAGGCGTCTACCACGTACTTCATGGAAGCCTCTCGCCCATCCGCCACATTGGTCCAAACGAACTTCGCCTGGCGAATCTGCTGCCGCGTTTCAAGCCTGAAAACAACGATGGCGTGGAGGTGAGTGAAGTGATTCTGGCCACGAACCCCACCACCGAAGGCGAGGCTACGGCGAATTACATCAGCCGCTTACTAAAACCGCTCGGCCTGCGCGTGACACGAATTGCGATGGGAATGCCGGTGGGAAGTGATCTGGAATACGTAGACGAGGTCACGATGGACAAGGCGTTGGAAAATCGACACGAAATCTAGCGAAGGGGGAGAGAGAGAAAACAATAGAAGGCAGTAGGCAAAAAGCAGAAGGCAGAAAACAAAACACGTTGAATCACACCCAAGCCGCTTAACCATGGAGTTATTGATATGAAAGGAGTCTCACATGTTTCGCGGTCATCGAGATCTAAAAGTATTTCAACTAGCCTATCGACTCGCTATGGAAATCTACCACCTCTCAAAGCGCTTTCCCAGAGAGGAAGTCTACTCGCTGACAGATCAGATACGTCGTTCTTCGCGTAGCGTTGCCGCCAACTTAGCGGAAGGGTTCCGCAAGAGGCGATACCCAAATATGCTCGTCAACAAGTTAACGGATTGTGATGGCGAGGCAACCGAGACACAGGTTTGGCTTGATTTCGCTTTGGACTGCGGCTACATGACTAAAGAAAACTATGACCGTTTAACTGGCGGCTATGAAGAAGTGGGCCGCATGTTGTCGGGAATGATGTCCAACCCCAAACGCTTCGCACCATCGAGCAACCCTTAGGGAGTTCTGCCTTCTGCTTTCTGCTTTCTGCCTTCTGCTTTCTGCCTTCTGCCTTCTGCCTTCTGCTTTCTGCCTTCTAGAACCGAACATGCTCAGGCGGCGCGTCCTTGGAGCAATCACTACAGGCATCGCCGGTGTCGTACATGTGAGCGTCAAACTCAACCAGTGATCTGATGGGTACGTTGTTAATCGTGGTTGGCGCTGAACTGAAGCGAACGATGGCGCCGCACCCGATCACTTTAGCACCCAACTCCTCCACCCGCGCCACCGTCTCTTCGATTGCCTGACCGCTTCTGATTATGTCGTCGACAATAATGCAGGGATTCACTTCGCCTTTGTTTATGTACTGGCGAAACATTCGCTTGCCGCCTTCCTGCTCAGCCCAGTAGATCTGCTCCGCACTCAGCGCATCGCGCACACCAAAAGCGACGGGAATGCCTCCCGAACTGGGACTGATAATCGCCACCTTTGGGAGTTGGCTCGATATGTCCCGATCCACACGAAATTTTCTGCTCAAGCCTACCGCCAAGACCCGCGCGGTGTCGTAATAACGAAAGGCCAGCGGCATCTGGAAATAATGCGGTGAATGCTTTCCGTTGGGATATACGAAGTGGCCTTCGCGAAAAGCGCCGGTGCGCTTGAGCATTTCCATTACAGTCTCGGACGACGGAATCAGATCTAGCATGTTCTTCTCCACCTCATTAAGTGATGAGTAATGAGTAATGAGTGATGAGTGAAAAAGGAAGGCGTAGTTCTGATTCCTAACTCATCACTCATTACTCGTCACTCATTACTTTTTTACGCGGCTTAGCATACATCAATCCTGTGGCCGCGCTCCATCATGGAGAGCGCGTTTTATCATTTGCACCTGATCATGCGGCAGCTCCGCAGGTAATTCATTCAGAAAGAACCAGCCTGCTTTTTGAATCTCAAAATTGAGTTCGCTGGTGTCTCCAACAGCCCTGGCGGTAAATACAATCTCGACCTGACTCGGCACCTTGTAGGCACGCGTACTAAACAGTTGCACTTTTTCAACTTCGAGCCCCACCTCTTCGCGCAACTCCCGGCGCAGTGTCTCTTCTGGTTGTTCGCCTGCCTGCATGAACCCGCCAGGCATTCCCCATCCTGAACCAGGACGAAAGCGGTGTTTGAGTAGTAACACGCGGCCGCCCTCGTCGGTGATAACCGCCCCAGCCGTCACGGCAAACCCGGTGTTACTTAATCGCATGGTCCAGCGCTTAAGTATTCGCGGGCTGCGTCGCCAGATAGCGCCGAGTAAGTCGTTTAGCATGTTGAAGCAGCATAACAAAGACCGTTCAGAGTGCAACCTGCAACACTGCTCGGTAGGAGTCAGGTTGAGTTTGAAGACGCTTCAATTGGCTTTTACAGAACCGAGCGCGTATTCAGGTTTTGATCGTCAATCACTACCATCGAGTCCATTCTTCATTGACGCGCATTTGATCGACTCTGTAAGATTTGCGTTGCAATCCAATTAATCAGTCCGCCGGAAAGTTAACCAGTAGCTATGACAACTTCTTCCGAAGCACAATCAAGCGAACAGGCTGCCACGACTCCAGTCACCGCACCGGTACCAAAACGGATCACCAACGCGCAGACTGTGTGCAATGAGAAGAACGCGAAGGGGAAACTCTGCAACGGGCACCTTAAGCAACTGCGCACCGCCGGAGAAGCCGCCGAGGTTCATCTGCGGGGAGATGATGTGCTTTTCAAGTGTCAAACTTGCGGCACATTCTATATGGGACCACCCCTGGGACACGTGCGCGATCCACAAAAACAAAGCAGGTTTGTGGAAGCAGAGCTATCAGCTTTGCTCCAAGCCGCCGGCGGCACGTTGCCGGTGATCAAGAAGGACGCACGGGGCGTGTTCATCATGGAAACCACTGGCCATACGCCGCCAGCGGCCGCACCGCCCGCGGCGAAAGCGGCGCCAGCCTCCCCCTCAGTTCAAGCAGCCGTTGCTAAACCCGCAGCTGCGGCGACGCAGAAATCTGCGGCGCCCAAAGCCGGAGCAGAGCCTGATCGCAAACTAATGAAACGGTACACCTATGCGGGGGTGACGGATACGGGCCCGGTTGCCGGCGAGACTTTTGAACAGAAGGTAGCGCGACTCAAGGCAGTGGCAGCGGGAGCGAAGCAGCGTGCCGATGAGGGCGGATCTGCAGCGGTAGTGGCGCCTGATGCTCCTGTGGTAGCGACGGTGCTTGAGGCAGCGATGACTCCCGCTTCATCTGAGGCCGGAGCTTCGGAAGCTCCACCTGTCGCGGGATCAACTCAACCGGCGACCGCAGGGGGAGAACATAAACCAACCGGCCAGGCCGATCGCACATTGATGCTTCGAACCACTTATTGCGGCGTTCGCGACACCGGGCCGGTTCCGGGCGAAACCTTCGAACAAAAAGTAGAACGCCTGAGGGCCGTGGCCGCCGCTGCTAAGCAACGTGCGGACGGTGGGTGAGCCCGCAGCCTGGTCGAATCACATAACCAGGGGTTGCCATGACAATCGCAATCCTTGGTTTGTTTTTACCGCAACGCGGTTCCGGCCTCCAGCCCAGGGTTGCCGCGCATAGCGGCTACCCTGGGTCGTGAGTATGGAATCAACCCAACCGCAACGCGGTTGCGTCAATCCCATATGTAGCGCTCATCCCACTCCATCTCGTGCTTGGTCAACAGCGCTCGAACCTCATCCTGAAAGCTCATTTTTCGATGGTGCTCCTCTTGGTTCGCGGTATAGATCTTCACCTGCTCCAAGTTTGATTGACTGACCGAAAAATCGGCATAGCCGGCTTGCCAGTCGAAATTCGTGAGCCCACTTTCCTCCTTCAACCAAAGGTTCGAAACACGCTTCAGTTCTTTCACCCATTCTGCTTGCGTGATTGTTCTGCCAAAGCGCGCGAGCAAATGGATATGGTCTTCAACACCCCCGACGATGAGAGGCGGACACCCCAGAGTCTTTGAGGTCCCACCCATGAATGAATGCAAGTCTTTCCTTAGGACTGCGTCTCGGAGGAACGGCTGCCGATGCTTAGTGGAAAACACGAGATGAATGTAAACAGCAGAGAGAGATTGAGGCATGAGGTACTCCTTGGGTGCGGTCACAACCCCCTTGGGGTTGGACTTACTGAAATCCAATACCCAGGGTAGCCGCGTTCGCGGCAACCCTGGGCTGGAGGCCGCAGCCCCGTTGGGGCAAATGCAGTTTGCGACTCAGCAAGCTACGTGGTTCGAATCTGATCCTGAGCGGCTGTATCTTACCGAAGGTGAGACTTATAGCGGCAGTGAAGCCGGTTTTAGGCGTTGTGAGCGATAAAGCAAGAATTCTTTTAAGAGTTGCCTTCTTAAGCAGTCGAATTCCTTACGGTAGTTGCTTTGATTCGGTTTGAATCGGTGTAATCTGCGTAATCTCCGGATAGTTCAATTCGCTTCGGCGGGTCGGCGTCCATACTTCGCTTCCACCAGCGTGTGGCAGACGACGGCGATCACAATAATTGAACCTCCAACCAGCGCCCACGAAGAGGGCCGCTCGCCCAGCACTAAAAACACCCAGACCGGATTCAGCACCGGTTCGACATAGCCAACGATGCCGGCGTCGAGTGAGCGAACACCGCGGGCCATCGCGACGGTAAACAGCGTATAGGCCAAACCAATCTGAACCACGCCCAGGTAGAGCACACTCAAGCCATCGTGCAGGTTCATATGCGGGAGCGCGCTCAAGCCGGCAGGAGCGGCGACGAGCACCAGCAGGAGGTTTCCGTAAATTACGGAGGAAGCGCGATTCACTGATCGCGACTTCGAATGGCGCAGTAGTAGAAAGTAACACGCAAAACAAAACCCCGACGCCAGCGCTAACAGATTCCCCGTCACGTCCTCGGGCCGCAGTTTGCCGACAAAGAACAGCGACATGCCAATCACGCAGACGGCCACCACAATCAGATCCCGCCGGCGAAATTTTTCCTTGTAGATCAGGGGTTCGAGGATTAACAGATAGACCGGCGCTGTGTACTGAAGGAAGATCGCGTTGGCTGCGGTGGTCTCCTTCGTTGCCAGCACGAAAAGCAGCAACAACGCAGCGTAGAGGACTGAGGCCAGGGCGGTGACTTTATTTAGTCCGAAGCCTTCGTGCCTGGTGAAGATCGCAACTGTGATCGCTGCCAGCAGCGAACGGCCAAAGGAGAGTTCAAGCCCGGAGAGTGAGGTCCATTTGATGAAGAGGCCGCCGGTGCTCCAGAGCACGGCCGCTGCGATGACGAACAGCAGTGGCGAAACATTCGAGGAACTACTCGATGCCTTTTTCACCTTTTTCCTTCAGCGACCGCAGATACTTCCCAAACACACCATTCCATGGCGGAATGACGATGGACACAGCGCCCATGGCCTTAGCCTGGCAAGCCAAACGGATGAGCGGTTTGGGTTCCGTAGTATCGATGTAACCAAAGTCCTTAATCTGTTTCCCTTCGCGCACCGCCACGTCCGAAAGCTTTTCAGCTCCCCCGAGAACTCCCACCCAACAGGTACCGCACGATGCCGAACGGCATTCAACCGGGATGGGACCTTCAGGCCGGCGCGGATCGATCTCGCGCCAGTCGCGCGTCCGATCGTCGGCAGCGCCCCAGGCCATGTCCTGATCATGGTTCATCTTATAATGGGCACGTTCATCCGCTTCATCGTAGGTGATGGTCCACTTCTTATCGATCGTCCGGAGAAAACCAAGAAACCCCTGGCCGTCATCCACCGCTCGGTCGCGGAGCACCTGCTCTGCTGATCGCTTCGCAACTTTGCGGTCAAGCAGCATCTCGCCTTTGGCATTCCCAAACGCCTCCAGCCCTGCTTGCTGTAGGGTCATGAAAGCGATGGCGGTGATACCAACCAGCAATCCCTGATCAGCCCCCGCGGCCCGCGACACCTCCCCGGCAACCTTCAGAATTTGATCTGAAAGCGAGCTGTCGGAAGCCTGGTAATTAGCTGCGAATGTCTCGACAGCTTTTTTCACCTCCGGCCAGTTGCGATGACCGTAGAGGAATTTGTGCGATGAATCGACTTGATCCTTGAGCGGATAAACACCCTTCATCAGCAGTTGCTGCGCCAGCAGCTCAGTGTCGTCGGCTTGTTGAAAAGCCTGAAACAATGAAACGGGATAGAACGCAAACCAAATCTGGGTGGCGTTCTTGTCTACTTCATGGATCGAGCGCAGGAGTGTGGTCAGGGTAGCTGCCCAGGCTTCTTCGCCGTGTTGGTGTAGCCAATTCTCGAAGGGGGTTTGGGTGATTGCGTCAGTTTTTGTAGTCATGATAGGAAACGGTGATTATAACGATGCGCAGTCCAATGTCCAAAGTGCAAGGTCCAAGGGATAGTATTCTAATGTCGGTTTCTCTGTGCACCCTCTGTGTTCTCTGTGACTCTGTGGTGGCTTTTTACCGCCGATTACTCACCACAGAGGCACAGAGAACACAGAGGTTGCCGGAGATAGTTAACTTCAAACCAGGACACCGTCGTCCAAAGTCAGTTGTGCGAAAGCTTGCGGACTTTGGACATTGGACTTTGGACTGGGTTACGCGTTGACAAGAATCAACCAGGCGAGTAAAAGTCCACTTACTAAAACCCCGAACTGGAGAACACCTCAGATGAGTACTGAAGAACCAGCTAACGCCAAACCAGCAAAAACGTTTGATAGCGCTTACAGCTTTTCTTTCGCCATTACTCTCGGATTGGTCCTTTTCATTGCCGGATTGGTTATAAGCCTGACCTTGGGCGAGGGCACGATCTTAGGGATGGTCTTCGGCATCCCGCTGCTGCTCGCCGGTCTGGCGGTGCCGCTTTTTATGATGCGCGATCAGTTTAAGCAGAGCAATGTGAATGGACCCTGCCCTCATTGCGGAGAGCCGATTAAGACTACGGATGCCACCATCAGATTGGAATGCCCGGTTTGTCACGGACTGATCATCGTTAAAGACATGAAGCTGTATCAGGCGGGAGCCCGGGATGAACGCTGAGCTATCGACCAGGTTCGTTTTGAGGTGGGCACCGCCCACCGTGCCGCGATGGTCAAATTATTCAGCTACGCCAGATGGCGTTCGATGATTGAGAAACGTTGGATTATTATCTCCAGGTTGAGCCGGTGGGCGGTCGCCCACCTCTAAACGGAGGGTAAAGCCCAACTGCAGCCGTTCAGGCACCGATGCTGATTTAGTTAATCGGTAGCCAGGCTCGGGTCCAGTAATCGCTGAAAGTTAAGGCGAAGAGAATTCCCAGCCAGAAGAGTGCTGACGCGAAGACCACCCAGATTAACCGCGAGCTGTAGCGAACGTGCATGAAGTAGAGCACGACCAGAGTGGCCTTAATAACGGCAATCGTCAGCGCCACGATCACATTCAATTGTCCCGGAAAATCCTGAAGGCCCGCCCACACGGTCAGCGCCGTGCCCACCATCAAGGCGAGAAAGATCAACAAGTAAACTCTGATTGAAACGATGTGTTCGCTCATTGTCGTAGGACTAACTTTTTGTCTGAGTTGACCTCAGAGTCTCTGTTTAGAAAGAGCACTTGCCGGAGTCCCCAGCCGGGCAACCGGACAAGCGTGGCTGTTGCTCCCGTCGCGCGAGGCAGACAAGTCTGCTTTCTAAACGATGCGCTCCTTCAGATCAAATCGTGCGCCACTATCCCCCATGTTCCAGATGCCTGCCCAACAGATAGAGCAGTGGAAACAGGAAAATCCAGATGATGTCAACGAAGTGCCAATATAACCCAGAGATCTCGACCGGGGCGTGATACTCGGGTCCGTATTTCCCTTTCCATGCCGCATAAAGCAGGACCAACATTATCCCAATTCCGATAATCATGTGGACTGCGTGCATGCCGGTCATGATGAAGTAGATCCAATAGAACATCTCGACATTTTTGACGGTCGCTCCCGGAAGGAGATGCAGCTTATGTTTATCGTATGGAGTCCCGTGCTCCTGCACGGCTGGATTGAAAGGGTTCCCGGGCATCAACTGTCCGGGGATTAAGTGATCGACGTACTTCTGATTATATTCGACCGCCTTGATTCCCAGGAATCCCAAACCAAGTACGATGGTCAGCGTTAGGCAGATAATCAGGTTGCGACGCTTGCCGGTCTGTGCGCTGTATACCGCCAGGGCCATTGTCAAACTACTAAGAATCAGGACGACTGTATTGACTGCGCCGAGCGTCAGGTCGAGGTGATTGCTGGCCGAGGCAAATGCTTCAGGATACTTTGTCCGGTAAAGCGTATAGGAGAGGAACATGCCCCCGAAGAACATGATCTCGGTGACCAGGAAAACCCACATGCCCAACGTACCCGCTTCGCGCTGCTGCTCCATATTTTCAAAATGGTGCTGCAGCGCCGGATGGCCGTGTTCATGTTCTGCTGTTATGCCTTCTGCCAAGTTCTTCTCCATTAAGACTCAAACAATCTGAGATCTGAGATCTCAAATCTGAGACATGAGATCTCATTCTCGATTCGCCTACTGCCTTCTGCCTTCTGCCTACTGCTTTCTGCCTTCTGCCTACTGATTCAAGGGCTTATCGTCAATTATCACGTCCGCATCCTCTAATGTTGCTTCCTTCCGAAGCCCAACCACTTGAGTCTCTTCCGGCGGCGCAAACTCATACGCCTCCCAGGTAACGATGGGAGTCGCCAGGAAATTCTCGGTTGGCGGCGGCGATGGGGTTCGCCATTCCAGTCCGGGCAGATGCCAGGGATTCGCCTCAGCGCGTTTGCCATAACGCATTGACCAGACGAGATAAATCAACGGTATTAAGAGACCCACTCCCAGAATCGAGGCGCCCGCGGATGAAAGCACATTAAAGACCTGAAACTCCGGCGGATACGCATGGTAGCGTCGTGGCATACCCAGGTAGCCGGCTACAAACTGCGGCAGGAAAGTCAGGTTGAATCCAACGAATATCACGAGGGCCGAAAATCTGCCCCAACCTTCGGGATACATCCGCCCGCTGATTTTGGGCCACCAGTAATGGAGGCCGCCGAGGTAACCAAAGAGGGCACCGCCAACCATGATGTAATGGAAGTGGGCCACGATGAAGTAGGTATCACTAACGTGGACGTCGATGGCCAGCGCAGCCAGGAAAAGCCCGGTCATCCCACCGACCGTAAACAATCCAATAAATCCCAGCGCGTAGAGCATGGGTGTGTCGTACGAGATGGATCCTTTGTAGAGCGTCGCCGTCCAGTTAAACACTTTGATTGCTGAAGGAATCGCGACCGCGAAACTGAGGAACGAAAAGACCAATCCCGCATAAACTGACTGGCTGGCAACAAACAGATGGTGTCCCCAAACCAGGAAACCGAAGACCGCTATAGCCAAACTGGAAAACGCGACAAACTTATAACCGAAAATATTCTTGCGCGAAAAGTTGGCAATCAGTTCGCTGACTACACCCATGCTGGGCAGGACCATGATGTAAACGGCCGGGTGAGAATAGAACCAGAAGAGGTGTTGGAACAGTACCGGATCTCCTCCCGTGGCAGGATCGAAAATTCCCACGTGCGTCAGTCGTTCAAAAGCCAGGAGCAGAATGGTGATCGCCACCACCGGCGTGCCCAGGATCATTACCAGCGAGGTCGCATAGTGTGCCCAGATAAAGAGCGGCAGCCGGAACCAGGTCATCCCCGGGGCCCGCATCGTGTGAATCGTTACGATGAAGTTCAGTCCGGTCAGAATTGAGGAGAAGCCGCTGACAAAGATGCCGAGGCCGGTCGCGATCACATAGGAGTTGGAAAACGTGGTGCTATAGGGCGCGTAAAACGTCCAACCAGTATCTACGCCGCCGGCGAGCAGAGCGTAGATGGTGATGATTCCGCCGAGCAGATAGATATACCAACTTA
>JANNJZ010000503.1:0-56546 GCA_031396065.1 Pyrinomonadaceae bacterium | reverse complement strand
AAAAGAAGCTGCGAATCGGATTGGCTTCGGTCGAACGGTAGGAGCGAAGGGCCGGTTTTCGGATGCTCTAAGGAGCGGCTTCTGAAGTTGAAATCAGCCTGCTCTCGAACTATCCAAAACGCCAGCGCTAAGATGTCTTATGCGCGGGGCGCATCACCGTCGATGCGCGAGAGAAGGATTAACCGTGCGTCACTATGCACTATTTAGCCCGAAGTATCAAGGCGGGATGCATGATCCACTCTTTGACAAACCGATCAATCACAAAGATCTATCGGCAGCCTCGTTTCACAGAATAACGATGCTACCCGCCAAGGGTGGATCGAGAACTTGCTTACCAAAAGCACCGACTCCAGGTAATCCGATACTTAAGGCTTTTTAGAATGATTCTGGCAGGTCGTATTCACCGTTTCCATGATGACTTCGGAGGCTCCGGCCTTCAATCCCCCAATTTCCACTTTTTGCGGCCAAGCCCCGCCTTTGACGGCCTTTACCTGTTCGGTTGTTAACTCTTCCTCCTGCTCCGGTAAGTTCTCGATCTTGATCCGTGGTTCTTTTGTCTCGTCTGACATAGCCTATCCTCCTGATTTGTTTTGTTGACGCCCATTCTACACACGACAACTCCTGGCACCAATCCCATTACCTCAGCAAACAGAGAAGGTGGCCACATGCGCCACCTTCTTTCTTTGGACTGCCGGAGCGAGATCTCCGACCTTATGGAGTGGGTTGATAAGGTTTGTCGTCGACCAACACACCCTCGCTCCGGACACTTTCTACTCGGTGCAATTTCCAGCCTTCTGAAGTTTTCTGCCAGGTCTCGCGCTGAACGGCACGCGCTTCAACCTTATGCAAGCTTCCATCCGGCAGGCGTTGCAACCGAACTGTCGCCTGAGTTACATCGGCACTCGCCAGGGCACCCTCAACTTCAATCGTTCCAATCCCGAAGTCCAGAGAAATGAACTGGTCTATCCTCCCAAGAAAGCGTTGTGGATACGCCTCCATGTCGGATCGAGTGTTTACTTTGCCGTCCGGCGTGGTTGTTTGAAAGTCGGCGGTGCGTAAAGCCATGACCGCCGCCACATCCTTCGCCTTGAACGCCGCAATGTTACGTCCGTACCACTCCTCGATCGCCTTGCGCACCGGCTTCGATTTATCTTGTACGACAGTCCGATCGTTCTTGGTTTTTGACTTACGCTCGGCCTGAAGACCTGGCGAGTGGTCGCCCTGGGATTGGGCGACCGACGCCGCTCCGGCACCGAGTGCCATTCCAAAACCAATTAGCAGCAACAACCTTTTCACCGTCCACCTCCGTCAGCATTGCCTTTGAATGACGGCGTCTATTCGTGTTCCGTTTTGATGATCCGGCCGTCGGTGGCGCTAACCCAGACATGCTTAGCCGGGCTCTTGTCGGCTTCACCGATAATCACCAGACGGTAGTAGACATCGCCATCCTTCTGCCTGCCCAGGTTACACGACAAGACTTTGCCGGGATGCTGACTGACTGCGATCTGTATCGCCCGATCCATCGACATGGTTGCCTGTTGCGCCATGGAAGCTTGTTCTCGAGCCCAGCCGCCTTCAATCTCCATTTTCTTGCGAATCTGCCCGTCCATGTCCTTGCGAATCATTTTCTCGTACAACTTATCCTTGAATTTGGACCGGACCTCATTGTCCTCGATCGCAGCCTTTTCGAGTTCCTTGCGATACTCCTCACTATCGGCCGACCTTCGCTCTTTGAGCTTCATCTTCTCTTCTATCTTCTCGCGCTTCTCCTGGGTCATTCCTTCCTGTTGCTGCGCGAGTTCCTCGTGCGCACGTCGTACTATCGTCAGGTACTCCTCCATCTGCGCAGCGCTCGGAGTCTGCTTCTCAATCATCGCCCATTGTTCTCGAATTTCTCTGGACCGGGCTTCTTGCTCTGGAAGAGATTGTTGCAATCGTTCGAATAATTCTTTGGCTTCTCGCATTTTGGCTTCGTCACCCGGATAGGTGGTGGCGAGCTGGGCGAATCGGGCGTTGAGCTGCTGCAGCCCTTCTTCTGTTTCTTTCAGGTGTGCCTGGCTAAGTTTCGCGCTGGCTTCCTCCAAGTCTTTCTCCATCCGACGCACCGCTTCAAGCTCCTCGCCTTGAGGGTTCGGATTCTTTCGCAGTTTCTCGGTGAGCTCATGCTCTCTCCGTTGCAAGTTTTCATGTGCACGCTGCAACTCTTCACGGGCGCGTTCCAGCCTGCGCGCAGCCTCTTTATCCTGATCCTGCTTCTGAGCAACCGCAGTCCCCGGACTGTCAATATCGAACTGCAACGCACACGCCGCCGCGGCTGGGCATGGCGCGGCCAGCAGCAAGCAAGCTGCGCATAACAAAAAAATGTTTCGACGAGTGCTGAGCTTTGAAGTGTGAAGCAATGACATGATACGTACCTCCAATATGTCGGCATCAGTGATACCGATGGTTGTGTCCGGAGCCAAACGTCCTGCGAGCGGTACCGAGCCGATGAATCGCACCAGAGAACGCGCGTAGACCTCCGGCGCCAACAGCTTCCTGGCAACTAACTCGTCGCAGCAGAGTTCACGCGTCTGTTTGATCCGACGTCGCAACAGTGCTGCCGCAGGATGAAAGGACAAGGGGAGATAGATAAGTTCGTAAACAAGATTCAGCAGGTAGTCACGCCTGGCTACGTGGACCAACTCATGACCAACCGCTGCCAACAAAATTTCGTCGTCAGCATCTCTCAACAACCGTTCCGGCAGGATAATCAGCGGGTTGAAAAGTCCGGCGGTGATGGGCACCGGGACCGACGCTGAGCTGACTACGCGGACGCGGGTGACTCCAATTGCTCTTTGGCATTTCGCGATGATTTCTGTCGCACGGGTGGGAATTTGCCCGGCTCCAACCGAGCGCATGATGGTTGCGGTTCTCCGCCACGCCCGGAACAGGTTGAAGCCACGATACAAAAGGAATAGTGCGTACCAGACCAGTAATACAGCCGCCAAATTCCGGTTCAAACTGATTGGCGAACTCCCTCCTCTTTCCTGCGCAGACTCCAATGCCGATGTCCGATCAGTCTCTAGAATCGGACCTGCTGCATCAACCTCCCTTGCACTCAACGGATGGGCAAGGCTTGGGCCGAGATCGATTTGGGTGACCGTCTGATTTGTGATTCGTGAGAACCTGATTGCATTCAGAACACTAATGAAGGGCAAGCATAACGATATGACAATCGCTGCTACCCAAACCGTGTGGCGACACCATGCGGCAGTCTCGCGCAGCAGCCAACTACAACAGCCGGCGAGTAAAGTGACGACTGCGATTTGCCAGGAGGCATTCAGCAGTATCGTCAGCATCAGTTGGGCCAGGATTTTCATTTCTTCGGGTCCGCGGCTTCGTCGAGTAACTTGTGCAGGCGTTCCAGCTTCTTGCGGGTAAGGTGTTTTGTCTCGACCAGGCTCATCACCAGATTTTCTGCTGAACCGCCAAACAAACGCTCGACGATGTCGCTCATGTGCTGTCCCAGAACCTGGCTGCGGCTTACCACTGGCTCATAAAAATAGGCACGGTCCTTCAAGGTTCGCTTCACTCTGCCCTTGCGCTGAAGGATGTTGAGCATTGTCTGCACCGTGGTATACGCCAACTCCCGGGCGAGATGCTGCTGCACGCTCTGGACGTTGGCCGCTCCAGTCTCCCAGAGTACGTGCATGATCTCGAGTTCGAGTGGTGTCAGATGTTCGCTTTTTGGTCGCGCCATTCAGGTTAGCTCCTAAGTTTTTAGGACTATAAACCTGCCTCGCAAAACCTGTCAACTAATTCTTTAGGAGATGGGGGGGGGAGAAGGCTCAGACCAACATGGTGATTTAGTCCGCAGCGGACGAATGATAGTAGCCCAGCAGTTCACTGCTGGGACAAGACTCGAAAGGAAGCAGTCCGTGCAGCGGACGGATGAAATGGGCGGGCCCGGATATCTACCTACGTCAGTCGTCCGCTCACGGACTTAGTCCCGAATTGTTCCCGATCCCAGCGATGAATCGCTGGGCTATTGTCAATCGTCCGCTAAACGCGGACTTGGAATACAAACTCATTTGGCCGCGCAGCAAAGCGCTGAACTGCTGACCTAGAACTCAACAACGATCCCGGCGGAAGGGAGTCTCGGCAGAACGCGGTCGAGCTGTCCGTAGACGCGACCACTGAAATCGAAGTAATCAAATCCTGCATAACGCAGGTTTTCGCGGTTGAGTGCGTTTATGAGTTCGCCGTTGAGGGTAAGCTTCCAGTTCTTGAATAGGAAAGCTTTATTCAGGCGGAAGTCCAGGCGGCTATAAGCCGGCAACCTGGTAGCGTTTCGTTCGTTTGAGAGGAAGTATCCCTGTCCGATCTGGTTGCCGGCCTGGCGAAAGAAACCGGGCACCGGCTGTCCACTTCCGTAGCGCCACTCGCTGCTTAGATTCCATGTCTCGGTAAAGCGATAACTGCCATAGACGTTCACTGTATGGCGTTGATCTGTATCGCTAATAAAGGTTAAGCCGGTCTGCGAATCATGGAGTTTGGTGCGCGAGTAAGCATATGAAATCCAACCAGTAAGCTTGTTGGCGCTGCGTCGCTGCAACGTTAACTCAAGTCCACGGGCGTGCCCGCGTAGAGAATTCTGGATGGGGAAGAAATCGAACGTCGCGACATTACCGAGAAGTCTGGGCTCGGAGAGACCAAAGAAAAGGTTATCGTCTTCACGGTCATAGACCTCCGCGAGGAAGCGGATTCGATCACCAAAGCGCCGCTCGATGCTGGCGTTGTAATGAGTCGACCGCGCTGCCTTCAGAGCAGGATTCCCGAGCCTGCCAAACATCTGCGGGAAGTCGGGAAACTGAAAATACTGTCCAGCTGCCGCCCGAACTTTCCAATCATCATCAATGGCCCAGGTGAGAGATCCGCGCGGCGAGAATAACGTCTCTCCAGTTGAACTGCTATGCTCCACGCGACCACCGCCGGTCAGGCTCAGCCCGAGGCTTTCGTTGGTCCAGGTATCCTGCGCGTAAAAAGAAGCTTCCGTGCCCTGGTGGTTGAGCAGGTTGAAGATGTCGAGTTTTCCGGTAGAAAAGTTTAAGAACTCGCTGACACTTCTCTCTTTTAGCGAGCGTATGTACACGCCGGTCTCAATCCGATGTCTGGACTGAGTGGTGAAGTTAACATCGCTGCGCGCTCCGTATTGCGTGCGCTTCCCATCCAGGATATTGAGGTCCTGGTTGTTCGTGTTTTTGAAGTTTGTCCGCAGTCCGAAGAAACGCGTTTGCCATAAGAGCCGAGGGTTTGGGGTATAGCTCCAATAGGCATTGAAGAGAAGGTTTCGAGACGTGCCGCGAAAAACTGTATCGGGTCCCAGCAAATCGCGATCACGATTGCGGTCGAAGGTAAACTTCCCCGCGATCAGGGAGAATCCAACCTGATTCCGTTCGGTTAGATCGTAGATCACCTTTCCCTGAACGTCCGCAAAACCAAGAACCGGTGGGTTGTTGGTAAAATGATTTTCGTCGTTTATCTTACGCAGGAGATAGCCGATGTAACTCTTGCGCCCGGCGATCAAATAGGATCCGCGCCCACTCGCGAAAGGACCGTCTACCACTCCTGACAGTCCACTCAAACTTCCGGTGAAACGACCGGTGGGCTTCACCCGGTTGCCGTCCCGGGTCTCGATATCCAGAATTCCTCCGGTGCGGTCTCCGTATTTCGCCGGAAATGCCCCGCTCATCAAGGACAAGCTTTCAACACTGTCGGCGTTGATTACTGAAAGCGAGCCTGTGTCCGGATACCCACCATTTAAGGTGTGCACGAAATTGTCCGTGAGGACGCCATCCAGATACAGACCAACGCGATCGAAGCCGGCGCCGCGGATAGCAAACTCGCTGCGAAAGTCATCGTTGGCAGTAGCGCCCGGCAGAGCCTGGGCAGCGCGGACAGGATCGCCCAGGAGAATGCTGGAGAGCGATTGGAGTTCGCTCTTGTTGAGGGTTTGTTCCGAAGCCGCGTTTGACTGCGCCGTCTCGTAAGGATCCGCCGTGATAGTGACGCTTTCCGTCAAAGCGGCGGCATCTTCGTTCAGCGCAATAACCACATCGCGATTCTCTCCATCCTTGACCGTGATGGTTTTCTTGACGAGTCCGTAACTGACGGTCGTGATGTACAAATCCAATGGGCCGATGGGTACGTTTTCAAGAGTGAATTCCCCCTTGTCATCAGTGGTCGTGCTCTGGTCGCTCCCGGCGGCCTGCCCACTTGAGGACCCGGCGTCGGTACGGCTGGCGATTACCCTCACCTTAGCAATCGGTTCTCCGGTCCGCGCATCGACCACGCGCCCCTTAAGAGGTACCAGTTTCTGCGTTAAGGATTGCGCCTGGGTGCCGCAGATAGACGAGTAGGCAAACAACAACAGAAGTAAAAACTGAATTTTTTTCATGGGAGCATCTCCGAGTCAGCTCGGACAAAACACTAAGTGTAGGGAGAGAGAGAGAGAACAACGGCGGTGGGCCGTCGACCTTACTTAGGATAGGACAGCCTCGCAAATCTGTCGTGACTATACGCGTCCTGCCCCGCTACCGAAAGCGCCGCTACCTAAGATCGCGAGGCAGGCACACAAGTGTGCTCTCTAAACGGAACAAAAAACAAACGAACCAAAAAACAAAATGAGTCTTGGATTGTTTAGAAAGCACACTTGTGTGCCCCTGGCAGCAATAACACCTGGCACACCATGAGCAGGCGAGCCGCCTGCTCCCAGGGATCACTCAGCATCGCGCAGGAGAATCACATCATCAGTTTGGCTGCCCCGCGATAAGGCGATCTGTTTGCCGTCCTGCGAAACCTGAAAAGCGAAGATCAGTCCTGAAGTGAAGCGGGTCAACTGTTTGGCAGGACTATTATCCAGCGGGAAACTCCAGATATTGTCCGCGTCGGTGAGGCCCGAGGCATAAATGACTGACTTGCCGTCGTGCGACCATCCCAATCCCACATCGCGGGCGCTCCCAGAAACTCCCAGTGTCTTGATTGGCTGCCCGCCGGCAAACGGTATTACGGCAATCTTGTTGGCGTTGGCCTGGTCATCAAAATATCGTAGCGCCACGAACTTGCCGTCTGGTGAGATCGCCGCCCAGGTGGAGGACTTATCGGAAAGTTGTTCGGGTGTGCCACCTGAGACTGAAACTTTCCAGAAGGTCGACTTGCCTTGTCTCAATGACCTAAAGAGCACCCATTGACCGTCGGGTGAACAGCCTGCCTGAGAGTCGACCTCGGCGCCCTGCGTAAGCTGTTTTTGTTCGCCTGTTGCAAAGTCCATTTTCCACAGGTTGAAATTGCCGGATCGATTCGAACTAAAGACGACATTTCGCCCATCCGGAGAGACACAGCCGAGGCCTTCTGAGTAAGCGTCGGTCGTCAATTGCTTCGGCGTGGTACCGTCCGAGCTGATGCTCCAGATGTCTGATTGTTCGCCCTGCGGCGCGGTGTAGAGAATCTTCCCATCGGCCGTCCAGGCAAGACTATCTCCATCAAACCTCCCATTAGTAACTTGTTTGGCTTTACCAACGTCCTCAGCGGGCTGAACCACCCAAAGCTGAGCCGATTTTTCTGCCTGCACGGTTACCAGTGTTCTGGAGTCGGCGGTTAATCCAAGGCTACTGGTGCCATAGGCGTTCAAATCATTAGTTACTCTCCTCACCTCACCACCTGGATATGAGACGTACCATAACTGGGTACCGGCGGAAATCAACTCCGGGACTGCCGCGACGATCAGGCCGGTGCCACTGCCCAGCCAGAGGACGCGCGAAACGGACACCCAGTTTTGAGATGTGATGGGTTTTTCCGGACCACCTTCCGCAGGTACTGAAACCAGCGTCGCGGAAAGATTGCCGCTATATGAGCCGGCGCCGCAGACGATTGTCTTCCCATCAGGCGACCATGCAGCCCCGCCGCCGAAGGAGAAATAAGCAGGCAGTCTACGCGTCGCTATTTTCCGCTCGCCCGTCCCATCGACATTTGCCACGATCAGATCAGACTCCGATGACGACGGCCTGACAAAAGCGAGCTGTTTGCCATCAGGCGAGAACGTCACGGGGCTGGTCACTCCGGCCAGGATTCGCCGCGGCGTACCTCCCAAAACAGGGACCTGATAAAGCGTTCCCAGCGGGTTATCAAATAGCGAGTAGTAAATGAATTCACCATCGTGGGAGAAGGTGGTGCCGCCGATCTTGCCACCAAGATCCGGAACAATCTTCACCAGGCTACCGGTCAAGACTTGTCGGACCCATAAACTGTCCTTCCCCGACTCGGTCGTTCGAAACACTACATACTTGCCGTCAGGAGAAATCGAGGCGTAGCCCTTAATCGCAGCGTTTCCGATTCTTCCGCCGGTAGTGAGTCGGGTAATCTTCATGGTGCTAAATGGTGCCGCATGGGATACGGGCCAGAACTTCCAACCAAGAAAAGCTAAGGCGCCGGCGAGAAGCACTAACGCGGCCAGCGTCAGAGCGAGTCCTCGCTTGTGTTTCCTGACTTCACCCAAAATGATTTCAGAGCTCGCAGTGGTGCTCGCCGCCGAAACGTCGCCGGTGCTGGTTTGACCACCAATAGTTGGACTCAGTGAAGACATACCGCGCGTCGGCGCCCCGGCTTCATTACGATACGCAGACGGCGGTACAGTGATATCGAGCTGACTATCACCTTCCATCTCGCGGCGCAGTTCCTTCAATTCCAGCGCAACGTCCTGAATCGACTGATAACGCTCGTCAGGATCTTTCGCCAGACAACGCCTGATAATTCGTTGGAGATCAGGCGGGGCCGAAGGATTGAAATCTCTAATCGGGGGTGCGGGTTCGTATACGATCCTGTAAAGAGACTGGACGTTTGACTCGCCTTCAAACGGCCGGTGCCTGGTAACCACTTCAAACAGCATGCAGCCAAACGAAAAGATGTCAGATCGATAATCGATCGCACCGGTCTTTCCCTGCGCTTGTTCGGGCGACATATAGCCCACCGTGCCCATCAGTCGTCCGGGAATCGAATAATGGTCCTGGGCTACGGTGGACGCATCGCTGACCGTCTCGCCCTCGGCGCCGAATGCTGGTATCTCGATTAGCTTTGCCAAACCGAAATCCAGAATCTTGGCATAGCCGTCGCGCGTGATCATGATGTTGTCTGGTTTCAGATCCCGGTGGACGATTCCTGCAGCATGGGCCCTGGCCAGGCCGCCGGCGACCTGTTGGAGATACTTGATCAGTTTCTTTAGCTCGGTCTGCTCGTAGTGAATTTTTTCCCGCAGCGTCTTCCCTTCCACAAATTCCATGGAAATAAAATTCAAGCCATCGCGTTCGCCGATCTCGTAGATGTGGGCCACGTTTGGATGATTGAGAGCCGCCGCCGCCTTCGCCTCCAGGACAAAGCGTCGCATGCGGTCCTGATTCGCTGCGAGTTCAGGGGGCAAAATCTTCAGGGCGACCTTTCGATCCAGCTCAGTGTCCTGGGCCAGGTAGACTTCGCCCATTCCGCCCTTGCCTAGCTTTGAGCGGATTTCGTAGCGACCGAGTTTTGTGCCTGAATCCAAGGTCATGTATTAAGGAGCGCAGACATCTTGCCTGCTGGCTGCGCCAACAGGCACGATGAAATGTACGAGACACTTTACCAACCGATCAGGCAAGATGACTGCGCCGCGCTCTAACGAACTTTACTTTGCCTGACTGATGCAGAACAACTGGTTTGGTCCGCGCAGGAATAACTCGCCGGCCGCGATAACAGGCGTTGCAATGAAGGTCTGGTCAGCGAGCGTGTTTGTCGCAATCACTTCAAACTTCTCGCCCATCTTGATCACAATCACATCGCCGTCTTCGGTAGCCACGTAGAGTTTGCCATTGGCACCGACCGGTGAGGCTTTAAG
The DNA here is from genome assembly GCA_031396065.1 of Pyrinomonadaceae bacterium. GTDB lineage: Bacteria > Acidobacteriota > Blastocatellia > Pyrinomonadales > Pyrinomonadaceae > PSRF01. The sequence continues at coordinate 46,645 of JANNJZ010000503.1, read as the reverse complement.
GTTGGCCGCCTTCGGCAGTCGCACCTGAGCATAATGGGGCTCTCCGGTAGTCGCATTAAAAACGCTAATCATTCCGTTGTCTGTCACGACGTATAACTTATTGTCGTGGAGGACGGGCGACGCCGTGTAAGCTATTCCGCGCGTGTGGCTCCACAAAATCGAATCCGTTCCGGTGAGATCCCCTGCTTTGCCCAACTTGATGGCCATTAGCTTCGGATCGCGATGTCCGCTCATCACCAGCACGGCGCCGTTCTGATCGACTGGCACGGGTATCGGGTTGGATCCCAGGCCGGCGGATTCCCAAAGCACCTTACCGTTCTCTGGATCATAACTCCGCACTTTGGTGGCTCCGGTGACAATCACCTGTTTGCGCCCCGCGTGCTCGACGGCCAACGGCGTGCTCCACGTGCTGATCTCGTCGCGCGACATTCGCCACAGTTCCTTGCCGGTCTTCTTGTCCAGGGAGACGATGAAAGAATCCGACTCCTGATCGAAAACAACAATCAGACGATCGCCAATTAGCAGCGGCGCTGATCCCTCGCCGAATGCATTTCGCATTCGCATCTGGACCCCCAGGTCCTTCTCCCAGATCAACTTCCCGTTGAAGTCGTAGCAATAGATGCCGCGCGATCCGAAAGAAACGTAAAGATACTTGCCGTCAGTAACGGGTGAGCTGGACGCAAAGCTACCGTAAGCACGATGGTAGCCTTCGTGGGGCGTGGCGACCTTGGCAGTCTTCTGCCACAACAGTTTTCCAGTCTTGCGATCGAGGCAAAGAACATCAAACTTTTGCTCTACCTGCGGTCCAGCATCCGGTCTGCGGCCACGCTGTGGTTGCGCGCCGCCCGGCGCTGATGCCTGGCCCGGCTGCTGACTGCTCGGTGGTGTTGAGGCTGGCGCAGCGGGCGTCGCGGCGGGGACGGCGGGTTTGCCGGTAGGAGTCGCGGTCGTGAGAAATATCTTGTCTCCCCAGATGACCGGCGTTGAATGTCCCCGGCCGGGAATCTCAGCCTTCCACTTGATGTTGCTCGTGTCGCTCCACACGGTTGGGGCGTCACCGCGGGCCATGCCATTGAAGAATGGGCCACGCCACTGCGGCCAGTGCGCCTGATCCGGAACCTGAGCCCCGACCAACGCCCCTGCCGCAGCGACTAGAAGTGCAACACAAACTACTATTACAGCCTTTTTCATCTGACTCTCCTCCAGGTGTCTTGTTTCGGTCATTTCTCTTCGTCTATGATCATCAGGGCATCGCGCGTCCTGCTACCGCGTGACAGCGCAAGTTGTTTGCCGTCGTGCGAGTAGGCGAAAAAGTTGATGTTATCGGATTTGAAGTCTGTGACCTGCGCGGTCGGGCCGCCGTCGAGCGGCAGCCGCCAAAGGTTCGACACGTCGCCCCGCGTATCCACGTAAACGATAGCTCGCGAATCTGGCGACCAGCGGAACAGGTTACTCCCCGTCACCGGCAGGTCATACGTCTTGACGGTCGCGCCGCCATTGAGGGTGAGGACGGTGAGCCGCCCGCGATTCGTCTGGGCGTCCAAGCCGACGTAGCCGAGCAGCCTGCCGTCGGGCGATACCTGCACTCCGAAAGCTGACGCATCGGCCACTTTGGTCGGCGTTCCCCCATCCACAGAGACTTTCCAGATGCTAGGCGCGTAGAGACTATAAACCACCCAGCGCCCGTCGGGCGTGAGCGCGAAGGTCTCCACCCCGCTTCCCTCTGTCAACTGCCTCGGGTTTGAGCCGTCGCTATCCATGCGCCAGACCTGCTTGATCTTGGAGCGCTGCGACTCGAAAAATATGTAGCGCCCATCGGGCGAGACTTTGGGCGAACTACCCCCCATCGTCAAAGGCTTCTGTTCAGTGCCGTCGACGTTCATCACCCAGATCCCCTGTTTGCCGCTGAGGTTCGAGGTGAACACCAGACGACCGTCCGGAGTCCAGTCGAGTCCGCCGCTGCTGCCACTCGCGAAAACAGAGAGAGCGCGCCTCGCATCACCTTCGGGCGCAATCCAGATGCTCGCCGTTCCTTCGACTTGTAACGCCACCAGAGTGCGCGAGTTGGCGGTGAGCGTCAGACTGGTGAAACCATAGGAGTGGAGATCGTTCGTGATGCGCTGCACCTGGCCTCCGGGGTAAGAGACTCGCCAGATTTGCCAGTTGGCGGATTCGGACTCCCGCGCGGCCATGGCCATACCACTTCCGTCGCCGAACCACACAATGCGTCCGACGCTGGTCCAGGGTTGAGACTGGATCACTTTGAAGGTCCCGTCGGCAACCGCGATTGCTCCGACCGCCATGTGGTCGTCGCCACCCTCCTCGGTGCCGTAGTCAACGGTGATGAGCTTCCCGTCGGGCGACCATGAGACGCCACTGAGTCCCAGCCAATTTGGCTCGGCGCATGTCCAGAGCCGGTGCTCGTTCGCGCCGTCCGTGTCTGCCAACCAAACCTGGTACTGCTCCGATGCCACACCGGGGCGGTAGCGCGCGAAACCGATCCGCTTGCCGTCAGGCGAGAGGCCGACTGCGGAACTGATGTGGTTCAGGATTTTCTTCGGCGGCCCGCCCAGCACCGCTACCTGATAGAGCACGCCAGTCGGGTTTTGCTCGTCCTGCTGGCCGTAGAATACGTAGCCACCGTCGTGCGAGAAGAAGAAGGGGGTCATGATGGTCGCCGGTGACGGGGCGACGATTTGCACGCGACTGTCAGTCGCCAGGTGCTTCGTCCACAGGCTGCGTTTGCCTGCTTCGAGCAGCACGTATGCGATGTATTTGCCGTCTGGCGAGACGGCGACGCTCTGCAACTTACCCTCGGTCGTGATGCGCGTCAGCTTTACCCGTTCAAAGCGTGCAGGCGCCGGCTTCGGCTTTAAGCCATAGTGATAAATTGCGAAAACCACTGCGGCAAGCACAATCAGTCCGAACGCCGCCATGACGATCTTCTTATTCCGTTTGACTCCGTCGACGATGTACTCAGCGCTCGAGGCCCTGGTCGCTAGTGAGTCAGGAGGGATGCTGGTACCGATCGCTGGATTTTGAGCCAGCGTGTTGCCGCTGGCGATCGAAGATGCACTACTCGACGTGTGATGTACTGAATCGTGAAGTTCGGAAGCCCCTTGTAGCTCCTGACGAAGCTCCTCGATCTCGATGGCTACGTCTTTGATGGACTGGTAACGCTTATCAGGATCCTTAGCCAGACATCTCCGCACAATCCTCTGCAGATCATCGGGGGCCACCGGATTTAGATCCTTAATCTGAGGTGTCGGTGCGTGCACGATGTTGTGCAGGGAATCGAGAATATCTTTTCCTTCAAACGCCTTTCTCCTGGTCGCCGCTTCAAAGAGAATGCAGCCAAAAGCAAAGATGTCTGAGCGGTGATCGATCTCATTAACTCTGCCTTGCGCTTGTTCGGGCGCCATATAACCGACCGTGCCCATCACCGTACCGGGGATTGACTGCTGCTGCATTAAGGCCGTCGCTATCTCACTCGACCCTGCCGCACCACTGGTTTCCGAAGTCTGCGGTTCAATTAACTTCGCCAGCCCGAAATCAAGAATCTTGGCGTGGCCATCGCGCGTGATCATTATGTTGTCAGGCTTGAGATCGCGATGGACGATGCCGGCAGCATGGGCCTTCGCCAGACCCTGGGCCACGTGCTGCAAATAACGCAAAAGCTTTGTCAGCTCAGTCTGATCGCGATGAATCTTTTCGCGAAGTGTAAAGCCATCGATAAACTCCATCGCGATGAAGTGATAACCGTCGGCTTCGTCGATCTCGTAGATATGCGCGATGTTTGGATGGTTGAGTGCAGCAGCTGACTTTGCCTCGCGGACAAAACGGGCCATGCGTTCCATTTTACAGGCTACCTCGGCAGGCAAAATCTTCAGCGCTACCTTGCGTTCGAGTTTGCCGTCCTGAGCGAGGTAGACTTCACCCATCCCGCCCACGCCGAGTTGCGAGAGGATTTCATAACGACCTAACTTTGTTCCAGCCAGCGACATTTTCTTGTATGCGGATTCTCTCAGGAATCTCTGATCTACTCCATTCGACGCGTAGCGTCCGGATGAATTTAGCCCGGCCTTTCAAGGCCGGGACCAGGGATGGCGGTCCTTCGTCGCGTAGCGACGATTGAAATTCAGCTTCGTTTCAGGCGTCGCTACGCGACGCGACTAACTATTCACCTTTCCCGGCCTTGAAAGGCCGGGCTAAATTCATACCAACGCTACGCGTCGAAGGGCTTGATCAGTGCCTCCCTCACACCCTATTTCATATCCTTCATCAACACTACATCGGCCGTTTCGCGCCCGCGCACGAGCGCGAGCGAGCGCCCGTCGGGCGCCCAGGAGTGGTGATAGATGTAGTCGGACTTGAAGTTGGTAATCGGATGCGGTTCGCCTCCCGTAATCGGCTGAAGCCAAATGTTGGAAGGATCTGGCGGCGCACCGATGAAGCTCAAGTGGCGGCTATCGGGGGTCCACTGAAAGTGCTGGTACTGAAATCCAGGAAAGTCGAACTGTTTGTCCGGACGGCCTCCGCTGGCCGGAATGACGGAATAGCGCCAGTCCTTTGGCGTCGCCTGGTCGTCGAAGGCGTTGCAGGCGAGCCACTGCCCGTCCGGAGAGAACATCGGTTCGCTCGCTGCGTAGTCGGTTAGTCGGACAGGAGCACCACCATCGATGGATACTTTAGTTAGAAACTGCTCTTCAGTCGCAGACAGCGAGACGTAAACCACCCAGCGGCCGTCCGGCGAGACGTGGGGCGAATAGTCAAACTGCGTGGTCAACTGAACGAGATTGCCGCCGTCGATGTCCATCCGCCAGATGTGGGGGACAGTGCCGCCCGTCGGCCGGTTCGAGTCGAACACAATATACCGACCATCGGGCGTGACCGATGGGTAGCCGTCCTCATATGCATCCGACGTGAGCCGCTTGCGGCCGCTCCCATCCGAATTCATGACCCAGAGATCAGGCTGAGCGCCCTCGAACGAGGAGAAGACAATCCTTCCGTCCCGCGTCCGGGCAATCCCGTGGAAGCCATCCTTATTGGCCTCACCCGCTGTGAGACGCACCACACGGCTGATGTCTCCGTCAGCGGGTATTGTCTCGATTCGTGAAAGGTTTTGTTCGGTGACCGTGACGAGCGTGCGCCCATCCGCCGTCACCCCGAGACTTTCGGAATCGCGGCTGTGCACGTCGTTCGTGATGCGGCTGGCTTCGCCCGCGGGATACGTAACGCGCCAAACCTGAGTTCTACCTTCCTCCACGCGTTCCTGGGCAATGAACACGAGCGCGGAGCCATCCGGCATCCAGACCAGGCGGCCCGTCCTCACCCACCGTTTCGGGCTGAGTTCACGGACCGCGCCGGTCTGCGCGTCGATACCGAGCAATCTGAACTGGTCCTCGCCATTCGCCCGGGTAGCAGCGGCACAAGCAATAGTCGTCGCATCGGGTGACCACGAGAGCCCCTCGCTCGAAAACCATTCGGCGCCACCCTTGGTAGCGATGACGCGCTCCCCCGTGCCGTCCGCGTTTGCCGCCATCAGCTTTGTGGTACGGTCCTGCCAACGCACAAAGGTGATTGTCTTGCCGTCTGGGGAGAAGGCTACCGGGCTGTCACACTCGTCGATTAACTTCTTCGACGCGCCGCCAATGGAGGGCACCTGGTAGAGTGCCATGCGTTTCTTGCGGTCGCTAAAGAGGTAATAGACGGTCAGGCCGTCCGGCGAAAACGAGGTTTTCTTCAGGATGTTTCCTTTGGTGGGAGGCACGATTGGCAGGGTATTGCCAGTCGCCGTCTGCCTGACCATGATGCTGCGATTGCCGTCATCCGCCATCTCCAGGTATGCGACATACTTGCCGTCCGGGGAGATGTCCGCCGACTGCGCCCTGCCGCTGGTAGTTATCGGGCTGAGCTGCACATTCTGGAAAATTGGCGGTGCAGCACTCTTCAGACCCACATATTTGTAAAGCACGAATGCCAAACCAGCGCCGACCATCATCAACCCTGCCAGCGCGAGCAGCACGCCAAGTTTGTGCCGCTTGATCCCGGTGGCGATGTACTGCGCACTCGAAGTGGTCTGCCCCGCTCGAACGGTGGTCGCAGCGTGAGTCAGGGAATCATTTGTAGCGCCCGAAGACGATTGATTACTTTGCTCGCTCGCCGCGGTCCGGGCTGGTGCGCGTTGGAGGGGCAGGTGCTCAGCTTGAACGTCTGCGTCAACCTCTTTTTTGACAGCCCGCAGATCCGAGAGGAATTCTTTCGCGGTCTGATATCGCTCGTCGCGATCCTTCCGCAACGCTTTTTCTACGATCCATTCAAGCTGTTTGGGCGTAGCGTGCGCCATCATCGTCAGCGGTAAAGGATCTGTCTTTAATATCGACGCTATGCAGTCGCTCACCGTCTCGCCGGCGAAAGGCGCGTGCCCGGCCACCAATTCGTATAGCACCACACCCATTGACCAGATATCGGTACGCGCGTCCACTGCGACACCGCGGGCTTGCTCCGGCGACATGTAATGCGCGGTGCCCATCACGACGCCTTTGCCTGTTTGCACCAGCGCGCGGGTTGCCGCTTCTGTGTCGGCGGCCGGCCTTTGGCGCTCGATCAAACTGGACATCAGTTTAGCGATGCCAAAGTCCAGCACCTTCACATAACCGTCCGGACGAAGCATGACGTTCTCGGGCTTGATGTCGCGGTGGACCACCTGCGCGGAGTGGGCGGCGTTAAGGGCAGAAGCGATTTGCACTACCACGTCGAGTACTTCGCCCAGGGACAGTCCGCCGCCAGCCATTCGGGCGCGCAGGGTCATCCCTTCGATCAACTCCGTAGCGATGTAATGCGTACCTGCAACCTCGTTGATCTCGTAGATGGTGACGATATTTGGATGGTTGAGTGCCGAAGCAGCGCGCGCCTCCTGCTGAAAGCGTCCGACCTGGGTTTGATCCGTAGTCAGATTGGCAGGGAGTACCTTGAGCGCTACCCGCCGATCGAGCCGCGTGTCCTCAGCCAGGTAAACCTCACCCATGCCGCCCGACCCCAGGAGCGAAACCAGGCGATACTGCGCGAAGCTGCGTCCCGCCAGCGCTCCGGCGTCAGCGGCCAACAACTCCGCGCCGCGCTCGTAGGCCGGGGAAGCGATGAAACTGCCCGCGCTCTCGTGTGATTTGATTAACCCTTCAATTTCCCGGCGGAGAGCTTCATCACCAGCGCACGCTCCGTCGAGATAGTGACCACGATCGTGCGGCGCGCGCTCAATCGCCGAGTGGAAGATGCCGGTGATTTGTTTGGCGCGATCAGTCATGGTGGCTATTTTCGCCGGTGTCGCCGTTGAGCCGCTGGTGCAGCCAGGCGCGCGCAAACTCCCAGTCGCGCTTCACGGTGCGCTCGTCCAGCTTGAGCACTTCGGCTGTCTCCGTGACCGTCAGCCCCCCGAAAAATCTGAGTTCGACGACGCGGGCTTTGCGCGGATATTCAACGTTCATGATGCCGAGCGCCTCGTCGAGGGCGACCAGTTCATTGCTACGCTCATCGCTGATGGCGGCGCCATCGTCGAGCGTGATCTGCAACGCTCCGCCACCGCGCTTGAGTTGCTGCCGGCGGCGCGCATGTTCAATCATGATGCGCCGCATTATGCGCGCGGCGATGGCGAAGAAATGCGCCCGGTTCTGCCAACGAATGTCGTGCGCCTGCACCAACCGCAGGTAGACTTCGTTAACCAGGGCGGTGGCCTGCAAGGTGTGCCCGGCACGCTCGCGCCGCATGTGCTGGCGGGCCAGGCGGTGTAGCTCAACTTCGACGAGTGGGATCAACTCGTCGAGAGCGGCCTCGTTACCGTGGCTCCACTCGTCCAATAGTAAAGTCACTTGGTTTGGAGAGACCATTCCTGCTGATTGATCCCATCGGAAAGTTTGGGTGCGCTAAAACGGACGCGATTCTATCACTCGACCGCCCGAATCCAATCAAACTCCGCGTCTCAGCTAATGGATCAGCTTGGACTTGGATGGCGTGGTGTTGATTTACAGAACCGAGCGCGGTAGCGCCGGATGTTGGGGTCGACGGCTATCCAGCAACCTGCCTTCGTCCGTGCGGCTCTGCCGCCTTCCGTGCGGTAAGGCTCTGCCTTACCGGAACCGTCCAGATTTCTATGGAGGCTGCGCCTCCCGACTTGACGGAGGCATAGCCTCTAAATCAAACAAGGGCTCCGGTAAGGCAGAGCCTTACCGCACGGAAGGCGGCAGAGCCGCACAGACGAGGGCACGTTGCTGATGTCGAATTCCTCAGAGCAAAAATAATTCTGCGAGCCATGTCCCCTCCTGACGCTCCTCTACGCATAGCTAGATGAACGGCGGCTGCTCGACGCCGCGCGCTACGAACACCACATCAGATCAGGAGTGAAAGATGAGAAAAATTCTAATTGGAACCTTACTGGCCTTCCTGGCTTCGTCCTATGCACTCGGCCAGACGAGCAGTGCTGAACCGGCCAAGCCCAGCCAAAGTCAATCCAAAGCCGAAATCATGGCTGCTGGCGACAAGCTCGATGAGGCTTTCTTGAAGTCGGACCCAGCGGCTCTCGCGCTCTTGCTGGCCGATGAATTCATCTCAACCGACGGTGAAGGATTGGTTCGGGACAAGGCCCAGACAATTGCGAGGTTGAACCAGCCCAACGTCAAGCTGGAGTCTCTCGGCGCTGACGACAAGGAGATGCGCATACTCATCTACGGCGACGTGGCAGTAGAAACGGGCCGCTACACCGCCAAGGGTACTAACCGAGGCAAGCCCTTCACTGAGATGGAACGTTACACCACAGTTTGGGTCAAGCGAGAGGGACGTTGGCAGATCGTCGCTGACCACGTTTCGCCCTTCACCGAGTAAAACCGGCGCGAATTGGGGAGTGTCAGACACACTTCAGTTTGTCGCAGTTCTCGTTGGGGCCTTCTGGCGGAAACATGTTCGTTCGTTTAGTGGTGAGCACCGCCCACCCGTGCGCCGTGGACGAAACCAGTCACGCAAGTAATCACGTTTAATCATTTACGTGGTTCCTTTCACCGACGTCGTGCCGGTGGGCGGTGCCCACCTCTAAACGAACGAACCTCACATTCAGGACGTCGGGGTAACTCGCCTACGGTGCTACGAACCCGCTCAACGGATTTCCATAGAACGCCTCTTTCCACGCGTTCGGATCCCATTGACCATCGCCCGCTCCGATCACCTTCACCGGCAGAATCATCGCCAGACCACCGAGGCTATTCTTTTGAGTAATGCCATTGTCCACCAGCCGTCCATCTGGCCCAACGGTGAATTTCGCTGAGCGAGCCAGATCGCCATCGCGCAAGACCTTTACTTCATACTCGCCGGGATTCCGGTTCAGGAAGAACATCTGCGACGTGTTGTTGGCGCTGCTGGTATCAGCATTCCAGCCACGCACCAGGCCCCAACTGAATGCCCAGCGCTCCCAACGCGTGTTTCCTTCGTGAGCGTTAGGAAAGATCGCGGCGTCATAGCCGGCGCTCCCGGTTTGTTCCTTCGTGCTGCCGATTTGCTTGCCGTTGAAGAAGAGATACGCAGCCAGCTTGGTATTGTCCAACTCTCCACGAAACCACATCGCCACTTTGAGCGGCGGCATGTTTGGATCAGCCGGGGTGTTGAAGTAAAGATAACCAATCGGCAAGTTCCAATCCTGATCGACAACGTATTCAAACTGGTTCTTGAATGCCGGCAGATCATTGCCGATGTGAAACTTTGAAACCTTAAACTTGCCGCTGAATACCTTGTCATTCGCGCCGCTCAGCTCATTCTTCAAGCGAATGGTGAATCCGAAAGTGCCGGTGGCGAGGGTGGTACGTTTGTCGATGTGCGTGGTGATTGCCGGCGTGCCGATGGTTAGCCAGCGCGTGGCATCAATTGACTCCGTCGCACACTCTACGGTGTACCACGCCGCGCCGGCTTCGTTGGTGAAGTCGATGAAGAAGACACTACCGGTACTAATCGGGCCCAGGACTGTAAAACTAACTTCCGGAAGCCAACTCCAGTAATCATCAGTATCAGGAGACTTCCAATAGCGTTTCAGGCGGTTGGCGCGCACCGCGATAGAAGCCTTCAAAAGGGTCGGGCCGGCTTGGGCCTCGCTACTTAGTAATGAGTGATGAGTAATGAGTGATGAGTGTTTACTGACGAGTGCTGAGTCCTGAGTGCTGAGTCCTGTGGCAGAAGGCCTGGCCGCTAGTGGCGTGGCAAAGGAGGCAGCGATCATCGTGCAGAAGACAGCGATTGAAATTGTTCGCGATGAGAAGCGTTTCATTGTTCCTCCTCCGCCTGTGGCTATCACTGAGCGGGGGCAAGCCCGCCTTCCTGACCCCGAGATGATTAGAGTTGAATTGCTAATCCTGACTGAAGGGCCTTCATACGAGATCAACAGAATGTATAAAACTCTCGAGGTCAGGAAGGTGGGCTTCCCCCCGCTCTTCGGTTTCAAATCGGTTGTTGCTTGAGTAAGACACAGCTCAAGCTTGAACTCCAAACTCCGGTTTCTTATCAGCGTCTTCCCGCGTGCATCCGCGGCCAATTAGTCTTACGGAGCAGTGAAGCCAGGCAACCCGTTCCCATACATCGCATCCGTCTTCCATGACAGCGGATCATAGGAGACATCCTGATCACCAAGGATCTTGAGTGGCAGAATCATACGGATGCCACCAAACTTGTTCTGCTTAGCGATGCCGTTGTCGACGATACGACCATCCGTCCCCACGCTAAACGATCCGGCGCGCGCGAGCTTTTGCTGGCGCAGGATCTTTATTTCGTAGTCGCCCGGGTTCTTGTTAAGAAAGAATGCTTCCGGGTATCGCGCCACGTCCCCTCCCTCGTTCAGGCTCCGCACCTTAGGAAAGGAAAAACTCCATAAGCCCCAGCGTCCCTGCGGATCGCCAACACCGGTGGAAATCTCAGCGTTATTGCTTCCCAGGACCGCGCCGATTTGCTGGCCTTTATAAAACATCACGGCTTCCAGCTTTTGCCCCGATGAGGTGCCCCGAAACCACGCCTGCACCGCAACCGTGGGAACACTTTCATCCATCCGCGGGTCATACCAGATCAGGCCAATTGGCAAACGCCAGTCCTGGACCACGTAAAACTCTGCTTTGCCTTTGTAGTCAGGGATGGCCTGGTCAGGCGGGTAGGTTGCTACCTTAAACTTGCCCGCGAAGAAAACGTCGTTGGTGCCCGCCAGCGCATTCTTCAACATGATCTTGAATGGGAACTGACCGGTTTGGGTGATGGCCATTTTTTCCAGTTCGTTTTGGTCCAGGTCCGGTCCTTTGATGGTTACTGCCTCATCGTCGCCGGCTTCCGGTGTTTGCAGTTTGAAACTGACCCATGGCTTGCCGTCGGGAGTGGTTACTTCAAACACAAACTGGCTGCCACTCGCAATTGGACCAAGCAGCTCAAACTCGACCTGGGGAGTCCATGACCAGGTGTTGTATTTCGGCTCGGCGGCGCCCGGGTTGGGCCAGTAGCGCAGATAGCGCTTGGTGCTGATGGCTACCGTGCGCTTGAGCAGGGTTGGTCCACCTTCAACAATTAAGTTTGTGCTTGAGAGATTGGCCGTCGGCGTGGCTTGGCTTGATAAGATGAAAACTGAACTGATGAGCAACAGGAGTGGAAATGCAAAAAGAACCGGACGATTCTTCTTCATGGGGGCGTCTCCCTTTTTGGTGCTTAAATGAAAAAACTACTGCGAAGGCAGCGCAGAGTTTAATCGCTCGTTGAGAAACCCGTCAACGGGATCTGGAAGACCAGCCCAAAGCAAGTAGAGGTGTCTAAATTTACGTTCGTTTAGAGGTGAGCATCGCCCACGGGTGCGCCGTAGACGAAACGATTCGGATAGATTCGGATAGATAATTAACCTGTGATATCTAGTTGAATGGTCTCATCTACGACGTGCTGGTGGGCGCTGCCCAGACATTAGGAGTCCTGCTTACGTACGTTTAGAGGTGGGCACCGCCCACCGGTGCGCCCTTGATGAAACCATTCACGCAAATAATGACCTTTAGGCATTTACACGGTCCGTTTCGTCCACGCCGTCCCGGTGGGCGGTGCCCACCTCTAAACGAACGTATTGTCTACGTTTGCTTGCCTGATTTGTCATAAGCTCGCCAGTGTTGTTTACTAGTCTCACACGCAATACCACTTTTCGTTCAGCAGGAGATATTTATGGCTCGCTCAACCGCAACTTTGATCATCCTGAGCACACTCTTGCTCGTTTGTTCCTGTGCAAACCCCGCTTCAGACAAGCCAAAAGCAGTGACCAGCGAGGCTGCCCCGGTCTCCACGGGCTCGCCGGCCGCTTCAGTAGAAAAGTTTTTGATCAAGCCTGACACTTCCAAGATCGAGTTTGAGGCCTCGAAGGTTACGGGTAGTCATCGCGGCTCTTTTGAAAAGTTTTCCGGAGTCATCGACTACGCCGGCCAACCCGAAACGAGTCGCGTCAAGATCACAATTGAAACCAGTTCAGTGAAGGCTGACGATCCCGGCTTGACCAAACACCTTCAGACGCCTGATTTCTTTGACGTAGCCAAGTTTCCGGAAGCAACGTTTGAATCGACGGCGATAAAGTCCGGCGGCGAAAAGGGTGCAAGCCATACTGTCACTGGTAACCTTCAACTTCACGGCGTGACGAAGTCGATAACGTTCCCAGCAACCATAGTGTTGAGTTCGGGTGTGATAACGGTTGAAGCCACTTTTGCTATCAACCGGAAGGACTTCGGAATCAACTACGCTGGTGCTGCCGATAATTTGATTCGCGATGATGTGGTGCTCAAACTGAATGTTCGTGGCGTGAAGTAGAAAGGGGCGAAAAGGGGAATAGGGAAACGGCAAAGGGGAACGTAGATGTTTTTATCGTCATTAATGCCGAAACCTGGCGTTTCCCCCTTCCCCTTTTACCCTATTCCCCCGGCGCTTAGTCCCGGGACAGCATGAACGAGAGCGAGTGGCCCTCGGCCGTCCACCCTTCTTTTGAATAGGCAATAGGCAGATCAACCACCGCGGCCGCCGCGCTTCCTTCCGTCCAGATTGAGCCTGAGACCTCTTCACACTTGAGCAGGTAATGCTCGATGCCGGTAAAAACGCTGCGCCAATAACCGCCGTAGAGAGTCTTGTAAACAACCCCGCCGACTTCAACGTAAACTCTGTCGCCTTTTATGATCTTGTAGTTGATGCGGCCCAGTAGTTCCAGGATGAGACTCTGATCTCGCACATCAGGATCGCTTCGCTGACGGCGCCGGAACACTCGCTCTTCAGGAGTCAGCCCGCCATCGTGAGTTCGCCATCCTTCGGGTTGGTACTGAGGCTTCTGCGCCCGGTACCTTTTGTGGTCCATGCAGCCAATCCCCGCAGAACACTGGTTGATTTGAGAATCGAACGGTAACGGTAGTCTATTCCTCGGCGCACTGAAACGCCAGAATTTTTCAGTACTGATCGGGGTCAGTCTCCAGAGGCGGCATGAAGTCAGTACCACTTCGCGGTGAGACAGTGAGAAAACTCCTGGCCCTAACGCTGAAAGCGTTCGCTAATTTCAGCCCCGGACCGGGGTCCCCGTGCGGGCAGCCCGCATGGGGTGGTAGCGTTGCGCTCTGGCAACCCTGGGCGCATTCATTCATTCTCGAAGACGCAACTCTGAAGGAGTTGCGTCGCTAGTTCGCTAGTCGCAAACTCTCGCAACTCCTTCAGAGTTGCGAAGAATCTATCTAGGCATTTTCTACAGCCCAGGGTTTCAAAGCAAACCCTGGGCTGGAACTAGCCAACGCTTTCAGCGTACGCTCGCAAAAGCTTGCCGTGACTACCGGTTTTCACGACTTTGACACTGAGGCCTTGGTTTGTCAGTGGCACTCGGTGGCCACCCCTGCTTGAGGCACCTCGACTTTTGAGGATATCGCAACCTCAACGAGGAGTGGCCACGGAGTGCCACCCCTACAATGTAGTTTTCACGCACTCTCGGTAGCCGGCGGCTCGCCTGCATCAACTATTGATGCGACTTTTGTTTAAGTCGAATCGGTCGCTGAACACAGTACCCAAGCCTAGCTCTATGACACTACGCCAAGACTCTCACGTTTGACGGCAGGTGGTTGGCGGCTGTATTACACATTCCTGACGTCATGAAGCGGGCAACAACCCCAAAACAGAATCGCAGCAGTTTTTTTGATCGCTACTACACATAATCTTCAGAAGTCTTCATCGGAGCGCTAATGATCTTCCCTTCCTCGAGAACAGCAAACTTTCACTACGCCATTCGTAACCTTGTCAGTGCCGCCGAAGCGCTGGAGCGCGCGGGCCGGAGCGTCATCTACCTGAATATCGGCGACCCACAGGCCTGTGGGTTCCGCCCACCTGAACATGTAGTGGAACCCGTTAGGCGAGCGCTCAGGGACAGTTTCACCGGCTACACCCATTCCGCCGGATTGCCAGTCGCGAGAGATGCCGTGGCCGCTTACGCGACTGCTCTGGGCGCACCGATCTCGCCGGAAGAAGTGCTGATCACGTCAGGAGCCTCAGAGGCAGCCGACCTGGTGTTGACGGCCCTGGTTAACGAAGGTGATGAGATTTTGCTACCGGCTCCGGGTTACCCAATCTATCCGGCAATCCTCAACAAGCTTGGCGCGATCGCCCGCTACTACCAACTCGATCCAACCAACCAGTGGCAGCCCGACATCGCGAAGATCGAATCCGTAATCACGAACCGAACGCGCGCGCTGGTGTTGATTAACCCGAACAATCCAACCGGATCCATTATCCCGGATGAAACTACCAAACAACTTCTCGAGTTGGCCGCGCGCCATGGGCTGCTGGTGATTGCCGACGAAGTCTATCGAGAACTGTGCTTCGAGGAGTCGCCAACATCCGCCTCCGTTCTGGCCCAGGACATGGACGTGCCGTTGATCACTTTGGAGAGTTTGTCGAAGACTCATCTGGTGCCCGGCTGGCGGGTCGGTTGGATGCGTTACACTCATGGAAGACTCATGAGCGGGCTAACCTCAGGCATCGGTCGTCTGGCCAGCGGGCGCCTCTGTTCACCCACACCGACTCAATATGCGGTCCAGCCTGCTCTGGAAGGGAGCCGGGAATTCCAGCTGGATTTCCTGCGGGAGATCAGAAGCAGGCGTGACTTATGTGTCGCGCGAATTCGGGCGAACCAGGGCCTTTCGTCTGATGTCCCGAAAGCGGCCTTTTACCTGATGATCAAAGCGGAAAAGTTGGGCCGACGGACCGACGAACAGTTTGTGCTGGATCTGTTGCAAGCGACGGGTGTGCTGGTGGTACATGGTTCAGGATTCGGAACCGAAGCTCAGCAAGGTTATTTCCGAATGGTCTACCTCGCGGACGAGGCGACGCTGACAGATGTCTTCGACCGCATCGATCGATTCATGGTTAGGGAATAATAGTAGATACGACCTATGGGTAGCCGGTGGGCATTGCCGAGACTCATAGGTCGTTCGTTTAGAGGTGGGCACCGCTCACCGGTGCGACGTTGAAAGGACGGTCACTGCGGGTAGTTAGAAGTTTCATTCAGCCACAGGAGCGCTACGGAATCTGAAAAACCTTGACAGTTTTTTGCAGCCTTGCGTATAGTGCCCCCATCGCACTGCGTGACTGACGGGTCAGCGATTTAGACAAATGCATCACTCCAGCTTCTATTATTTCGCTTTTATGCACCGCTTCTCCTACCGGGAAAGCGGTTGCGGAAAGCTTATGCGCGTCATCGGGTGATGTAACAAAAGACGCAAAAAGATTTCAAAGCCAGCCGCAACCTTCCAGGAGAATGTTGCGGCTGGTTCTTGTATTGGCCTCTATTTTTGCGGGGCGATGACAGACACGAGAGAACACTGAAGCTTCCAGAATAGGAGCGAGCAGATGACCATTGATGACTGGCGAGTCGAAATTGACGCAATCGATAGTGAACTACTCAGCCTGCTCAACCAGCGCGCCAGGCTCGCGGTTAAGGTCGGACAGTCGAAGCGGCTTACGGGTGTGGAGCTTTACGATGCGGCGCGGGAGGCGGAGGTAATCCAGCGCGCGCGTAATGCGAATCCGGGTCCGCTTGATGAACAAGCAATCGTCGAACTTTTCGGTTGCATTATCCGCGAGTCTCGGCGAATCGAGGCTTGCGCCATGGAACGCGCCAATCCGGACAAGCTGTCCGACACACTTTAGTTTGTCACGTGGGGACCATAGCAACAGTCCAAAATATGTGGACGTTACAGCATCTATGTCTTCGCCGCGTAGCGGCGGTATGAGTTTAGCCCGGGCTTTCAAGGCCGGGACCAGACAACGAAAAAGTGCGCGTCGCGTAGCGATGACTGACCCTCGATTCAATCGTCGCTACACGACGCGGACAGCCCTTAACCTGATCCCGGCGTTAGGACGCCGGGCTAAAGTCATACCGGCGCTACGCGTCGAAGACATTTGATCGGAGCTTCCTTTAGTTTGTCGTGATCTTGCGGAGGAGCGGCTCCACCGAGACGAGCTACAAACTAAAGGTGTGTCGGACAACTGAAATCTATCGGACAAATGTATCGGTCAACCTAAACTCATGACGCAGTCCACACCAACGGTCCGGGTCGCTTTTCAGGGAGAGCGCGGCGCCTTCAGCGAGGAGGCGGCGGTTAAGTTGCTCGGCGAAGAGATTCAACTCGTGCCCCGCCCTACCTTCGAGTCTCTGTTTCTGGCCATTGACGACGGCGCTGCCGATTACATCCTGGCCCCGGTTGAGAATAGTCTGGCCGGATCGATTCACCGTTCTTACGACCTGCTCCTGGAAAGCTCGCTCCACATTTCCGCCGAGGTCATTATCCCCATCAGGCACCATCTTATCGGTTGTGTGGGCTCGTCCTTTCAAGAACTAAGGACCGTCGAATCCCATCCGGTTGCCCTGGCCCAATGTGAACGATTCTTCGCCACGCATCCGCAGCTTCAGCGGATAGCTACCGAAGATACAGCTGGCAGCGTTGCTAAGGTCGTGGGGCTAGGAGACCCGACGCGCGCCGCGATCGCCGGCATTCGCGCGGCAAAGATCTACGGTGGCAATGTGTTGCTGGAGCATCTGGAGGACCATGCTGAGAACTACACTCGCTTTGTCCTTCTCAGTCAGAATTCACGGCAGGCGAGCAGCCTACGGTCGCAGGGAGCAGACAAGCTTTCGCTGGTCATGAAGCTGCCGCACAAATCAGGAGCGTTGCACCGCGCCTTGCAACCCTTCGCCGATCGCGGCATCGACCTATTGAAGATTGAGAGTCGGCCCATCAAAGGCCGGCCATGGGAGTACCACTTTTATCTGGATTTGCAGGCCTCAGACGCGGATGAAAAAGTAATCAAGGCGCTGGGTGAACTCGGCGAACGCGCGACCGACGTACGAGTTTTGGGCTGCTATGAGGCGGGCTCTGTGTAAAGCAAACTGTTAGTTTGCTTAAGGTTGGGGGAGCACCCCGGGCAATACCAAGTTGAAACCGCGGGCGAAGGGGATTGTTGAATGTCGAAGCTGCGATTTACCACAGCGGGCGAATCACACGGCCAGGCCCTGGTCGCGATTCTTGAAGGATTGCCGGCCGGTCTGCGTATTGACGCCGTGGAGATCGACCGCGACTTAGCACGCCGGCAATGGGGCTATGGACGCGGTGGGCGGATGAAGATTGAGCGAGACCATGCTGAAATTCTGAGTGGGGTACGCCATGGCCTGACCCTCGGCTCACCGATCGCGTTGATGATCCAGAATAAGGACTGGGCCAACTGGACCGATGTAATGTCAGCCGAGCCTCGCGACCTGGCAAAGGAAAAGTCTCGCCGGGTCAAACGCCCGCGCCCCGGTCACGCCGATCTCGCTGGCGGACAAAAGTATGATGCCCGCGATTTACGCAACGTGCTTGAACGCGCGTCGGCGCGTGAGACGGCGGCGCGAGTTGCCTGCGGCGCACTAGCAAAGCAATTGCTTTCGGCGTTTGAAGTAGAAATCAAAAGCCATGTCATCCAGCTGGGTGGTGTACCTGAAACGCCCCTGGCAATGGATTGGGAATCAATCAGCGGGATTGCGGATGAGGCGCCACTTCGTTGCGCGGACCCCGAGGCGCAGCAGCGCATGGTTGAGTTGATCGATCAAACTAAGCGAGCCGGAGATACGCTCGGCGGCATCTTCGAGGTTGTCGCCCGCGGCCTTACTCCGGGCTTGGGTTCGCACACGTCATGGGACAGCAAACTCGACGGCCGACTGGCGCAGGCGGTGATGTCAATCCCAGCTGTTAAAGCAGTCGCCATCGGCGCCGGCGTCGAAGCGGCAGGCTTGCCGGGCTCCGAAGTTCACGATGAGATTTTCTACAACGATCAGAAGCAGGAGTTTGTCAGACACACGAACCGAGCCGGCGGTCTGGAGGGTGGCGTCACGAATGGCGCCGAGTTGCGCGTGCGAGGTTTTCTGAAACCAATCTCAACCCTGCGCCGGCCGCTGCGCTCAGTGGACATCGACACTAAAGAAGAGGAAGCGGCAGCCTTCGAGCGTTCGGACGTCACCGCAGTGCCGGCTGCAGGGGTTATCGGCGAAGCGATGATGGCGCTCGTTCTGGCCGAGGCGATGGTCGAGAAGTTTGGCGGTGATAGTCTCGGTGAGATGCGCCGCAACTTCGATGGATATTGGCGGCAGCTGCATGAGTACTAATGGTGTAAAGCAAACTGTTAGTTTGCGAATGGTGGGCAGGCTGTCGCTTGAGTAACATCCAGTCATCGCAAACTACCGTTTGAGTTAGGGGCAAGCACAAGATCGGTGGGAGGTGCGGCTTTGCCGCCTTCCGTGCGGAAAGGCTCTGCCTTTCCGTCAGTACTAGGAATCTTGGAGGCTATGCCTCCGGCAGGCATAGCCGCTCTCTTACAAAGGGACCCACAAAGGGATGACGATAGTGATCGACAATTTTTCCAACTCGGGTACACCTGGCCCAGCCCAGCCGCAAACTAACAGTTTGCTTTACAAAGCCGACGCGGTGACCGTGGCGCCCGTCAAGCGGCTGCGCGGGGAGTTGCGTGTGCCTGGAGATAAGTCGATTTCCCACCGGGCGGCAATGCTCAGTTCCCTCGCCCGCGGTGAGTCGGTGCTGGAAAACTTTTCATCGGCCCAGGATTGCGCGGCGACGCTCGAATGTTTCCGAGCGCTCGGAGTAAGCATCGCCACTGATGGCTCCACAGTCACCATCCAGGGAGCGGAGGCTTCCGGCCTGGAGAAACCCAACCGGATCCTCGATGCGCAGAACTCCGGAACCACGATGCGCCTTCTCTCAGGACTTCTTGCCGGTCAACCTTTCGCCACTACTATCACCGGCGACGATTCTTTGCGGGCGCGGCCGATGTTGCGCGTAGCCGAACCACTTCGTTTGATGGGGGCCCAATTCGAACTCGAGGCTAACGGATGTGCTCCGATTCGCATTATTGGATCCAGGCCCTTACAACCCATCAATTATCGACTCCCAGTCGCCAGTGCCCAGATCAAGTCTGCCGTGCTATTGGCGGGGCTCAGCGCCAATGGCATTACCACCGTGGAGGAACCAGCGCCAACACGCGATCACACCGAACGCATGTTGCAGGAATTCGGAGCGCCGGTTGAACGAAATGGAAACGCAGTCAGCGTGCACGGCGGTGTGACCCTGCATTCTCGCAAGCTCGTCATCCCTGGCGACATCTCTTCTGCGGCTTTTTTCATCGGCGCTGCAGTTGCTCTGCCTGGATCGGATCTCTTGATTCGCGATGTGGGTCTCAATCCGACGCGAACAGCCTTTCTTTCCACGCTCCAAGCGATGGGGGCCGATATAAGGATTGAGGACGAACGGTTGGAAGGTGGTGAACCTGTCGGCTCAATTAGAGTGAATGGTGGCGAATTGATTGAGACGCGCACGTTGGAGGTATCGGGCCCGACCATTTCAAACCTGATCGATGAACTCCCGCTATTGGGATTCATTGCCGCCAGCCTCGGTTGGGAGATGAAGTTACGAGATGCGAAAGAGTTGCGGGTCAAGGAATCGGACCGGATAGCCGCCACGGTGGAAAACCTCTCGCGCATGGGCGCGCAGATTGAGGCGCTTCCCGATGGCTGGCACTTGCAGGGCAACGCCAGATTGCGCGGTGCTCGACTCTCTTCGTTTGGAGATCATCGAATTGCCATGGCGTCCGCCGTAGCGGCCCTGGTGGCAGATGGACCATCAGGGATTGAAGGCGCATTTCACTCAGTGGCTGTCTCGCTGCCTGAATTCTGGATTCTTCTGGGAAGCGTTACTGAATGATCACCAACTTGAACCGAGTAACAATCATCGGCTGCGGCCTGATCGGCGCTTCATTTGCCCTCGCTCTGCGTCGGGCAAACGTGTGCGTTCAGATTGCGGGCTGGGACTCTTCCGCGGCTCAGCTTTCGGAGGCCGTCCGCACCAGGGTGATTGACGAAGTGGATCCGGCTTTCGCGATTGAAGGTGCGCAAGAGGGCGCGACGGATGCCGTTTCCGAGTCAGACTTGATCTACCTGGCGATGCCTGTCGGAGAGATCCTCGCGTTTCTGAAGGAACGAGCGTGGCAAGTCAAACCTGACGCAGTCATCACTGATGCGGGAAGCACCAAAGTAGAGGTCTGCCGCGCCGCCAGCTTACACCTGACGGACAGCAAACAATTCGTCGGCGGACATCCCGTGGCCGGCAGTCAGCTTCAGGGCCTGGCCCACGCGCGCGGCGATCTCTTCGCCGGCGCACCTTATGTGCTGGTCACTAACGGAGCTAAGGATCAGCAGGCCGCACGCACTGCCTTGAGCGAATTATTAGATCTTATTGGCGCCCGAGTTACCTTCATGAGTGCAGCCGACCATGACCGCGTGATGGCGCTGGTTAGTCATCTCCCGCAGATTGTTTCGAGCGCGTTGGCAAGAGTTACCAGGGAACAGCCAGATTCTGATGCTCTGTTGAGTTTATCGGGCCCCGGCTATCGCGATATGACAAGGCTCGCTGCCAGCTCGTGGTCAATGTGGGGTGACATTCTGGCAACGAATTCACATGAAACCGCGGCCGCGCTCGACAAGCTCATCGGCAGGTTAACATCGGTGCGCGACGAACTGCGCGAGCGCTCCCAGCAAGAAATCGAACTGAAGACAACGCACAGGTTGTTTGACGAGCCCAGGGCCCGCGTAGAGCCAAAGCCCACTAAGGAAATTAATCATGCTGCTCATTCTGACACCCAATATTGATCCCGAGAGCGACACTTACCAGCAGCTGCTGGCCCATCTCGGTAGTTTGCAAAACATTCAGGTGCGGGTGCATCGCGAAGAAGGAGTCGAACAATCGTTGACTGAAGTTTATTTAATCGGTAATACGGCGGCAGTCTCACTTCACGATATGCGTAGCCTCCCGGGCGTCGAGCGAGCGGTGCGCGTGTCCGAGGAATATCGGGTGCTCGGGCGACACAAGGGCGATAACCGCGACTCGCACTTCGACTATCAGGGTGTGCGCTTTGGACAGGACACGCTGCACGTGTTTGCCGGGTTATGCGCCGTAGACAACCCGAACAATGTGGAACTGATGATGCGGGCGCTGAATGAGAACGGCCAGATTTGCACACGCATGGGAGCCTACAAGCCGCGCACGAGCCCCTACTCTTTTCAGGGGCACGGAAGCAAATGTCTCTCGTATGTTTTTGAGTTGGCCGGCAAGTATGGCATCAAAGTTATAGCCATGGAGGTGACTCACGAGTCTCATATCAATGAGGTCGAGCAGGCGCTCCGCGAGACAGGTAACCCAACCGGCGTGATGCTACAAATTGGCACGCGCAACATGCAAAACTTTGAACTGCTGAAAATTGTCGGGCGGCAACAGGAGTTTCCAGTGCTGCTCAAGCGCGGTTTCGGAATTACTCTCGATGAATCACTGCACGCGGCGGAGTATCTGGCCAGTGAAGGTAATCGCAAGATTATCTTCGGCCTGCGCGGGATGAAGACAAACATCGGGGAGCCGCATCGCAATTTCGTCGACTTTGCCCATGTCCCGGTGGTCAAGCGACTGACGCGCATGCCGGTCTGCGTTGATCCATCCCACTCGGTCGGCTTTCGTACCAGCGGACCCGAAGGTATTCTCGATGTGATGCACGCGACTGCTCAGGGAGTAATCGCCGGCGCCAATATGGTGTTGGTAGACTTCCATCCGTCTCCGGCTCAAGCCCTGGTGGATGGGCCACAAGCACTCAAGCTTGAGGAACTGCCGCACTTTCTTGAAGATGTGCGGATTGCCCGCGAGGCTTATGAAAAGCGGTCGGCACTGGCGGAACGTTACCGCGTGCTGGAACAAGAAACGACTCTTAGCGTTCCCTAAAGAGGGCAAGTATGTCATTGCCCTAAAGAGAGTCACTGTAGACGAGCGCAACTCCTTTGAGTGCGCCGGCCCGGCGGCGCTTCGCCCCGGGTTTAGTTGCTACGGACTTCTAAGGTTGACGGCTACTCACCACCGCGGCGCCAGGCCGCCGCTGACCAAAGCGGCGCCGGGCCGCCGCACTCCAAAGAGTTGCCGCTTACCACACGGATGGGAGGTCGGATGGCTACGAAAGCGCGCGGCATAAACACACAACTGGTCCACGCAGGTGAAAGAGGTGCGCCTCCCAACGGTAAACCTGTGGCTACTCCGATCTATGCCACCGCCACATTTACCTATGATTCCATGGCCGAAGTGGATCAAATTTTTGCCGGCGAAAAGCAGGGTTACATCTACACGCGTTATGGCAATCCCACCGTCGCAGCTTTGGAAGAAGCCGTCCGCATACTCGAGGATGGCGCCGCAGCCTGCGCCTATTCCACCGGCATGGCCGCACTACACGCTGCGATCTTTGCCTGCGAACTCACTCCCGGCGCCACCATCCTGGCGTCACAGGATCTCTACGGTGCGACGATCGATCTGCTTTATAAGGTCCTGGGCTCTTATGGGATTAAGACTGCATCGGCGGACTTCTCTGACATCGGGGCCTTAAGGGCGAAAGCTATGGAGCTTAAGCCACGGCTGTTGATTGCCGAGACGATTTCAAATCCTTTGCTGAAGGTTTGCGACCTGGCCGGCTGCGCCGAAATCGCGCGTGACGTCGGCGCCCGGTTCATTGTCGACAACACGTTCACTTCCCCTTATCTATGTAATCCTCTCAAGCAAGGCGCGGACTTCTCAGTCCATAGCGCGACGAAATATCTCGGTGGACATGCTGATGTGATGGGCGGAGTCGTCGTAGCCAGAGATGCAGCAGACCTGCCAACATTGATCGGCGTCATGAAGATTGTTGGCGGAGTTCTCGGAGTTTGGGAAGCACATGAGATTCATCGTGGGTTAAAGACCTTGTCTGTGCGCATGGATCGTCAGTGTGACAACGCTTTGCGTTTGGCTAGGCATCTCGAAGGTCATGAGGCCGTGTCGCGCGTCTACTATCCAGGCCTGGCGGCGGCGGAGAAACAAGATGTGATCCAGCGAATCGTGCGCCCACCGCATTTTGGGGCCATGGTCTCGATTGAACTTCGCGAGAACACCCGCGAAGCAGCCTTCCGCTTCATGGACGCGCTTTCGCTTTGCGTGCGTTCGACGAGTTTGGGAGATGTTTTCACGGGGGTGCTGCATCCGGCAACAGCCTCGCATCGCGAGGTGGCGCCGAAACGGCGACTGGAATTAGGCATCAACGAAGGACTGGTGAGAATCTCGGTTGGAATCGAGGACATTGAAGACATTATTGCTGATATCAATCAGGCACTATCGGGCAAATGACTATCTTGTGACTTGTTCCGAGCATGCCTTCGTTTAGAAAGGGCACTTGTGCCCCCGGTTACGGGCGGACAAGTCCGCTTTCTAAACACTCGTTTTTCTTTTTGTTGGGAATCTAGCCGTATTGGAGAAAACATTTGATATTACTGACTGAGTCGCATGTGGAAGCCATCAACGCCCACGGCGAACGCGATTATCCTTTTGAATGTTGCGGCCTACTTATTGGTCGGTTTCTTGAGGACGCAAGCAAAGAAGTGGTTGAGACCTATCCAATCTCAAACGCCCGCGAAGAGGAGGCGAAACGAAATCGCTTCCTGATCCGGCCGGAAGAGTTAATGGCGGGGGAACGGGCCGCTATGCAAAAGGGTTTGGATGTGGTTGGCTTCTATCATTCGCATCCGGACGAACCGGCAGTACCGTCAGGGTACGATCTCGACCACGCGTGGCCAATCTATTCATACATCATCGTCTCAGTTGGCGAAGGGAAAGCGCGCGACCTTCGGTCCTGGGAGATGGAGGCTGATCGCTCAAAGTTTAATCCAGAAGAGATAGTTAAAAAGCAGTAGGCAGTGGGCAGAAAGCAGTAAGCAGAAAGCAGTAAGCAGAAAGCAGTAAGCAGAAAGCAGAAAAATAGGACCTATACGTCCTATAAGTCCTATATTCTTTTTCTGCTTTCTGCTTTCTGCCTTCTGCCTTCTGCCTTCAGCTTTCAGCTTTCTTCCTTCTTCCCTATTGCGTTGGATAGACCATCGTCAGCGGGTCCGGTAAAGGGATCCGCTTGATCTGTCCATCCTTGGCAATCTTCGCGAGCGAATGTTGCGGCTTGTCGGGATTGCCCTTAGAGATCTCGTCGATATTGCCAACCACAAGGACCACCAGTTTGTCCGGTTGGAGATACTTTTGGGCGACCCGCTGCACATCCTCAGCCGTAACTGCCTTAATCCGATCGCGATAAGTTGTCCAGTATTCAGGCGAGCGCTTCGTATACTCGTCGCCTGCGAATAAACCGGCAACCTGGGATGCCGTGGCAAAGCTCCTCGGAAAAACTTCGATGAAGGAGTTCTTAGCCGTCTCAAGCTCCTCTGCCGAAACTTTCGAAGTGCGCACCCGGTTGATCTCTTCCATGATGATGTCAATTGCCTGGGACGTCGTCGGATTCTTGGACTGGAAGGCCGCCCGGAAGACGCCGGGGTAATACACCCCCATTCCAAAGTTGGAACCGGCGCTATAAGCCAGACCCTCATCAGAACGCACCCGCGATGTGATCCGTGAAGTGAAACCACCGCCACCGAGAATGTCGTTCATGATCGAGAGCGCGTAGGAATCAGGGTTATCTCGCAACGCCCCGGTATGGCCCAAGCTCACGCGACCCTGGTTTACGTCGGCCTTGTGGACCGCATACACACCCGCAACCGGCATCGCCGACGGCTTGGGAATATCCGGCACTGCCTGCTTGTTAACGGGCCAGCCCTTCAGTGCCGCCTCGAGCTTGGCGATCATCGCTTTGGTGTTGAAATCTCCCGAGATGGCAAAGATAAAACCACCCGGCTGGTAATACCTTTGGTGGAAAGCGAGCATGTCCTCGCGCGTAATTCCCTCGATCGAGGCTTTGGTTGTCTCTTTGGTCGAGAAGTGGTCGCCATACATCAGTCGGCCCCACTCGCGACCTTCGATGGCGTCGGTTCGGTCATTGCGGCGTTCCATCGTCTGCAATATCTGGCTCTTCGCCAGCTTGAGGCGATCCTCCTGAAAGCGCGGGTTCTTGAGCATATCGAAGTAGAGTGCCAACCCCTGATCAATGTCTTTGGCCAGGAAGTTAACATTTGTGTTCGCCTGGGTGCCGCCGATGAAGCTGGTGATGTTTGCGGCCAGAAAGTCGGCGGCTTCATCAAACTCGTCAGCAGTCTTCGACGTCGTCCCTCCGGCTCGCATTTGCGTTCCCGTAAGGGATGCCAGACCCGCTTTGCCTTCCGGGTCCAGGTATGAACCCGTCCGGATCAGCGTCGAAACGTTCACCAGGGGCAAGTCATGATCCTCGACCAGGTAAGCTACGACACCATTGGACAGCACATGGCGATACTGCTCACGTTTGGGGGCAGTGTAGCTTAGAGTTGTGTACTTCAAATCTCGCGGATGGCTGGGTATCTGTGGTGTCTGCCCGATAAGGCCAGCGGGCGACAACACCAGGACGGCCAGGGCCAGAAGTGCCGAAAGCGTCTTCTTGTTCTTCATGCGATTTCTCATGATTACTGCTTACCTCCTTCAAGTTCCCTGAGGCGATCTTCCAGCATCTTTTTGACCACCTTGAAAAAGTTCTGTTTCTCTGGCGGCGCCGACGCAGCTCTCTGGTCGATGCCTCCAAGCATCATCTTGAGTTGTTCGGGTTTTGCTTGCCCGAGCATCGCCTTCATCCCACCGATCTGGGTCTTTTCCTCATCGCTCAGACCCGCCAATGCCGGATCCGCCTGCGCGCCACCGGGTGCCTTCTTTGTGTAGTAGATGGCGATGGTCCGGTTTTCGGGTTTGAAGTACGTGTTGGCTACGCGCCGGATGTCTTCCGGTGTCACAGCCTGATGACGGGCAGGATCCGTATTGATTGTCTCCCATCCACGGTTATTGTCCCGCAGCAGGAGTTGGACCATCAGGCCGAAATTGTTCTGAATACCTCGGAAATCATTAGCCGCATACTGGTTCTTCACTTTTTGCAGCTCATTCGCGTCGACCAGATCTTTCTGCAATCTCTCCAGCTCCTTGTAAAGAGCTTGTTCTACCTCTTCCGGAGTCTTGCCGGGCTTGGCTACCCCACTCACTTCGAACAGACCTTCATACTTCCGCGAGTCCTGTCCGCCGCTGGCGCTGTTGGCCACGCCCTGCTGCAATACCAACGACTTGTATAGTCTCCCAGTGCGTCCGCTGAGCAGACTCCCGAGGATATCCAGGACGAAATCATCAGGATGTCCTTCTGCGACCGTGTGATAGCGGACCCGCACCTGCGGCACAGTCTCGGCGTAAGCTACCATGCGCTTCTCTGCTAGTTGCGGCATCTCGCTGGTTCGCACCGGTTCAGGGGCCCGCGGACCGCGCGGCAAAGTGCCGAAGTATTGTTGAGCGAGTTCCTTAGCCCGCGCCGGATCGATATCACCTACCAGACACGCAGTCAGATTGTTAGGCGCGTAGTTGACCGCGAAGTATTCAAGCGCCTCCTCGCGGGTGATGCCTTCGAGATCGCTCGGCCAACCGACCACGGGCCAGCCGTATGGAGACGACTGCCAGAACATCGAGTCGTATTGTTCGTTGAACTTGCCTGTAGGTGTGCTGTCGGTGCGCAGCCGGCGTTCTTCGTGCACCACATCACGCTCCGAATAGAATTCACGGAAGACAGGATCGCGCAAACGATCGGCTTCCATCCAGAACCACAGCTCCAGCTTGTTGGCCGGGACGTTAATGAAATAGACGGTGAAGTCGTTGCTGGTGCCCGCGTTCATGCCGGAGCCGCCTGCGGTCGTGTAAACGCGATCGAACTCGTCCTTAACCATCAGTTCCTTCTCGCGCTTGTTTAGTTCATCAAATTTGGCGAGCAATTCCTTATGCCGCGCCGAGCGATTTTTTGGATCCTTGGCGTCGGTGATTTCTCCGAGCCGGGCTTTCAGGATCAGGCTTTCCTGTTCCTTGCGAAGTTGGGCGCGGACTTCGTCCATCTCATTGATGAGTTTTAAGTTTTCATCAATATTTTTGGTGCCAATGGTCTTCGTACCCTTGAACATCATGTGCTCAAACAGGTGCGAGAGACCCGTGATGCCGGGGCGCTCATTGACTGAGCCGACCTTCGCAATCCAGCCGGCGGCGACGTTGGGATCGCCCTTCCGCGGAACCAGCAGAAGGCGCATCCCGTTATCGAGAACGACTTCCTGTACTGGCACCTTCTGCGCTGCAACGATGAAGGCGCACAGAATTACCACCAGGAGACTAAGAGAGATTTTTTTCATTCGGCTAATCCTCGTATTTTAGTTAGCGTTAAGGTATTTACTAAGGCGGTTTGAGGCCAGAAAGTATTGCGACAGTGCCCGGTCTAGTAAGCTGCGTGAGTATTACGCAAAATACTGGATTTGGGTTTCGGCGACGGTCTGACCCGAAAACTGCGCGACTGGAATGGCTACTGGGGAGTTAGCGGCGGTCATCATACCAGCCTCAAATTGATTTGCCCAATCATCCAGGCTGTCTCCGATGGGTTCAGAAAAGCGATGGCCGTTCTGCTGGAGAGGAAAGACGATCCACGAAACCACACGAACTGACTCGAATTTCGTCTCCCTATCGGGTTACTTCGTGGGCGCGAAATGTAACAGCCTCGGGGATCGCACTTCGTTTCAGCACCCAGCCTGGTAAGGGCTTCCGAATATTGGAAGCGCTGAAGGCGCGCATTTAGGACGTGCGAACCTGCACTGTGGTCTCGATCCAGCATGGGAACGATATCCATCTGCAGCGTCTCGCCGGGGTGAGGTGCCGCTCTGGTGGGCGTAGTGCTCTGTTTGCGAGCCTTCGCTCGAGTTGCGATATCAGCGCCGTCTCACAGCATTGTGCTGGTGAGTGTCTCAGCCCAGTCGCGCTTCGAACACCCATTTGAACGTGCAATCAGTTAGGACCAGCAGCTCCTGAGCACGAGTTACCCGTCGATGTTTGGACGACCAAGGCTGCCAGGCATGTCTCTTGCACCTGACCTCATCGGGAAGACCCTGCCGGCCACGCCCTGCCAACCCTCAGAACAATGAATTCACAAAAACCAGTCACTACTACAATTGATGCCGAAAGGCGGGCCAGTCAACGCGGCTTTGGCCTGCTCGAGGTACTCATTACGCTTGTTGTCGTTTCGATCGTATCGACGTTTGCGATAATCGGTATCTCTTCAGCTCGCGCATCCATTCGCCTACAGAATTCGGTGCGCCAATTCGCCGGCTATATTGAAAGGTCAAGGGGTGATTCGCTCCGGCGTCACGGCAGCGCAAACGTACAAATGACGAGCGAGACCACCTACGCTGTGACAATGGATTTTGGGGCAACCGGCATCGTTACGACTCAGACTTTTTCCCTGGAGAGCGGGGTGACGTTCATCACGACGCTTAAAGCGATTCCGTTCGACTGGCGCGGGCGAACTCCAGCGGAAGTATCGGTAGGGTTCAGCAACGGCCGAACTTCGAGCAACGTCAATATCACAGGCTCAGGCGATGTTACGATTGATTCTGAGATTTTTCAGGATGGTTCCATCCCGAATTCTAATCTAAATTCAAACATCTCTGGCGGTTTGATTCCTGACCCCACGTCAGCATCCACACCAACTACATCACCGACTCCTACGGCAACACCGACTTCGACGCCGACGCCCACACCTACGCCGACGCCAACACCGACGCCGATACCGACCCCCACACCTACGCCAACCCCCACACCGACGCCGACACCGACACCAACACCCACACCGACACAGACACCGACACCAACCCCTACACCCACACCAGCGCCAACACCCACGCCCACGCCGACACCATGCTCAATCACGGTCCCGGCCAGTCTGACGATCGGCAGCAACGGATCAGGCAGCGTCAGCATTCACTTAAATAACTCCAGCGGCACTAAGACCATTACTGCCACCGCGGATAACAGCGGGCAGATTCAGGTAACGCCTAACTCTCAGAATGTAACGGGGAATAACTCGGTAACGTTCACTATTGACGTGAAGAAACAGGACGGGAGTGTGAACTTCTCGTCGTCATGCGGTTCGAAAGTAATCACCATTACCGTCCCATAGCAGCACTATAGGCCGTATATGAGCACACAGACCTTTTCGACAACCCTTCACAAGGGCCAACGCTTAGCCTACCAACCCTCGGACGCAAGGGGTTTCACCTTGCTGGAAACGGTAATCGCCATGCTGTTGATGACAGTAGTCGGACTCGGTATCGCTTCCGTCTTCGCTTACGCAGCTAGCAACACCGTGAATGCTGCCGATCGTGAGATGGCCATGGCCGTCGCCCAACAGCGGATCGAGCAGCTGGCCAATGTTGCGTTCACAGACACAACTCTCATCGCAACGCCGGCCGCCGGGGTGGCAACCACGGTGACCCGCGCTGGACGAATTCACTTGATCGTTACCACGATCGCGGATTCGAATATCATTAACGGCAATGCGACTATAAAGAGAGTCACAATCAAGGTCACTCCCATAGCGGCCACACCGCTAGAGGCCAAAAACGCCATAGCCAATCCGCTCAGCGAGTCGTTTCGCTCAGTCATCCTGATCTCGGAACGCTCTTCGCCCACGATTGGCCCCAACCGCTCGCTCTAGTGAATTCTATGAAATCTCACATTGGACCCCACCGACGCGAACGCGGATTCTCGCTCATCGAGCTAACCATCGCCATGACGCTGACCCTTGTCATAATGGGAGTAGCGTGCACGCTCCTGGCCCGCTCCTTGAACATTCGCACCCGGGCGAATCAGAATGCCGATTCTTTAGCAGACGCACAGCGGGCACTCAATATCATGTCGCGAGAGATCGCCAGCGCCGGTTTTAACCTCATTGACAACGGAATCGTGACCGGCGACACCGGCACCGATGTAAATGGTAATAGCTCGCTCCGCATTCGCTCCAACCTGAATAAGTTCCTTCCGTCAGCGACTTCCACTGCGCGCAACGGTATCGGCACCGCTGGCTCGGACCAGAATGAGGACGTGAAGTATTTTATTCTTAAAGCTAACCAGACAAACCTGCTCGTCCGCCATGATGAATACATCGTCCCCGGCGGGCAATCAACGGTGCTCGCCAATCGGCTGGACAGTCTGCGGATTCACTACTATTCGCAAAAACTGACTTACAGCAGCACCGGCTGTGACATCACCGGAGCCTCGCTATCCGAGGTGAGTCCGAGCGCAGCGAAGTATTTAGTGCTCGCGGTTTGCGTGCAACTGCGCGCCGTAGGTACGCCCGGGAGCCCCGGGTACCAACCGGCCACAAATGTCTTGTTGGTTTCCGATGTGTCACTGCGTAACTCAAATCTTGCCATCTACTAAGCAAAAAAATAAGTCAACTTTATGAATCGTGAACCAAATGATTTGCCCAGTGCTGTGGTTAAGAATCACAGTGAAAGTGGCGCCGCCTTGCTAATGGTCTTGATGTTGTCGATGTTGCTGCTGGCTACCGGTGGAGCCCTCCTGTTGACAACCTCTCTCGCGAGCAGAACCGCTATTGATTCAACTTCCGAGATGCAGGCTTACTACAGCGCTGAGGCAGGCTTGCAGCGAACCTTGGCCGTCCTCCGCGGCCAGATCGGCCCAGCCGGCGCAATGGCAGCGGGATCGAGAATAGACTTTCGCAAAGCTGTCACCCCTGCAGCCTCAAACCTGCCCAGCGATACCACCAACCTCGCCCGCTTGTCAGGCTGGTTGAATTACAGCTACACGCCGGCAGGGGCCAGCAATCCAGATCGCGTCACCCTGACTACAAGCTATGCTCCGGCAACGGGTATGGCTTTCAGCCTGGTCGTTAGCGATCCGGATAGCACACCCAACATCGACGGAGAGCCAATTCGCTTGCTAATTCAGATCACTGGTTTTGGACCGAAGGGCGCTGTTAAGCAAATGGAGTTAGTCGTCAATCGGAGTAACATTGACTTCTCACCGCCCGCCACGATTCTAATTCGCAGCTCAGACGATGGTACGCCTGTAGACTTCACTCTCGGCAACAGTGCGGCGAAAGAGTATTCGGGCCACGACCACAGCGGCACGGCGATTCTCCCCTCTTTTGCAGCTACTTCAGGCGCCGATACAGCCATTGAGCTCGCCGCAGATAACAAGGGCACCGTGGAGGCGCCAATTGCTCAGACCATCGCCAATTCCTCCTTGCCGCCCTGGCTGCGGTCCACCACCGAGGCGCGCTTGTTTTTGGCTGAGCAGAAAGCTAATGCAATCGGTCAGGGTCGCTACTTTCCCAGCTTCAGCGGCAATTCCGGGAGTTCCGGCTCTCCGGAGTTTACCTTCGTCGATGGTGATTGCAATCTTGACGGTGGGGCGGGCCTGTTGATTGTCACCGGTGATTTGGTCCTAAACGGAAATCCAAGCTTTGAGGGGTTAATTCTGGTGTTAGGAGACGGCACAGTGAATCGCAATGGCGGCGGAAACGGGGACATCTATGGTGCCCTGGTCGTCGCAAGTTTCGACATCATCGGGCCCGGAGACTTTCGGGCAGCGCTCTTCAATACCAATGGAGCCGGGAATTCGAAGATGCAGTACGACTCAGTTGCCGTGCGCAAGGCGCTTAACGTCGCCGGCCCACGTGTTTGGGGCGTGCACGAATATTAGTAGGGTTTCGCCTGCTGATGATTCGAAGGCGAGATGGGGTTGGCAGAGCGCCTGCCCCTATCGGTCGGACCGCTGAATTGAAAAACGTGTACCTCAAGAGAGCCAAAGGGGGACTTCGGAAGTCCCCCTTTTCTAATAAGCGCTACGCTGTATCTTCGCTGCTCGTGCCGCGAGATTGCACAAACACGACGTTAAGCAGAAGCGGTGATAGTGACGTGCTTCTGGATCATGCGAGAGATCGATTCTTTGCTGGTCGCGCCTACCACGCGTTCGACTTCTTTCCCCTCGCTAAAAAGAATCAAAGTCGGTATTCCCTTGATGCCATAACGCTGGGCTGTCGCCGTATTGTCATCGACGTTTACTTTCACGACCCCAGCGGTCTCACCAAACTGATCGGCAATTGCATCGATGGTAGGAGCCAGCATTCGGCAAGGCGCACACCACTCAGCCCAAAAATCGACCAGTACCGGTTTGGTTGATTGCAGCACTTCCTTCTCAAAAGTGCTGTCGCTTACTGCTGAAACTTTTTCACTCATTTCTCTCTCCTCGTCCTTGATTCCTCGTAGGACAGGCACTCTTGCCTGGCCAGCCTCATTTGATTCGCGATCCGTCTTTCGGCGAATCGGGACAAACTAGAAAGTCTGTCCTGGGTACTTATTGGCGCTGCCCTTCGATGAAACTCTTGAGCACACGTGCTCGCGAAGGATGGCGCAATTTACGAAGCGCTTTTGCTTCAATTTGGCGAATGCGTTCGCGCGTGACGTTAAAGTCCTGGCCTACTTCTTCCAGCGTCCGTTCATGCCCTTCCCTATCCAGGCCAAAACGCATGCGGATCACTCGCTCCTCACGCGGGCTCAAGGTCTGAAGTACATCACCCGTGATCTCGCGCAAGTTTGATGTGATAACCCTCTCGGCGGGACTCGTGCTCGACTTATCTTCAATCAAGTCTCCCAGCTGTGAATCTCCGCTTTCGCCAATTGGAGTTTCCAGCGATACGGGTTGCTGCACCAGCTTGCGTGCTTTGCTCACCTTCTCGACAGACATTCCCATCTTCTTGGCGATCTCTTCCGTGGTTGGTTCACGACCAAGTTCCCGCACCAGCTCGCGCGAGGTATTTCTGAGTTTATTGATCACCTCGATCATATGAACCGGGATACGGATAGTACGTGCCTGGTCGGCAATCGCGCGCGTAATAGCTTGACGAATCCACCAGGTGGCATAGGTCGAGAACTTATAACCGCGCCGCCATTCAAACTTGTCCACGCCTTTCATTAGGCCGAGGTTGCCCTCTTGAATGAGGTCGAGAAACTGGAGACCTCGGTTTTGATACTTCTTGGCGATGGAGACCACCAGGCGCAGGTTGGCTTCGGTCAACTCATGCTTCGCTTGAGCGGCCTGAGCTTCGCCAGTCACGATCATCTGATGGGATCGTTTGATTTCGAGCGGCGAAACGTGATGTTCGACCTCAATCTCTTTGAGACGGCGCTTGGCTAACAAAACCTGACGCTTTAACTCTTTCGCGTCCTCCGCCTTGATTCGTTTCTTGCTGAGTTTCGCGTTGTTAGCCTCAATTTCGCGTTCCAGCGTCCGCGTTTCCCGATGCAGTGTGGCAATAGCGCCAATCAAACGCTGTCGCACCGCCTCCTTCAGATGGAGCTGTCCGATTTCATGGACAATCTCCAACCGGGTCCGCGCAACCTTGCGGCGCAGACGGACCAGTTTTCTGGATCCCTTGGCTCTGGTCAGCTTCATCTCGGCATTCATAGCCTCAAGCTCTTTGAGTCCGCGCTTGTAGAGCTTGCGAATATTTCCGATACCCTCAATAGTCCATTGAAGATACTCTTCAGTTTTATCCTCGTGCTCTTCCGTCTCCATCTGATCGGAGAAAGTAACCACATCCCGAATGCCGATGGTGCCTCCTTCAAGCTCCGACCCGATCTTCAACAACTCAGCAACGGCCATCGGAGAGCGCGTGATTCCTTTTTGCGCCCGTTTCTGACCCCATTCAATTCTCTTGGCTATTGAGACTTCCTGTTCGCGCTTGAGCAGCGGTACCACACCCATTTCGCGCATGTAAACGCGTACTGGATCCGACGTCTTATCCAACTCGCCGGCCGAGAGGTCCAGTTCCATCTCTTCTGGAGCACCCTCTTCGTCTTCAGGCCGCGACGCCGAAGAAGAAGAGTCCCCTATCGCAGGTTCATCTGATTCGGTTCCGGTAATACCTGCAGTCGCAAGCTTTTCCAAAACCTCATCGATATCTTCGATCGAAACTGCGTCCTCAAGAAGTTCCTCATGAGCACCGGAAAAATTCGGCTTGACCGAATCCATCGGCTCAACCCCATCCTGATCTTTCTGAAGCCTACTCAATTGAAGCCCACCTTTCATGCGAGATTCATTCGATTTGTAGAGTTTGTCTCGCAGCGCCAACACCCTACAGTTCTCAATTACCTTCAATCCATTTCGTAGTAATTACGAGTGGACTCGCTTACTAGTTTCTCGCTACCAAAACCTGCTCTTTCGTCACATTCTTCCGTTTGACACTGGCTGGGCGCAGGCCTTTAACACTTGCTTTATTGACGCAGGGCTTCAAGCGCGACACCACGTCCTTGATGGTGATGTTTGCCAGCACCCTCTCGACCGCTGAATCCACCTCATCCAGCACCTCATTAAGCACAGTTCCAATGTTGACGCCGACCGGGCAATGACGATTCGGGGGATGACGATGCAACGAAAAAACCCCGCGGCTCTCCACCGCCAGGTAGATATCAAGCAATGTGATTTGGTGGGGCGGGCGGGCCAGCTTTGAACCACCCATGGCGCCGGTCTGGGAAACTACAAGTTTCGACTCAGCTAATTCGCACAACATCCTACGGATCACCACGGGATTTGTGTTAACGCTCTCGGCTACCTGTTCTGATTTGAGGGACTCTTCGTCCGCCCAAGCCATCAGCGTTAGAACGTGGACCGCCACCGCAAACCTGCTACTGGTCGACATAATGAATAAAAAAGTTCAGAACCGCTAATCGTCTGTAACCAATATAGTTACAGTTGCTGATTTTGTCAACCCCGAAAGCTGGATGCAACGCTAAGATGCGCTGGCCAGTTAATCTTTGGGATTAGAACTCGGTTTAGTCGATTTCATGGGCTTTCAACGTCTTTGCCAGGGGGACATCAGCAGCCTTCATTTACATTTCCGAGGCATTGAACCAAATTCGCACAACTCACTGACCGCATGTAAAGTTCGAGCGAACTGTTCTGATGCAGGTTAACTGACCATTGTCGCCTGCCAAAACCGATAGGTCCCATGCAATGCACGTTTAGCGGGCTTTCCGAGGAATTTGCCGCGGCCAAGTCATTCTCTCCCAAAATGGCATGGGCATTGCTCCCCACTTTAATAGTTCAAGGAAATGGAAATTTGTTGGTTGCTAACAAAGGAGAAACCGTATGTTGTGGACAATACTCGTAGTATTACTCGTGCTTTGGTTGGTTGGCTTTCTGGGTCACATAGGTGGTGGTCTAATTCACCTGCTGCTCGTAATTGCGCTCATTGTGTTGATTATCAATCTCGTTTCTGGGCGAAGAGCTATCTAGCCCTGAGCCAGCTGCAGAGCAGATAAACGAGCGATCCTCTTGTGGAACTGTAGAGAAATTTTGGTTTTTCGCAAATCGAATCGGGGAGGTGACGAACCGGTTCCCACGGAGCCCTGGCGGTAACGTCAGAGCATTGTCCACAGCAAGCAGCGCTTCTTCATCAATTTTGGGGAAGCGTTGCTTCATGTGGACTTCATCCCAAAGTGACAGGAATAAACGCGCCTGGCCTAAGTTTCACCTGCAAAAAGGTCTTCCAAAATTTTCCCCTACCGCTCGGAAAGCATCGCTGCTAGAATTCCCACCCAAAATAGAACCGAAGGGAACATCAAATGCCGGAACAACGTGGTAAACAGGCAACTGCCGATATCAAATCGGAGTGGACCCGGGCTTACCAGATATATCTTCGATCGCCAGGGGATCGTTATGACAAGAAAAAGGACCGCACCGCACGTATCGACTCGGTCGCAGCTGAACTAAGCCTCACACGCAAACAGGCCAAACGTCGTGTGCGCAACTACGAGGCCTGGCAGCGAAACATCAAAAAGGGTCTCGTCGAACCGTAACTGAGTGAGTTACCTCCCTGTTGAAACGCCGGTCCCCTCTTTTTGAAACCGAGGCACTTCCTCGAAATACACTAAAGCCTCCGACTAACGACAGGTATGGCAAAGCTTGAATCCAGGCATGTCCCTGAGCTTGATGGCCTGCGCGGGATCGCAATCATTGCCGTACTCATACACCACCAACTCGCGCCCATCTCACTAAAAGGCGGATTCCTCGGGGTCGACCTCTTCTTCGTTCTCAGTGGATACCTGATAGCCAGCTTGCTGGTGGCCGAATTTGAGAAGACCGGATCAATATCGCTGAGGAACTTTTACATTCGTCGGGTATTGAGACTTGGGCCAGCCCTCGCCCTTTATTTGCTCGGCTGCCTGGTCGTCACCTATTACACCCAACTAATCAGCATGGGGCGGCAGCTCAAGTTGATCGTCATGGCGCTGCTGTACTCGACCAACTGGCGCATGGCGTTCGGCTGGGATTCCGTTCTGGATCCCACGGCTATCATCTGGTCACTTTCCATCGAAGAGCAATTCTATCTGGTTTGGCCGCTCATCGTTCTTGGCTGCCTGGCGTTAAAGGTGAAGCGACCCCTTCTGATGGGAGGCCTTGCCCTGGTTATTCTGGCAGTCATGCTTCATCGTTATCTGCTTTTTAACGACGGTGTCGACTTAACCCGACTCTATTACGGGACGGATACGAGAGCGGACGCACTGTTAGTGGGTTGTTTCGTTGCGTTGGTACCTGGGACAGTCGTTGGCATCGGGACGAAACGTTGGCTGAAGTTTGCTGGAATCTCTTCGGCGGCGGCACTTGTTTACTTAATGATTGCTACCGGTTTTGGCGACACTTTCCTTTATCGAGGGGGCTTCACCGGAGTTGCAGTAGTAGCCGGCACTTTGATTTTCGTGGCGGCGAATTCGCCACCGCGGATCCTTTCGATAGCGCTCAAATGGAGTCCACTACGTTGGTTTGGGCATATCTCTTACGGTTTGTATCTCTGGCATTGGCTGGTCGTGAGAAACACCAGTCTTTACTTCCTGGGTTACCTGGAACCTTGGGCCAGGCTGGGACTCTCCCTGGGGATTGCTTCGGTTTCGTTCTACGTCGTGGAGAGGCCGTTCAATCGATTGAAAAGTCGCTTTGCAGTCACACCGACAGCTGCCCGATCCCAAGCGCTGATTGCTGAGCACGAAGAGACCGTTCCGCCGAGCCGCGGCCCCATCACCCACTGCCAGTCGTCAATTACTTCGGGCTAGTGCGCACTCTTCACCAGCGCCAGCCGTCGGCCTTTTGAATCACTGGATGACGAAGAGGCAGGGACCATGATCTTCTGGTTCGGCTGTATCACACCCCGCTCGTTGATTCGGGGGTTGAGTCTACGCAGTTCCTGCGGGGTGGTCTTGTAGCGTTTGGCAAGCTTCTCGAGAGTATCGCCGGTCGCCACCTTGACCTGAGACGTCGTCGCCACTGAATTGTTCGACACCCGCCGATCCCTTTTTAACGATGCTGCAGACGCGGGCGAACTGGCAGCTGTCGCCGCGATCCTGGGCGTCTTCATCTCAGGCTTCTTGCCTGACAGTCCATTCGGTTCCGCTGATTTCCTGGGGGTCAATTTGTCGGCCTGGGCGGATGGTTTCGATAGGTCGTCTGCGTTTACGCTGACTTTGGGTAGGGTATCCGGCTGCTGACTCTCAACACTTTGAGGATGTTGAGCCACCTGGCTGTCTTGAACCGGCGAGGGTTGCGATGCCGTAATCGTCTCAACGTATCTCTTCACGTCGGAGAATGAAGAAAAAGTCTGTTCGCCTTGCGATTTCAAAGGCGTTGCCAGGTTCAGGGCGACGTTTCCCTGACCGCCCTGGTCCATCCTATTAATCCAAATCTGACTTCCTGAT
The DNA here is from genome assembly GCA_031396065.1 of Pyrinomonadaceae bacterium. GTDB lineage: Bacteria > Acidobacteriota > Blastocatellia > Pyrinomonadales > Pyrinomonadaceae > PSRF01. The sequence continues at coordinate 8,466 of JANNJZ010000503.1, read as the reverse complement.
GACTTAACCGCCCAAACCTCTGGATCCTTCCTCAAAGTCCTTGACTGTAGCCAGGCACCAATAAATGCGGCGCCAATCGCAACCACGAAAACCAGCAAGGCAGTCTTCAACCCGAAAAAGGTGTGACCAGGCATATGACCCGCAGACTGTACGGCGATCGTGTCCTCTTCCTCATGAAGACCGGAATCTTCATGGCCCCACCTGGCGGGAGAATGGTTGTCTCCAGTAACGATTCCACGTTTTAAGATGTCCTTTTGTAGAGATAACAGATCCGTCGTGTCGGCCTTGCTTGCCAACACCAGACCGAGGTTCTTCAATATCTCGTTGAGTTCCAAAACATCAATGCAGTTCGCTTTTCTAGTCAAGGCGCTTTTTAGCTCGTCGATTTGCGGGTAAATCCTCTGCTCCAGTTCGGCCTCGAGTGTTTTCTCCATCAGGTCTGGAACTTCGCTTATTCGTTGACGGCCTTCCGCAAGAGCATCCACTCTACCCGCCAATGAATCAACCGCTTTGCTTAGGTCTGTGACTAATGGATCGACATATGGACCGTAAGGGCCACTAATTACTAACACCGTTCCTTCATCGAGTCGTGCAAAGCGATTTTCGATCACCGCGTCACAAATCTCCTTCGGGTCTGACAAGCGCAGACCTTGAAGCATCGCGGAAAACTCGGGTTCGTCAGACATTTCTTCGGCGCCGCCGCTGGTAACCAAAAGAACTTCGTTATCGTTGAGCGTAACGGTCGGCATCCGATCGGTAAGCGGAGCATCCCAGTTGCTAACGCCTAGCTCGTCCAATTCGATTGACTGCGCCTCCACGGAAAGTTCGTGGGGATCTGCTCCCGCCTCTTCAGAGCCACTTGGAGCCCACGCTGGTCCACTGCGACGCAGCGAATGCAGACCACCGCTGCCAAGTATATGTAAGTTCATATCGCCGCAAACGAAGTAGGCCAGAAGGTTGCCGCTGATGAGGCAAAGTGAGGCGCTTGAAAAAAGCTGCGGACCAGGTGATTGTTTGCCAAGATCATGAAGGAAGTTATTAATCTCCCGGGCCAAAAACCCAAGAAACAGGTCGGTTGAAAATCCAGGCACTGAGTCAAACGATCTGACTATGGTCTCGAGCTTGCGCTGGAGGGAGGCATTAAGGTTGGCGTAGTCGTGCGGCGAAAAATTCAGGATCGCAAACAAATGACCACGCGGCGTCTCGATGTCAAAATCGAAACTCTCATTCTGAGTCGGCGATTTGAGTTTGACCGAATCGGACCAGAAGTTCATTGGGCGCACACCTCCTAAGGGTCGCAACTTAACACGAACTCACCAAATGAGGAATCATCTTTTTCCGGTGGGCCAACCAGGCCCAGGTGTGCCGGCCGGACATTTGATGCCGGATAGGGCTCAACCGGCCTCGTGCCTTTCCATCCTTAGGTCCGCTGGTTACAATCACGTGCATTCCCCTTTTCCACCTTTCAGTCAACCAGCAGCAGTGGAGGCAAGCATGAATTTTGTCAGCCGTAGGGGCCACTTATGGACCAGTGTATTTCTACTCGTGAGTCTGGGGGTCAGTCTTATGTCGTCCTGCACCAACAAACCCGCATCGGTCACGCAGTCGGAGGCGAAGGGCACACCGGCTGAGGCGGAAAAGTTTATCGTTGACGCTGAAAAGAAGCTGTTTGATCTAAACATCAAGTACAGCCGCGCGGATTGGGTCAAGAGCACCTTTATTACTGACGACACCGAAGCGCTTTCCGCTGACGCAAACAATGCAGTCATTACGGCGGTTACTGAACTGGCCGAGCAGTCGCGCCGGTTCGATGGCGTCGAACTCCCTTACGACGTAGCTCGCAAGATGAAACTTTTGAAGCTGTCGCTGGTCCTGCCCGCTCCCAAAGATCCAACCGAGCGTGGCGAATTGACCAAACTAGCTGCTTCACTCGAAGGTGATTACGGCAAAGGCAAGTATTGCCCGGACGGCGACAAAGCGAAGTGCCTCAGTCTGGGCGACATGGAAGAAATCCTCGCCAACAGCCGCGACCCTGAGGAGTTGAAGAAGATATGGCTTGGCTGGCATCAGGTATCGCCGCCCTATCGGAAGAATTACAGCCGATTTGTCGAACTTAGTAATAAGGGCGCGAAGGAAATGGGCTTCAAAGACACTGGGGCGATGTGGCGTGAAAAGTATGATATGGATGCGGATGCTTTCGCCGCTGAGATGGAACGTCTGTGGCAACAGGTCAAGCCGCTATACGATTCGCTATACACCTACACGCGTCACAAACTTTCGGAGAAATATGGCAATGATGTGGTGGCGGAGGATAAGCCCATCCCGGCCCATCTTCTCGGCAACATGTGGGCGCAGCAGTGGGGAAACATCTACCCGTTGCTCGCGCCGCAAACCGGTGATCGCGGCTACGACCTAACCAAAATACTCGTCGATCGTAAAACCGAACCAAAGCAGCTCGTGCGATTCGGCGAATCGTTTTTCACTTCGTTGGGCTTCGAACAACTTCCGCCAACCTTCTGGGATCGGTCTCTGTTTACTAAGCCCGTAGATCGCGAGGTAGTCTGTCATGCCAGCGCGTGGGACATCGACTTCGAAAAAGATGTTCGATTAAAGATGTGTATTCAGATTAACGAAGTCGATTTCATTACCGTACATCATGAGTTGGGCCACAACTACTATCAGATGGCTTATGCGGGCCAGCCGTTTTTTTATCGCGATAGCGCGAACGATGGGTTTCATGAGGCCATCGGCGACACCATGGCTTTGTCTGTCACTCCGGCATATCTAAAGCAGATTGGTTTGATCGACACAGTGCCAAACCAGAGCGCTGACGTTGGATTTCTGCTGCAACGCGCCCTGGATAAAGTTGCCTTCCTGCCATTTGGTTACCTGGTTGATCAATGGCGATGGAAAGTGTTCTCCGGTGAGGTTGGACCAAACGACTACAATGCGGCCTGGTGGGCCTTGCGTGAGAAGTATCAGGGTGTGGCTGCTCCGGCCCCTCGCAGCGAAGCCGATTTTGACGCAGGCGCGAAATACCACGTCGCGGCCAACGTGCCCTATTCACGTTATTTCCTCGCCGCGATTCTACAGTTTCAGTTTCATCGCGCGCTGTGCCGCGAAGCTGGATTCACGGGACCGCTTTATCAATGCTCGATTTATGGAAATAAGCAGGCTGGGGAGAAACTGAATCGCATGCTGGCGCTGGGCCTGAGCCGCCCCTGGCCGGAGGCCCTCAAGGCCATGACCGGCGAAGACAAGATGGACGCGACCGCGATTATCGACTACTTCGCGCCGCTCAAGACATGGCTCGACGCTGAGAATCAAAAAGGCGCTAGCAAGTAATCAGCGTGCATCCTTTTGGACTTCGTGAACCGGCAGCGCTTTTGCCGGTCGCTCCAATGCTCAGACCCAAGGGGAGCAACAGTCAAGAGTTCGTTTAGAGGTGGGCATCGCCCACCGGCACGACGTGGATTACACCATTCAACTGAATAGTCACACGTTACTTGGTTCTCTGAATCGATTCCACCACGGCGCACCGGTGGGCGGTGCCCACCTCTAAACGAATCGGAATATTTACTGATATCAAGCCTGTTCAGAGATTTCCCTACCTAAGATACCTACCACACAAGAGAAACGGAGAAGGTTTTCTGGCTAAACCCGTCGCCCCGTCACCAATAGCATTCGGTCATTGGCCAACTTCGTCGCACCTTTCGGCGCTCATTGCAGGCAGGATGCCTGCGCTCCCAGCTGGCGACTTACTCGACTAGCATGGGGCTGTTTTCTCTAAGGATTTCAGTATGCTTCATTCTTAGTTTCGTAAATTCCTCTTGCAAGGCTGTTAGCTCATCATCGGTAAGATTCTCCAGATTCACCAGGTGCGTCCGCGCACCCGACACGCCCTTGATTAGTTCATCAAGCTTCAAATGAATTGCGGTCGCATCGCGGTTCTGCGTATTTTGGATTAGAAACACCGCGAGATAGGTAAATATGGTCGTCGCAGTATTCACTACCAACTGCCACGTATCTGAGTAATCAAAGAATGGACCTGCAAACAGCCATACCAATATCAGCAAGACATTAACAATGAACATCCACGACGAGCCGAGCGCGTTAGCGGCGGCCAGTGAAAACCTGCGAAACAATTGATTCATTAAAGCGCTCCCATCAAAGCAGATAAATAAAACGCCGCGTGACTGTTTGTGTGATCAGCGAGTGCTGACCGGAAACAAAATCGTCACGCGGCACCGGAAAACAGACAATACCGAACTATCGCCGTGTTGCTGGCCAACCATTCTTCCGTCTGGTCTGTTTGCCGGTTGATTCTTAGAGCCTGTGAAATCGAGACAGGCCCTGGCGTGCCGATGGTTCGAACGAATCGCACCGCCGACAAACCAAGCTGCCTCGAGCATATCTTCTGGTTAATCCCTATTTGGACGGCGCACTTATGTTAACGTCAACTTTCTTATCGCCGCCTAAGAACCGTCCGCCGAAAACAAAGAGCGCTGCCACCACGATGATCACAAAGATCACCAATACAGCTACCACTCCCGCACTACCGCTGCCGCCGTCGTCACCCATGATTTTTCTCCTTTTTATAGTTTGATCTAACCTGCGGTGGCCATCATCATTGCTCACTTTGAGCTTTTCTTTGAACTTTTCTTGCCGGTCTTTTTGGTACTCTTCTTTGCGGCTTTTTTGCCACCCTTGCCGCTTTTATTAGAAGCGCTATGGTTCTCTTTCTTGCCGCGACCTGACCCGCTCTTCTTCCCGCCTCCCGATTCCTTATTCACGGTGGCCCAGGCTCGAGCCGCTGCTTCCTTCTCCGAGACTCCGCTCTTCTCGTAGCCTTCCTCGATGTGTTCGGCTTGGCGCTTCTGCTTGTCGGTATAGGCGCTCTTGTCTCCTCGGGGCATCGTTGCTTTCCTCCTGATAATTTTCCCACACCAATTTCACAAAACCGCTTTGCAAATACTGCGCCTCACTTTCGCTTCATTGCTCCTTATGAATCTCCCGCGTGAGCGCGTTAATGGTCCAGTTGAGAATTCTCTTCGAAAAACGTTGGCATCGAGATTGCGAAAGCACTTATCGGATCCTTTATCAGCACCAAAAGGTGGTCTGTAACTAAACAAGTAGGTCGAAGTGATGTACAGGAAGCCTACACAGCACGAGGAGTGTCGCATGCCAAAGAAAAGCGGAAGCAGCAAACGCGAATTGATAAATACCGGAACTGACAAGCGCTATGTTCGACGGGACGACCAGGGGCAGTTCAAAGAGTCGGATGATCAGGGCCGTTCTCTAGCGCAGGACGTTAAGCGCAAGGCAAAGACCACAGTTCCGTCCGGCCAGGGCGATCGCGGCGATCAGAAGCGAAAGTAATTTGAGAGGACGGCAGCTCTAAGCCGCTTCACTGACTACACCCTTCTGTTCCTATGATCATTCCTTTAACGACAGCAGCGGCGAGCTGCCGGACCCCAAAATCTAAGACCAGACATCATGACCCGACTAGAACATCTCCAGAGGACTGGCATAGCCCGACTCGGCACCGCCGCACGAGGTTTCAGATACAAGAGAGCCGACGGCAAGCGGGTGAGCGCTGCAGACCGCAAAAGAATCGAGGAACTAAGAATTCCACCAGCCTGGACCAACGTCTGGATCAATGCTACTGCGGGGGGCACGGTACAGGTGATAGGCACAGATGCCGCGGGCCGATCGCAGTATCTTTATCACCAAAATCACGTTCGCCGGCAAGACGCAAAGAAATTTAGACGGGTGATCAAGTTTGCCGAAGCGTTACCCAAAATGCGGACGACGGTGGGCTCAAGTCTTAGAGAACCGGACCTGGGCAAAGACAGCGTGATGGCCTGCATACTCAGAATCCTTTCCACCTGCTTCATTCGACCGGGCAGTCATATCTACGCGAGTGAAAACGGTAGCATCGGACTTGCGACCTTGCGGCCGAAACACGTCACGGTCAAAGGCGATCTGGTTGAGTTTGATTTTCCGGGAAAATCGGGAGTGCGACAGTTTCGTCAGCTCAAGGACCGCAAGGTATCAACGGTAATTAAGAAACTGCTCCGACAGCCTTCACGCGAGGTGTTCAAGTATCAGAATGGCAACGGTGAATTCGTTAACGTCACGCGCCCGCACATCAATGCCTACATCCGCGAAGTGATGGGTGAAAGCTTCAGCGCTAAAGACTTTCGCACCTGGGCTGGGACCCTTGTTTGTGCTTGTGCTCTTGCCAGAGCTGGTACCGATGCACTGGACAAACCAACCAGCAGAAAAAGAAAAATTGTCGAAGCGATTAAGGAAACGGCCGAGGCGCTTGGTAACACACCGGCGGTTTGTCGCAGCTCTTACATCTGTCCCGAGATAATCAACAGTTTCGAAACGGGACAAATCATTGACCACTACTTCAACACTCTGCAAGCACTGATCACCTACCGTGGCAAAAAGCTTCATGCGGCGGAAAAGTCATTGCTCGGCTTCATGAAACGAATGGCTGCCTAAATCGTCCATCAATGGCATCCCTATTGCACCACTCACTACGTCATTAAAACATGTTCGAATAACGTGCGAACCACGGCATTACCTTTAAGGTCAGTGTTTCCAAATCAAGCGGTCAAATTATTTCATCAATGTGTGGGGATTAACTATGGATGCCTTTGAAGTCTAAAAACCGCGAGACCAATAAGAACAGCTGCCTCAGGATCGCGCAGCGGTCCAAGCAAGGCTGGCTCTCGGCAATCGAGATCCATACCAACCGAACCAGAGGCAAATAGGAAGTCGCTGGTCTATTACGAATACCATTACAACTTAGGAGGACAACCGCCATGAACGCTTTTACGTTATTGAAGGCCGATCACCAGAAGGTCGCCGGGATCCTGAAGAAGATAGATGAAACAACCGAGCGGGCTGTCAAAACGCGCGAGGAACTCTTCACCCAGGTGAAAACCGAACTCGATGTTCACACGCGAATTGAAGAAACCATCTTCTACCCCGCCTTGAAAGATGCCGAGGAGACTCGGGACATAACGCTTGAGGCCTTTGAAGAGCACCGACTGGTGAAACAACTCTTGCGGGAACTGGATGCAGCAGATAAGGGCTCCGAAGAATGGACCGCCAAGTTTACGGTGCTGAAAGAGAATATTGAGCATCACGTCGAGGAAGAAGAAGACGACATGTTCAAGAAGGCGCGCAAAGTCCTGAGCGACGAAGAGGCGGAAACTCTGGGAACTCGGATGGAAGAGGCCAAAACAGAACGGCTAAAAGCGGCCGCCGCAAAGTAACTTATCGTCGGGCGCTGGCGTCATCTGATTGAGCCAGCGGTTTGCGGCTCGCTACCGGCGGCTGTCGCCGTCGGAGCAATAAATGCACCGAGCGTAAGTTGCCTACGCCGTTGAAGGAGATGAGATCGGCGACAACTCGAATTGCGTTATCGTTAAATATTCTTAGTTGGAGGAAATCATGGAAGGACCATTACGAGGACTACTCGCGGGCGCAGCCGCATGGAAATTTGGCGGCGGCTGTATTTCGACCATTCTAATTTTCATTGTCGTGTTCTGGCTGCTCGGACATATTAATTGCTAGGGATGCGAGAATGCTTCGCGACTGCTAAAGCATTGCAGCAGCCGCGCTATCGACGAGCCACTCCACGGAGCCATCAAGGGGTTGTATTAACTGCGCCGGCAGCGGCTCGTCATTTATTGTCCGGGCGACTCGCGGAGGCTTAACTACTTCCGCGAGCCGTCCGGATTTTTGTTTCCCGGTAACCAGAAACACCACGTGTGCGGCATGATTGAAAACCGGGAAGGTAAGCGTGATGCGTTCCTGGCTTTGTTTCTCAAAGGGGTTCGCCACGGCTTTCTCCATTCGCGTGGCCACCACGCATCGTGATCTTTCCTTAACGGCAGAGCTCCCCGGAAATAGCGACGCCGTGTGGCCGTCTTCCCCCAATCCCAGAAACACCAGATCGAAGCGGGGCCATGAGCCTTCGTGGAGAAAGGCTTTCAGTTCACGTTCGTAGGCTGTCGCGCCCTCTTCCGGGTTCCCTTCACCGATCATTCGATGGACATTCGTTGGCGGGATCTCAATTTTTGAGATGAGCGCCTCGTAAACCATTCTGTAGTTGCTGTCCTGGTGATCGGGAGGCACACAACGCTCGTCGCCGAAAAAGAGGTGAACCCTCGACCACTCGGTGAGATTCTTGTAAGGATCAGAAGCCAGGAGATCATAGACTCGCCTGGGCGTGTTGCCGCCGGCCAGCGCGACGGAGAACTCACCGCGGACTGCAATTGCTTCCGCGGCGCCTGCAACAAACCTTTCGGCTGCAGCAAGCGCCACTTGTTCTTTTGTCTCGAATACTAAAACTTTGGGCGGGAATGCGTTCATTTCTGAGTTAGGCGTGGTTGACGGAATCAGCTCGCTGGCCCTGGGAAATCAGGCGGCTGGCTCTGGGACCGC
>JANNJZ010000240.1:0-2919 GCA_031396065.1 Pyrinomonadaceae bacterium | reverse complement strand
GGGTGGCCACGGAGTGCCACCACTACAATGTTTTCACACAGCCTCTACGCGGTCGCATCAACCTGGAAAAGACCAAACGTATTGCCTTCGTGGTCGACAAAGTATCCCTGCCAACACGTGCCCGGAACGGCAAATTTTGGTAGGGCAATCTGCCCGCCAAGGGCTAGTATCTTTGCCGCGGTCTCGTCGAAGTTCTCAACCTCTATCGAAACCACAAACGCGTTGGTTCCGGATTCAGGCGGCGGCGGTGGTGCTGGACGTTTGAGCAAGCCGCCTCTGGTTCCACCCGTTTCAATGCGCCAATACTCAACCGGGAGTCCGAAAACCTGTTCAAACTTCCAACCGAATACCCCTCGATAAAAGGCTGTCGCACGCTCGGTGTCGTCAGCCTGGATTTCAAAATAAAGATGCCCGCTCATTTATCTCCTCCCTGCATTTCAACGAACTGTTTGGTGACGATCAGGGTTTCTCCAACGCGGTACCGGTGGGCGGTGCCCACCTCTAAACGAACGTAATATTCGCGCTCTGAACGAAGGTATTATTCGCGCTCTAAGCGAACGTAATATTCGCCTTCTAAACGGAGGTATCATTCCCCTCTAAGGAAAATATTATTTCGGCCGCCACACGAGCGTTTCATTTTGTCTTCAGTTTCCCACCCAACCAAACACAAGGCAAAGCAAGTACAGCTAGGGCGATCGGATACCAAGCCGGGGCGATTCCCATCGGGATGGTTGCAATAGCACCGAGAATGCCTAGCACGGTGCCTATTATTCCGAGGATCAGTACGTATCGCATTGGCGGATCAGGTGCCAACGCCGCAGTAATGTATCCACCCCCCACCGTATAAACACTGCGGTAAACCGTGGCGGTCACGACCATCCAGGTTGTGTGAAAGCCTTCGTTTGGTGGGGTGAAAATACCAAGTGATTCCAACACAAAATCTGTCGCGGAATGTGTGACCACGATAAAGATCATTCCCGCCAGAATGGCGCCGATGCCTTTCAATATCTTCAAGCTAGCTCCCTGGTTAGTGCGATATCTGTTTGCCTTCTGATGACATCGGGAATTCACCCGCTTATGAGACTTGTGGGAAAACTTCGGATCTCAGCGCCAAAGGTGCGAAATGTGACAGCCTGGGCCATCGGCCCAGGTAAACTCTGCATAAAGACTAGTAGCCCTGAAGGCGCGAAATGAGAGTTGACTTAGGGAATCCACTATTTTCAGTCGAGACTTGTTATTTCGCGCCTTCAGCGCTTCTGGTTTGTTATTACCTCACCCAGGGCGTTGCCCTGGGCTATCACATTTCGCGCCCTTGGTGCTGAGAACCTGGAGTTTTCACACAGCCTCTTGTGGCGCTGGTGTGTTTCTACTGGTAAGTCGTACGGCGAGGGTCCGGATCGACACTCCACCCAAAAATTATTTAACATGCGTCATGTTGCCAAACGCTAACGCCGCAGTTCAGGCCGTATACAGTTCCGACTGGGGCCGGATCGTGGCCACCCTGATTCGGTCTTTCGGTGACTTCGACCTGGCTGAAGAGGCGGCCCAGGAGGCCTTTGCAGCCGCCGTTGACCAGTGGCGCGACTCCGGCATCCCTGATTCACCGCCCGCCTGGATCATCCAAACAGCCCGTCACAAAGCCATTGATCGCCTTCGGCGTCAGACGCGTTTCAATGAAAAGGTCGAAGCGTATGCAGCATCTGGTCTGTTGAGTACGGTTGCCGAACCGGACTACGACACGGGGAAAATTCCTGACGATCAGCTTCGGTTGATATTTACCTGCTGCCACCCGGCGCTGGCAGAGGAAGTACAAGTCGCCTTAACGTTGCGGACCCTCGGTGGCCTGGAGACGGATGAGATCGCCCGCGCTTTTCTCGTGCCGCCGACCACCATGGCACAACGCCTGGTTCGCGCCAAGCGGAAGATTCGAGATGCCGGCATTCCCTATAAGGTGCCCGACACTAATGAAATGCCTGAGCGCCTTAACTCGGTGTTGACGGTTGTCTACCTCATCTTCAGCGAGGGCTACGCCGCCACTCGCGGCGAGCCGCTCATAAGAAACGACCTGTGTGCAGAGGCCATCCGGCTGGCCCGGCTGGTGAGAACGTTGATGGCGCCACAGCCTCCGGCGGAAGCTACTGCCTTGTTAGCTCTAATGCTGTTACACGATTCTCGCCGCGATGCCCGTCTCGATGATGCCGGCAATATCGTGGTCCTCGAAGAACAGGATCGGAGCCGTTGGGACGCGCAGCAGATCGCCGAGGCTTTACCGCTCGTCGCGGCGGCGCTTCGCGCTGAAGCTGGTCCTTTTGCTCTGCAAGCGGCCATCGCGGCCGTACATTGTCGGGCGGCGCGAGCCGAAGACACTGATTGGTCCGAAATTGTCGGGCTCTATAATCTGCTCCAACTGGTGCAACCCTCTCCCATCGTATCGTTGAACCGTGCAGTCGCTGTCGCAATGGTCGGTGGCCCACAGGCGGGGCTCGAACTGATCGACGAACTGGCGCAGGCTGGCGATCTCGACGGCTACCACTTGTTGCACGCCGCTCGTGCCGACTTACTGCGTCGGCTCGGTTCATATCGAGCGGCGGCGACTAGCTACGAGCGCGCTCTCGAGTTGGTGACAAATGACAGCGAGCGACGCTATCTCGAGCGGCGTTTGCGCGAGGTCTTGTCAGAACCACCTGCGTAAGCGGGTGGCTCTGTTTCTTATCTTGTCAGAACCACCTGCGTGAGCGGGTGGCTCTCTTTCTTATCTTGTCAGCGGTGGCTGTGGTTCTGACGTCCGGCGCATCGCTTAACCCACCCGCTTACGAGACTGTGTAAAAAACATTGTAGTGGTGGCACTCCGTGGCCACCCCCTCTTAACGCGCCACAACTTCTGGAGGATATCGCAACCTCAACGAGGGGTGGCCACGG
>JANNJZ010000461.1:0-4915 GCA_031396065.1 Pyrinomonadaceae bacterium | reverse complement strand
GAGCGGGCGACAGAGTTTACGCTTATTTTCGGGCTGTCGCCCGCTACCGCGGGCTGCGGTCCTTTGGTGTGCAGTTTCCTGGGGTTCCGCTGCGCTCCACCCCAGGCTTTACGCTGTCGCCCGCTACCGCGGGCTAACTTGGATTTCGTTGCCGAACGAGGTTTTGTGCAAAGCCTGTATTGTCAACGAAAGTCTTCCCACACCGTCTCTTCCTTTTTTTCTGCTAAGCCCTCAAGGAGCGGGGGAACGTCATGACAACATATCTGTCACTCCTGACCCTGATGGTCTTCGCGTGCCTGTCCGCATCGGCGGTTAGCGGTCAGGTGACCGGCCGTGAGCTTCGCGGGAGGGAACCGAAGATTGAGTTTCCAGTAAAGCCGGAAATATTCATCAACCAGTTCCAGGGCTCCGAGGGCATTACCTTCAACGCGGAGGGTCGCCTCTTCATCGGCGCGAACAATGCGATCTGGATCGCTGAGCCTGACGGATCAGTAAAGAAGATTGCCGACGTTCATCGGCATCTGGGTCAGGCTCGGATTGGCAGCCGCGATATTCTCGCCTGCGATTTTGGACCAACTAACGTCTTTGCCGACGGACCAAATGACGATGGCATCGTTTGGCGCATTACACCTGAAGGCAAGAAGACTGCCGTTGCCCGCGGAATCGCAGACCCTAACGCAGTGGTGGTGCTGCGAGATGGTTCGTTTCTGGTTTCCGACGACGGCACGGACAAGATCTACCGCGTCAAGGATGGGGTGGTTTCGATCTGGTCAACTGCGGTTCCGTTTCCCAATGGCCTGGCGCTCTCGCTTGATAACCGCACTCTTTACGTGGCGCAAATATTCAGCAACTTGAAGCCGATTATTGTGGACGATCGTGTTTGGGCATTTCGACTAAACAAAGGCGTCCCGGTTGGGCCACCCAAGGTTGTGGCACGTACGGGCGGTAAAGGAGTGGACGGACTGGTCGCTGATGCATTAGGAAGGATCTATGTTGCAGATAACGGTGCGGGAAAGATTTATCGGTTTGATCCAAAGTCTGGCGAGATGGTGATGATCGCTGAAGGAATGCCGGCCGTGGCCAGTCTGGTATTTGGTGAAGGGAAGTTTGACCGCAAAGCAATCTATGCAACTACGACACAACGCGGCGGCGGCAAGATCTGGAAGATAAATGTCGGGGTTGGCGGAGCGAAGTATCACCGCTGATGTCGATGGGTGGCGAAAAGGGGAATGGGTAAGAGGGGAAAGGCATGCCACCGCTCAGAAGTATCGTTCTCCCCGTTCCCTTTCGAGACTGTGTGAAACTTCTGGTTCTCAGCGCCAAGGGCGCGAAATGTGATAGCCCAAGGGCAACGCCCTGGGTAGGGTCATAACAATCCGGAAGCGCTGAAGGCGCGAAAATAACAGGTCTCGACTGAAACGCCTCGGGATTCCACTAAGTCCACCCCTCATTTCGCGCCTTCAGCGCTGGGAATCTTTAGGCGAGTCGACCTGGGCCGATGGCCCAGGCTGTCACATTTCGCGCCTTTGGCGCTAAGAACCCAAGTTTTCAACCACCCTCTTTTCGCGATGAGGTGCACTGGTCAGCATTGCACTAGCTAGGGCTTCGCGACTGCACTGCCCCTGGCAAGTTCGCGTTCAACCTCCTCGAGCTTCGTCTTGTCAGCGCCGGTGAGCGTGCCCTTAGCTTTCATGTCCTGCCAGATGTTCAGGCTTTTCTGATACCAGGCCCTCGCTGTCTCCCAATCCCTGGGTCTCGCGGGCCGCTGACCTTTCCCACCGAGCATCGCGTGACACTTGCCGAGCTGTGAATAAGAGTCAGCCAGCGTCCGAAGGACCGCCAGATTCCTGGCATCGGCAGCGATAAGCTTCTCCAGAACGGCTACCGATTGATTGCCGAAATTAATGGCTTTAGGCAAATCGTTAACACCCGAGAGCATCTGGCTGAAACGCAGATAGGTGAGGCCGAGTTGGCGGCGGTTGTAAGCGTTATCGGGATCTTGCTTCGTCAAATCCTCAAAGATCTCGATCGCTTTGAGATAAGCGTCCGCTGCCCCTGCCTTTTCGTTCACGTCGGCGGAAGCCTGGGCCAGATTCCGATAACCAATCGCGAGATCTTTACGGGCGTTGGCGTCATTCTTATCCTCTGCGGCCAACTCTTGGTAGAGCGCCAACGCCTTGCGCGCGTGTTCAAGTGCTCCCGACTGATCGCCAAGTTTAAGTAGCGCCACCCCTATGTTGGAAAGCGTGACGGCAGATTCCCGCCTGTAGGCGACGTTATTCTTGTCAGCGGCGATTAGCATTTCGTCCACTGCCTGAGCCTTACGGAAATACTCCACCGATTCAGCTATCTTCCCTTCGCCGTTTAATCGAATCGCGAAACTGGCATTGATTGAAGCTAGCCGACGCTGAACCTCAAGGTCGTTCGGGTCCTCTGACGCGAGGGCCGCATACAATGCGACGCCCTTCAGGTGTAACTCACGCGCCGCACTCCGCTCTTCCGCGCTGGCTTCACTTATGTTGTTGGTGGCCTCCGCGATATGGCGGTAAGCGGAGGCTAGTTCTCGGCGAAACTCTCGCCTGGTTGGATGAGCAGCCACTAACGGCTCGATCAGCGCCTGGGCCTTACGACTGTATGGCAGGGCGTCAGCAGGTTTCGCCATGGGAATGGCTATCAACTCGCCGAGGTAGTTGTAGCTCGATGCCAGCTGGTATAGCGCTTCCGGATTGTTTGGCTCAATCGCTGCCAGCTTCTCTCGAATCGCTACGGCTTTGCGATAGCTCTCAAAGGCACCCTTGGTGTCGCTGAGATTACTGAGCAGTCCACCAGACTGAATGAGGCCGATCCGAGAGTAGGCAGTGGCCAATTCGCTCTGCAAACCACGGTCATTCACGGCTTCCTGAGACAGGCTGTCTAAGTACTCAAGGGCCTTCTTTACCACCAGCTCCTTCGCCTTAAGGGGACCCTTATCGATCTCGTCATGAACTTCAAACATGAAAGAGTTTGCCAAACGCCTCACGTCGTTGAACCGGCGTTCGGCGCGAGCCCGCTCGGCTCGAGCCACGCGTACTTGCCACAATGTGGTCGCCATCCCGGCGATTAGTGCGACAAGAACCAGCGAGCCGGCCACTACTCCGGCCTTGTGTCGCTGAATGAATTTCTGCGTTCGGTAACCAACCGTATCCTTACGCGCGCTAACCGGTAGGCCGTCCATGTGCCGCCGGATGTCTTCGGAAAGCTGCTCGACCGAGCTGTAACGCCGTTCTGGCTGTTTCCGGAGGGCCTTCAGGACGATGTTATCGACATCTCCCCGTAAAGATTTCGGATTGCTGATAGTGGATTGCGGGTTGGTCGTCGGTTCCGCAGTCCGAATTCTCAAATCCGCACTTGAGGTGCTGGGTCGTTGCGGCTCGACCTCACTGATTACGCGCGCCACTTCTTCAGGTCGACGATTCTTAAACCGATAAGGACGATGTCCAGTAAGTAGTTCGTAAAGCAGGACACCCAAAGAATAGACATCGCTCAAAGTCGTAATCGCCTCACCTCTAACCTGTTCAGGTGAAGCATACTCGGGAGTCATCGCTCTCAATTCAGTGGCAGTGGCCGCCGTCATGGTCGCGCCGGTCTCCAGATGGAAGAGCTTGGCGATACCGAAGTCCAGAAGCTTCGGAATGCCTTCGGCAGTGACCAGAATGTTGGAAGGCTTCAGGTCGCGATGTATGACCAGATTACGGTGGGCATAACTAAGGGCCGAGCAGACCGTCCGAAAAAGCTTAAGTCGCTCGATCGTTGAAAGCTTATGTTCATCGCAATAAGTATTGATTGGCTGACCGTCGATGTATTCCATCACGAAGTAAGGCAGATCATTGTCGGTACTTCCACCGTCGAGCAACCTCGCAATATTTGGGTGCTGCAGGTTGGCCAGGATTTGTCGCTCGTTGCGGAATTGCCGCAGGACCGCGTCAGTATCCATCCCGCGCTTGATTAGCTTAATCGCAACTTCCGTTTGATACTGATCGTCCGCTCGCGCAGCTTTATAGACGGCTCCCATGCCGCCCCTTCCGATCTCTTCCGTAATCCTGTAGGAGCCGACCTGCTTACCTATGAATTGATCGGCTTCCGTTGGAGATGACAGGGAAAAGGCGTTTAGCGGCGACTCCTCGAGAAACTTGGACGACGGCTTGTCTTCGGCAAGTAGCTTTTCTACTTCGGAGCGAAGGGAGTCATCACCCCCACATTCTTTATTGATGCGATCTTTCAGCTCCGCGGGGTCACAGTCCATGAGGGTATCCACGATCTGCATCACGCGTTCGTAGTGATGAGCATCTCGGAGGAAAGTCATCTCGTCCCGTCCTTCACCAGTTTGGCCCGCAGCCACATTTTTGCCTTGCGCCATTCGCGGCCGGCAAGCTTAGGGTCGTCAATATTAAGCACGCTGGCGATCTCTTCAATCTGTAATCCGCCGAAAAATTTCAGCTCGACGATTCGGCAATGGAGCTGGTTATATTGCTCTAACTCCTTTAAGGCGTCGTCCAGCGCTACCAGATCGAGATCGCGTTCGGTAGAGAAGCTGACGGCCTCATCAAGCGAGAATTTCCGCTCACCACCGCCACGCTTGTAGGCATTGTATTGACGCGCGTGATCAACGAGCAGATTGCGCATTACCTGGGCGGCCACACTGAAAAAGTGAGCGCGATTCTGCCAGGGAATTTCTTGTCCTTTGATTAACCGGAGATAAGCGTCGTGTACGAGGGCCGTGGCCTGGAGTGTGTGATCGGGTCGTTCCTGGCGCAGGTAGTCTTTCGCCAGTTTACGAAGTTCCCGGTACACTTCTTCAAAAAGTTCGTCGGTTGCCCCCTTGTTGCCCTTACGGACCTCATCCAGCAACTGGGTTATGTCGGCTTGTGACGGCATC
>JANNJZ010000450.1:0-21042 GCA_031396065.1 Pyrinomonadaceae bacterium | reverse complement strand
GATCAATCGCAGTAAGAAAATCGCCCATCATCGATAAGCAAAAGTGTTCATGAAGACGAAACCACTAACAATGCTCAGTTTTTCCGCAGCCTGCTAGAAGCCCGGCTATCGACAAGGGCGGCGATTGCCTTGCGGTGGACCAGCGCGGCGTGCCCCGGCCTCAAGGCGCGGCTTGCGACATCGGCGCCTACGAAGTAGGGGCCGCGTGCGCGCTTCGGCCGTCGGAAATGGTCGCCTGGTGGCCGCTGGACGGATTAAATTCAGAAGGCAAGTATGACGATCTGGCAGGTGGCGACAACAACGGGAGACCGATAGGAAATCCATCGCAGATTCCTAACCAATACGTCGGCAACTCCTTGCAAGCGGGTACGGGGAAATATGTTGAAGTTAGCGATGTTCCAAACCTGAACTTTGGGCAAACAAGCTTCACCATAGACGCCTGGGTCAAGTACACCCCAGCGACGCAGACTGAGCCAATCGTGTTCAAGCTAGCCAATCAAGGCGGCTATTCTCTATATCTATCTACTTCGACATCTAACGGTCCGGTGGATCGGTTGCATCTGCAAATCGGTTCCCAGATATACCAAGGCCCTCAATTTAGCGTGCCCGTAGGGACATGGGTTTTCGTTGCAGCCAGGATTAATAAGACTTACTTCGATACCGGTACGATCGACCTCTATGTCGGTGTTCCGGGCAGCCCTCTTAAGATTGCAAGTCTTCCGGCAGGTGACTTCAATGCGTCCAGCCACGGCACTCCGCTACAGATCGGGCATTGGTCATTCAACCCTCACGCAAGCCTTGGCATTGACGAGGTGGAGATCTTCAGCCGGGCGCTCAGTGAGCAGGCGGAGATCCAAAGTATCTTTGAAGCTGGCTCGGTGGGTAAGTGCAAGCCCACCTGTTTGAACCCACCGCCTTCCGGCATGGTCGCGTGGTGGCCGCTGGATGAAGCCCAAGGGTCGCAAGTGGTTCATGACCTGGCGGGCGCGCATGACGGTACCCCGATGGATTTTGGTGGTGCGGTGACTACCATAGGGGCTACTGGAGGACCGAAACCAGTAACCGGGCTCTACGTAGATAATTCCCTGCTATTCGAAGGGTCTCATGTGGAGGTTCCAGATTCAGAAGATCTTAACTTTGGCGTGGATGGTAAGGAACCGTTTACGATCGATGCTTGGGTTAACTACTATCCGCTTCACCAATCCAGACCAATAGTATCCAAGCGTGGTTCCTTCAATGGCCCCGGCTATTTCCTCAGCATAGAGCCGGCCGGTCTCGGAGTTTTCAAGTTGACCTTGCAAATCGCTGGGGTGAAATACATAGGGCCCGAGGTACCCGCATCTACATGGGTCTTCGTCGCTGCCACAAGAGACGCAAATGGGGTCAAGCTCTATGTTGGCCACAACAATACTTTGACGTATATTCAGCACCCCGCTAGTCCTGTAAACGCACGCAGCGAGGGTACTCCACTCTGGATCGGTCAACAGCAAGGGCCGGGAAACGTCCATCCAACCGCCCAGATTGACGAAGTTGAGATCTTCAACCGTGCGCTCGACGAGCCCGAGATCGCCACCATCTTCAAGGCCGACTGGGCGGGCAAGTGCAAGCAGCAGTGCGTTCCGCCTCCTTCAGGGATGGTGAGCTGGTGGCCTGGGGATGGCAATGCGAATGATATTCAAGACGGAAACAACGGAACGCTGACGAATGGAGCGACATTTGTTCCTGGGAGGGTTGGGCAGGCGTTCAGTTTTGATGGGGTAGATGACTACGTCGAACTCGGGCAACCCGCGAACCTCATGCCTTCGAACACCGACTTCACAGTCGTTGGCTGGATACTGGTTCCAGACTATCCCAACAACAGTCCCGAATCACGATGTGGTTCGAACTACCCCATCATCGGCTCTGACTGGGGATGGAGCATCCGGGTGAGTAACGAGGGGCGAGTGGCGTTCGGCAAGTACACCGCGCTCAAAACCGGGGTGTCGGTCGAAAGCACATCCGTGATCTCGACGAACACGTTCCACCACTTCGCGGCCGTGCACACAGTGTCTGAGCTGCGCATTTATGTGGACGGCGCATTGGCCGGTACGCAGGCTAGTCCGACCGGCACGATTTTCTACTACGGCGGTCCTGATACTTTGCAGATCGGGCAGGTGCACTGCGGGATCGGTAAATGGAACGGAAAGGGACTTATCGACGAACTCGCATTCTTCAACCGCGCCCTCACCGCCTGCGAAATCAAAGCCATCGTCGACAACGGCTCGACAACGGGAGGTATGGGAACGGTCATCATCAGGAAAAATACGGTGGGCGGTGACAACACGTTTGGCTACACGACCGGGGCTGGGCTGAACGACTTCACCATCCCAACATCAGGCGGCACTGGAAGCCAAACATTCAATAACATCGCTGCGGGACCGACGACTGTTACTGAGTCGTCATCACCTCCAGGGTGGGTGTTCACTAGTCTGGCGTGCTCCGATCCTGACAACGGAACCACCATCAGCGGGCAGACGGCGAACATTGATCTCGATGCTGGCGAAACCGTCACCTGCACCTACACCAACACCAAGTGCCCGTTGATCACCTTGAATCCAGCGTCCGGCCCGTTGCCGGCGTCCGGGATCAACGCTCCCTACATCCGGGCTTTTACCGCAAGCGGCGGATGCGCATCGTCTTTCATTTACAGCGTGACCGCCGGCACTTTGCCTCCAGGCCTCGCGCTCGCGAGCAACGGCGGGTTGTCAGGCGCGGCGACGCAACTTGGCGATTTCACTTTCACCGTGACCGCGACTGACAGTTGCGGTTGCAGCCGGAGCGAGACTTACACTTTGAACGCGCAAAAAAGCGCGCCCAACGACGTCAAAGCAAAACGGCTGGTGATTAGCGCATTCCGAGAGAATGGGCCTAACGGCGCCGGCGACGAATTTATCGAAATCTTCAATCCATCCGCGGCAGCGGTTACGATTGGCACTCTGCCGGGTGTCTCTATCGACGGCATCGGCGTGTTTTCGAATGCCGGGAACAATGCTGGAGTAGCGAACAACGCTGTATTCCTTCGCTGCCAGATCCCAGGCACCGCGGTAATCAAGGGCAGGGGTTGGTACCTTTGCGGTGGGGCTGATTACAGTTTGAGCAACCTCGGACTTAACGGTGGAACAACCCACTCGGTTCCTGATACGACTATCGGCACTGGCAACGCAGTTGTCGGCGACATTCCAGATGATGCTGGTCTCGTGCTGCTGAACGTCGGTACCAACACCGTTACCCTCTCTTCTGCGGGTTTCTTCTCGGGCGGTAGCCCGGCGGTGGTTTTCGATAGCGTTGGGTTCCGGCCATACGGTCTGGGTGCTCCGGCCACTGGTGCGCAGCCATCGTTGGCGTTCAAGTATTGCGAAGGCACATGCCTGCACCCAGTCGGTGATGCCAGCATATTCACCTTGACTCCGGGAGTGCCAGGATGTCCGATGGCCGTAGGCCCAGATTCGGATCCTTCGGCGTTTCCGGTGCTAGGAGGTGGAACTGTCGGTGGCATTTCTGTTTGCTACGGAGAGTCTGGTCAATACCAAATTGGCCGTCGCCGGTCGGCACAGCAGTTTCAGACGAGCGTGGGCAACCTGCATCGCGACACGGATGACAACGCCGACGATTTCATCCTGGATGCTCCGAACCCGGGCACTGGCAACGTCGGGCTGAGCATCACTGGTGTTTCGGGTGTTTCGTCAGTTCTGGGAGTTGCTGGACCGCATAGCAGCAGTGCACCGCCGATTATCGGAGCAGTCATCCACGCACAGGATGGATTCGACACCTGTGCGGGTGCAGTCATTCCCTGTATCCCCGGTGCGCTGACACCACGCAACGCTGAACGCAGATACCACATGGGCATAGCGATCTTGAACGGACAGAACGCTCCGCTGGGAACCTTTATCTTGCGCCGGCGCTTCACTAACGCCTTGGGCTCAACTACTGGTGTTCGCTATCGCATCGACGACATTAGTACCCTGTGCGGAGGTCAGATCGGAGTCAACGGAATCGGCTCTGCCGTTGCAACTCAGGAAGCCCGCAACCTTCGGGGTCCGGATTTCTTAGGTCAAATGGCAACTTCTCCAGTCCCGACATGTCAGGGCGAGGGTTCGGATACGGGAGTTTTCACCGCCATTCTTAAAGCTGTGAGTCATGGTCAGGAGACTGTGGTCGACAGCGCCAATATCGCGCGGACGGTATTCGGCAGTGTGCTTGAGGATAACAGCGCCGGGGCTGCGGGCCTTCCCGCCGTTGGTCGCCATCAACCGTTTGGAGGCGGCAGCAACAGCAGCTTTGTTGCTACCACGGCAACTGAACCAACTGGTGACGGCGTGAATGGCGGCACTGGCTCATTCGCGATAATCACCGGTCCTCAAGGTTCAACTTTCCGCATCGCTTTCAAGTTTGGCGTGGTGAGGAGTGGACGCTTCAAGCTGCTCATCGGGCCCGAAGTCAATAGTTCACAACCCCCCGCTCCATAGCTTTCAAAGACGACTATCCAAGGGAATTCCACTTGAATGATCTACGCGAGCGCTGTGGCGACATCTTGATTTGCAGTTTTTGCTAAGCGGTCTACGCGACCCCAGCGCGTGCGAAGTCGGGATGGTGGGCTATTCGGCACTGGTGGTGTGCCACGTCGTTTGGATCTGGGCTCGCGACGCTGTAGGAATGTTGATCGGTCTCCGGCCAGCTTCGCGTTACCGTCATGAACCTTGCGATCGAGTCATTGCAAAGGCGCCAAAGTTCTTCTTGAGATTGTTGGACGCCTATGTCCTCATTCTAGTTGTGGTTCATTCTCCGTGGAAAAAAAGGTCAGATTCTTTCAAAGGAATCGGCCTTTTTGAGCGTTTATTACTACTGGAGCACAAGTCTCGGTAACACCGGCCTTCTTGCTCCACGAAATCCCCTAAAAGCTTAGACTTTTGAGACCAAGGATCATGAAGAATCTAGTTCTTGCCGTCCCTGCCCTAATTGCCGCGTTGGCTCTTACATCTTCCGCTCAAGTGAAATCCGTCGCTGCGGCAAATAACCAAACTACTCCCAAGTCTGCTGCGAAAAGTCAGAATCCCGCTGATGCCAGTAGACTACGGATAATGGGTCCGAGCGGGGCAACTGCTGCGCCGGCCCCCGCTGCCGGTATTTCCGCGCCGTCCAAAACTCCCGAGAAATTCGATTTCAACAATCACCCTGAAACGTCGCGCGTTCGGCGTACGGGTCAGCCCACAGGCAAAGAGGAGGGTGATGCGGCTTACCCTGGGATTGGAACAAGTAACGAGAAGAACCCAGCCTCTGCGAACCCGACCGGATTGATCGCCGGTTCGGGCCCCTCGAATGCGCTCATGGCTGCGACCCAGATTTATCGAATCGGTCCAAACGACGTTCTGGATATACAACTCGCCGGCAACCCCAGCCGGAAATCCACTCTTTTCACAGTCCTCGAGAAGGGTCTGTTGGAGTATCCACTAGCGGGCGATCCCGTCCCAGTGGTAGGAATGACCACAACTGAGATAGCCAACGTCCTACGACAGCGAATCAAGATATTCGAGAATCCGTCGGTAATAGTTAACGTTCGAGATTTTAACAGTCATACCGTGACTATCACCGGTTTCGTGTCCGCGCCCGGCACGAAAGCCCTGCGACGAGAAGCAGTGCCGCTCTATGCCATTCTGGCGGAAGTCGCGGCCTTACCCGAAGCAGCGCGGGCCACGATTACGCGGCAGGGACGTCCCGCAATGGTCTTAGATCTCAAAGATCCGAATCATTCATCTACACTGGTGGTTTCCGGCGACGTCATCAAGGTCCTGGGAGTAGGTCCCCCACCAAGTGAGTTCTTTTTTGTTGGCGAAGGAGTCAATTCTCCGGGCCAAAAGCCTTACCATGTAGGGCTAACTTTGACCCAGGCAATCATGGCCAGCGGTGGCGTCAGAATGAATGCGGGCTCACGGGTCCGAGTTTCACGGCAACGCTCCGACGGACGGCTTGTTAACGAGGATCATGATCTGCGAAAAATCCAGAGCGGAAAGGTTCCGGATCCGCTTTTGGAAAAAGGAGATCGAATCGAAGTTATTGGCACCAACTGATTACGGACTTAGTGCAAAACAGGTGAGGGCGGCTTCCAAGGCCGCCCTTTTTCTTTAGGTTGTACCGGCAAACTGTTAGCTTGCGTCAGGCTAATGAAGGCTTATCCGCGTGCACTTCTCCGCTGCACCCAAGACGCAAACTAACAGTTTGCTTTACAATGCGCCCGCTTTCCACAGCGTGAAGCAAAACTCGAACAAATCGATAATCGACCACACCAAATGAAAAAACCATCCATCAGCATGGTTCACGTGTTAATTGCCAAGTCGATTATCGAAACCCTTTTTGTATCTATTCTGGTGGTGGTCTACTTCCTTGATGTCTTTCCTCATTTTCATGGCTGGGGCGAAGTAACTCCCCGAGCAATTTCGGGTTGGGCGGTTAACAGTCGCAATCCCTCGGAGCACGTAGAAGTGCAACTCTTTGTGGACGATAAATTTGTGGCTCGCACCGTGGCGAACCAATCCAGGCCCCAGGTTGTCGCCGGAGGTTGGGCAGCTGATGAGTGGCATGGATTCATGATTCCTGTTTCAGTCATGGAATCAGGTGATCACGAGGCGCGTTTGTACGCGGTTCACAACAGCGGGCGTGGTGCGCGCAAGACATTGCAACAGATCGGACACGTTGTCCGCTTCCACGTCGCTGCCGACGGCAGCCTGAAATCTCTTGATCCTGCTGATGGGCAAAGCCGCGCGCTATTGGGGAGAAAGAGTATTGACTGAACAGCACGATACGATTAACGCACGCCCGATCACTGGTTGGGGGGTGGAAGCCTGGGAAGCAATGACGGTCATCACCTCATGCCTTATCGCCGAGTGGGCTCTAGTGCCTTTGGCTGCGGGCCGCGGAGTTTTGACCGCCTTCCCGGTTCTGTTAGCCATCGGGTTTATGATCTTCTCTCATTGGTATCGTGGTGAGAGTCTGCGGGCAATTGGGTTCCGCCTGGATAATTTTGTTGCGGCGTGCAGGATTCTGATTGTGCCGACCGTTTTGGCGGTCATTGTAATCCTGATTCTCGGTTGGATATTAAGCGGCTCAGCGTTTGTGTTGCGCCCTTTAAGACCTCACCTTCTGCTATTACCACTGTGGGCGCTGTTTCAGCAGTACGCGCTTCAGGGATTTATCAATCGAAGACTGCAATCGGCGTTGGGGAAGGGCTTCAAGGTTACACTGCTGGTTGGGTTGCTCTTTGGGCTGCTGCATTTACCCAATCCATTATTGGCCGGATTGACCTTCCTCGGAGGAATGGTCTGGGCAAGTGTGTATCAGCGCCAGCCTAATTTATTGGCGCTGGGAATCTCGCACGCCTTTGCTTCATTGACCCTGGCGCTTGCGATTCCGCCTAATCTAATCAATGGCCTGCGCGTCGGCTTTAGATACTTCAACTAAGCACCTAATCAAACCCAAACCAATTGCCCGTGTACTATGACTGTTGAACAATGCTTTGCTATACTCTCCCGGCCTTGCAAAGAGAACAGGTCGGGCGGTCGCTGCTGGCACTACTCATTTCTTCAAGTTTCGGAATGCATCTGAAATTATCGGTTTTGAGCGTCAATCCAGGAGAGGAAAGTCCGAACACTACAGGGCAGCGAGCCCGCTAACGGCGGGGCACCCTTCAGCTTGGATTTGAAATTTCATTTGAGATCTCATATCCAGGGTTACGGGTGACGACAAGTGCAACAGAAAGCAAACCAGCCGGCGGCCTTGAGATCTCGGAAGGGATGTCAAATAGGATTTCAGTTTGAAAGAATTGAGTCTGAACCCGTGGGTGATGGGTGAAATGGTGCGGCCTTCGGGGCTTAAAGTAAGAGCGCACCGGCGTAGGTGGTGACACGTACGGCCAGGCAAACTCCTCGCAGTGCAAGATCAAATAGGGAGGCGTCAATAGGGCTGCCCGCCCGAAGCAGTTTGAGATTTCAGTAATGAGATCTCGAAATCTGCTACGACCTCCGGGTAGATCGCTTGATCCAATCTGGCAACAGTTGGACTAGATGAATGATCGCCACTCCGATTTCAAATCTGAGATCTTCAGATCTCAGATCTCAAATTTCAGAGATCTCAGATCTTAGATTTCTGATTTGAAATCGGGGTACAGAATTCGGCTTATAGACCTGTTCTACTTGCTTGGCTACATTCCAGGGCTTCACACGCTATAAGCTTCCAAACTTCAGAAGCTTAACCAGACGCTGAAAGAGAGGCTGCGAGAGATGGCGAATCGTAAGGGAGTTTTCATAGGCGCGTATGTACCCAACCACTTGAAGGAATCTTTGCGTCGGCGCGCTGCTGCTGAGCATCGAACACTCTCGCAGGAAATCACGCGTATTTTGGAAGAGGCTGTGCACGGTAAGGGCCTACCCGCCGGCAGTGTGGATCGGCGCACTCGTGAGTCAGTGCCGCGCCGCCGGGCCACGGATCCGGCTCCGCGTCGACGCAATGTGGATATTACGTACGCGCCGGGCACCCCTAAACCAGGCGAAGATAACAGCTAGTCGAAGCCGAGCGCCCCGGGAGAGAGTCTTTGAAATACCTAGTCGTTTCAGCGCTTTTCAGTCTGTTGTTTCTACTTATCTATTCCCGAGTCTACCCCTACATCCAAGTGGTCAAGAAAGTCCTGGGTACGGTGAAAACTGTAACCAACTCGTCGTCTGCCGGCGCCGGCACGAAGCGAACTTCGACTACGGGAGTCGATAGCAAATTAGTGCGTTGTGTAGGGTGCGGAACCTGGATCCCATCTGACCGCGCAATTGGGTCAGGAAGTGGTCGCTCGGTTTATTGCTCGCGGGAGTGCATCGAGAAGGCATCATCCGGCCCAAAGAGAAAAGTCGCCAGCTAACCAACCCAACCACTCAACCCACTTGATGACATTGTGGGGGTGGCACTCCGTGGCCCCCCTTCGTTCGATTAGGTCATCTTTCGAAGTGAGTAGACGTGAACCAGCGGTGGCCACGGAGTCACTCCTCTACAAAATTACCTTAGGTTTGTGCGCAGCTGCTCCCCACAAAAACAGCAGACTAGAAAGCAGCAGCATGATGGGAACGACCATCAGGGCTGCGGTAAGATGTTGGCGCTGTGCATCAATTGCCAAAAAACCGGCTATCGTTGAAATAAAGGAGAGACGGCCGGCCCCGATCGAGTCGGAAAGCACTCCAACCCCAAATCTGGAAATAACATCACCCATGATATGGATGATGACAATGTTTAGGGCTACGGCCGTGGCCCGCACCAGTGGCGGTACGCTGTTAATCAGGATTGCGTGGAACGGCGCATTGTTGATGAAGAGAAAGAAGACGGCGAGAAAGATTGCTGGAACAAAGACCCAGGAATTACTGGCAGAAAGTACTACAAAGACCGGAATGATTCCGAGGGCACTGCTTGCGGCGCAGACCAGAAAATAGGCATTCCGTCTTTTGGTAATCAGGCGGTCCGCCAACCACCCGCCACCGAACGTTCCGGCGGCCCCGGCCACTAAAATTACCAAGCCTAGCGTTATTCCCGCCTGGGTAATGCTCATTCCTTTGTCACGGACGAGGAGAATATTGGCCCAGGTTCCAAACGCCCCCAGCACAAATGTCAGCGCTGTGTATCCAGCGGTAGAAAGTAGCCAGTCCCGGTTACGCAATATTCGCCACGAAGTGCGCAGCCACGACTCCTGCGCTGCGACACTCTGTACACCCGTGCCTCTCGCGGAAGCGGAGCCAGGTTCCTTGTGTTCGCTGGCACCGCGCACCGGTTCACGCAAACGCCAGACAAACCAGGCGGTGATCAATCCCGGAAGACCCACGATCATAAATGCCATGCGCCACCCAAAAAAGTGCGCGAGCACCACCCCAATCACATAGCCGAGAGCGAAACCCATTGGAATCGCAGCCTGAAAGACGCCCAGTGCAGTAGCCCGCCGTTCGGGTGGAAAATAGTCGGCAATCAAGCTCGGAGTGATGGTTGAGTAAGACGATTCACCAACTCCGACGATCGCCCGCACCAGACAAAGCACGACGGCGACGCCAGAGAGCTCCAGGGTAAACTGAATCAGCGGCAGGTTAAGACTAATTGGACCGGGTAAAACCGGAAGGTGGTCCATGAAGCCGGTCATTCCGGTGGCTATGCTCCAAATGATCGCCGCAGCTGCCATTAGCTTCGTGCGCGAATAACGATCGCCTAATCTGCCAAACAAAGGAGCGAGGACCGTGAAGGAAAGTAGCAGGGCCGCTTCCATGGCGCCGATTTCAGTGTCGCTGAGGTGCAAGTCCGCTGCCATTAGTGGCGCGACACTTGGCAGAATCTGGCGGTCGATGTAGTTCAGAAAATTGACCAGCGTGAGGACGCCAAGTGCGTAGTAGGAATAACGGGATACCTGAAAGCCGGTGGCGGAGGGATCTGTTTTAGGTTGCGCTTTGCCCTCGGGTGGGCCGGCCGGCGTTTCCATTTGTATCCGTACCTTTCCTGGTCAGCACTTGAACGATAGCCGGAGTAATGTCTGCGAGAGTGTGGATGCGGTCTGCGATCAGCTGCTTGCTTGCTCCCCAGACGATGGTTGGAACCTGATTCAGCGTGTGATTGCGCGACGAGAGATCTTCGATGTTGCCGTGATCGCTGGTGAGTATAACGGAAGTGCGGCTCAAATCAATCCGCTTTAATAGTCCTCTAATCATGGCGGCAAGATTCAGAAGGATTAACTTAGCGGCGTCCATGTCCTGTGCATGCCCGGCCTTATCCGTCATGAAGTATTCGTAGAGCGTGAAACGATTTTCGCTAACAACCGTTGCGAGCACCTCCGCAGCCTCGTCAGGAGTTCGGATAGCCACGTCTTCGCCTCTTTCGATTAACGATTGATTGGTGAAGTCGTGGAAAACCGCGCGACCAGCCTGGTTGTCGGCCACTTTACGAAACGGTAAACCGGCAGCTTCCATCGCCGCGGTGGTTGCAGAAATCCAACGTGGGCGCTCCTCGAAGAATCGGTCGGTATAAGCGTTGGCAAACGTTATGGGAGAAACACCAGCGCGGGTAAGTTGGAGAAAGATTGAGTGCTCCCGCAGGATCTCCAGCATCTCGCGATTGGGGAATCCCTGTTTGTGATAACCGAGCTGCGCAGGCACGTTGGCGCCGGTGAGAATTGTGGTTTGGCCGGACGCGCTTTGAGGCCGGCCTTCAACTCCGAGGCTGGCGTCCGTCGGAACAACGATTCCATCGTGAATCGGGTGAAGTTCCTCATCGCGAAACACTGCCAACGGATCGGCCCCGTCGAGACCGTCAAGCGGATTGAATGGCCCACGCGCGCCAATCCCGAGGCCGTCAATGAAGAAAAGCAGCAGAGACATTGCCTCGATGAATATCATCCTCAAGGACAGGGTGCAAGTTGAGGGTTTCGTCATCCCTTTCAACTTGTGCGTAGCGAGTGATAGTCTACTGACGAATTTGAGCGTGTTACTTTCTGCCTTCGACGCCACGCGCGCCTACTCAACACTGAAGCGAGGAGTCACTAAGTGCCTGAATTTCTCTCGAATCTTAGCCCCCTGTTGGTCTTTCTCGCGATTGCAGCCATTGGCTTCATCTTCCTGCTTGTTTCTTTGCTGGTGGGAGACATTTTCGATAGCTTCGGGATTGACTCAGGACTCGATGGCGGCGCCGACGGCCATGGCCTCCTGGATAGCCGTGTGATCAGTGTTTTTATCACAGCATTTGGAGGCTTCGGGGCAATCGGCATACAGATGGGCCTGGGCATCGTTGCCAGTTCCCTGATGGGACTGGCTGGTGGGGTCGTGCTCGGTGGTCTCGTCTCGCTCTTCGCGCGTTTCCTTTACAAACAACAATCTTCGAGTTCAGTAGGCACGGGGCAACTAATTGGACGCACCGCTCAGGTGATTGTCGCGATCTCGCCCGGAGGTGTGGGTCAGATTAGCTGTCGGGTAGGCGAAGAGCGCATTGAAAAACTGGCTCGCTCAAAAGACAAACGCGAGATTAAAGCCGGAGCGATGGTCCGCGTAGACGAAGTTGCGGGAGGTTCTGTCATCGTAAGCCTTTCCCCCGACGCATAAACCCCCAAGCGAACCGCTCGCTGGGGAGCCCCCTGATCGCTCCACCTGGAGTTAAGGAAGCTCTGATTAGGTGTCTTCGACGCGTTAGCGTCGGTATGAATTTAGCCCGGCGTTTTAACGCCGGGATCCGGTTGTTGCCCGTCCTCGTCGCGTAGCGACGATTGAATTCAAAGGTTCAGACGTCGCTACGCGACGAGGACACATCGTTGTCCTTTCCCGGCCACGCCACCCCACGCGGGGTGCCCGCGTGGGGACCCCGGTTGAAAGGCCGGGCTAAACTCATACTGACGCTACGCGTCGAAAGCACTTGTTCAGAGCTTCCTCAAGTACAATTGCTCTTCTGATTCCTTTTTGAGGTAAACAGCCAATGCCAGACCTTCAACTTCAAGATCTACTCATACCCATTGTGATTCTCGTTGTGGTGATCGGCTTTTTGATCGCGCTCATGCTGCTGAGCCGAAACTACATCAAGGTCTCTCCCAACCGGGCAGCTGTCATTTCCGGACGCTCCCGACGGCTCGCCGATGGCACGCTTGTCGGGTACCGCCTGGTTAGAGGCGGCGCCACCTTGATAGTTCCATTTTTGGAAAAGGTGGAGTATCTCAGCCTTAACGTGATTACGGTCCCGTTGGCCACGACTCGCGCATACACCGTGCAAGGCGTCCCGGTTTCAGTCAAAGCAGTTGCCAACGTGAAGATCAAGGGCGACGACGATTCCATGCGTGCTGCGGCGGAACGTTTTCTCGGCATGATGCCAGATGAGTTTCATAAGCTCGTTTTCCAGACACTCGAAGGCCACCTGCGGGCGATTCTGGGAACCCTCACTGTCGAAGAGATCAATAACGACCGCCAAAGCTTTGCTCAGAAACTGACCACCGAGGCTGCCGGCGATTTGGAGAAGATGGGTATAGGCCTCGACGCTCTGACGATTCAGGAAATCTCAGACGAAGAAGGCTATCTCGATGCCCTGGGCCAGCGGCGGACCGCCGAGGTCCAGCGCGACGCAGAGATAGGCAGAGCTGAGGCACTCCGCGATTCCAAGATTAAGGCCGCCTTGGCGATGCAGGAGGGTGAAAAAGTTCGCCTCGCTTCTGAAGCCGACATCGCGGCTTCAACCAGAGAGACGGAGGTCAAGCGGGCGCAATTTCAGTCCGAGATCAAACGTGAGCAAGCCACCGCCGCACAGGCTGGGCCGCTCTCAGAGGCGAAGGCGCGACAGGAGGTTGTTGCCGAAGAGGTTCGGATTGAGCGCATCCGCACCCAGGAGCAGATTGCCGTTCAAGAGCAGGAGGTGCTGCGGCGCGAGAAGGAACTTGAAGCCACCGTGGTGAAAAAAGCGGAGGCCGAGCGCAGAGCGGCGGTACTGCTGGCCCAAGGCCAGCAGGAGGCGGCGATTCTTGAGGCAGAGGGACGCAAGCAGGCTTTGATTGCAACGGCTGAAGCCGAAAGTCAAAAGCTTCAAAGAGAGGGGCTGGGACGCGCTTCGGCAATCGAAGCGGAAGGCCGCGCTGAGGCTGAAAAAATACGGGCGCTCGGTTTGGCGGAGGCGGAGAAGATAGAAGCGCAGGGTTTGGCGCACGCTAAAGCCACCGAAGCTCAGGGCTTGGCCGAAGCTTCCGCGATCAAGGAGAAGGCGGCGGCCTGGCGTGAATTCAACGATGCGGCGAGACTACAGACGATCCTGGAGAAACTGCCGAGCATCATCGAAGCGACCGCGCCAGCTCTCAAAGCCATCTCCGAACCGCTGGGCAATATTGATAAGGTGGTGATGATCGACCATGGAGGTGACGCGAACGGGCACGGCTCAGGCGGCCTCCAGCGGTTCGCCCAGACCGGACCAACGATCATTTACGGGCTGCTCCAGCAACTACAGTCTCTCGGACTCAATCTGCCTGAGATTCTAAAGCAACTGGGAATTCCCACGGACACGGATTCAGTGAAGGAATCTATCGCGACCGGCGTCGAAATTACTACCAAGGAAAGAGTCCCGCCAACAAAAACAATTGAGTGAAGTTGGATAGATTCATAGACGCTCATGCTGGCAGGTTGAAGAAAAAGCTTCGAACGATCCACGCGCATTACCCGAAGCGGCACGAACAAGAGTTATTCATCCGGGTAACCAGACCTTGGAATTAGTTCATTCTGCCTATCCTCAGGGAGGTCTTCATGTTTTGTCCTAATTGTGGTCAACAACAGATGTCGCCTTCGGTGCGCTATTGCTCGCGCTGCCGCTCCTCGTTACGGGGTGTGCTATCAGTTCGTCGCAAAGATTTAGTGCATGGTGGGCTTTTGATCTTCATTGGTCTGATGATCATCTTTGGGTTCAATGACTTTATTCGTGGCTTTCTGAGGTTTTGGACGAACCTGACTGAGGTGCCTCTCGTCTGGTCGCCTGACTATGTCCTCCCCTTTTTCTCCGCCGTGTTCGTCATCTGGGGGCTTGCACGCATCGTACTCGCGCTCTTCATGGAATTCGTCATCGAGCGGCCCGCTCACGTTAAACAGCAACGACAAGATCATTCATTCAACCATACCATTCAATCGCAAGTTGGCGGTGCTTCGCCAAGTGCGTTGACGCAGTCACAGGCCACACCTGTTGTGGAACCTGAACAACGTTTTGACACTGGGCAACTGGTTGGGCTACCAAGTGCCACGGAGGAGACAACCAGACCTCTTAAAAACAAGAGGTAGTTGCACTTTGGCTTTGCCCAAAAACTCTCTGATTTCGTGTAATTTCGTGTAGCTTAGTGTAATTTCGTGGATCGCCCCTGGTTTTTCAGCGCCTGCGACGGTATTGCCTGGTTCGTTTCTAATAAGTTAAGCCTCGTCTTCTTTATCCAACTGGCCACGATCGCGATAGAGGTGGAGTTTGTTGTGAAGCGTCTTGAGACTGATTCCCAACAACTCGGCCGCGCGTGTCTTATTGTTCTTGGTCTTTTGAAGAGTACGGATAATCATCTGACGCTCAACTTCTTCAATGGGTGTGCCCACCGGCAAGGTGATAGTGTCTTCTTTTCTGAGACGTTCGCGCTGGTCGATAGGATAGGGAGCGAAGTGGTGTCTCTCGATTTGTTCTCCCGAGCAAATTACCACGGCGCGCTCGATTACGTTTCTTAGTTCCCGGACATTTCCCGGCCAGGCGTGAAATTGCAAGACGCTAATTGCCGCGGGACTCAGAAAACGCGCCGGGCGCGAGTGTTTCTCGGCGAGCTTCGTGACTAAGTATTGGGCCAGCAAAGGCAAGTCGTCTTTTCGATCCTTCAGGGAAGGCAGTTCAATACGAAAGACGTTGAGCCGGTAAAGCAAATCCTCGCGCAGCGTGCCTTTGGTCACAGCCTCCTCGGGACTCTTGTTGGTCGCTGCCAGCAGGCGAACATCGATGTTGATTTCTCGATTGCTTCCTAGCCGGCGAAGTGATCGCTCCTCGATAACGCGCAGGAGTTTGGCCTGCAAGAGTGGAGGCATCTCGGCTATTTCATCCAACAGCAGGGTCCCGCCTTCGGCTAATTCGAAACACCCAGTCCGCGTTGAAGCCGCTCCGGTGAAGGCGCCTTTCTCGTGTCCAAAGAGTTCCGATTCCATCAGGGTCTCGGGAATTGCCGAACAGTTGATCCCGATGAATGGTTTGTCACGTCTCGGGCTTAACTGATGGATTGTCCGCGCAATTAGCTCTTTTCCCGTGCCTGATTCACCCGTGATCAAAACCGATGCTGATGAAGGGGCAACTTGCTCAACCAGCGCATATATTTCACGCATCGCGGCGGAGTTGCCAACTAACTCACCGAACGTGCCGCGGTCCTGAAGCTGCCGTCGTAACAGTGCGTTCTCACGTTTTGCTTCCGTAAGTTCAACCGCGCGGTCGACGACCAAACGCAGTCTGTTGGCGTCAACCGGCTTCTCAAAGTAGTAGAAAGCGCCTTCTTCCTGAATGGCTTGGATGGCGAGCTCGACTGAGCCACGCTCCGCCAGCAGGATAACCGGGATTCCTGTTTGCAGCGTTTTGACGTGACGCAGGACGTCGAAGCCGTCGCCGGAAATCACCGCCGGACTGTGGATTATCACCGCGGGATCACTTAGTTCAATTAAAGCAATTTCTGGCACATCCGTGGGCTCGAGGATCGCTTCATAACCCCAGGAGGAGACGAGCTTTTTCAGTAATTGGCCGCTAACTGGATCGGGGTCCAGGACAAGTATGCGACGAGGTGACGATGACATCGTTTAGCAGTTTAGCATGAAGATACTATCCGCAGATTGCGCTGATTCCGCAGAACATAACCAGAAGACAATACGTCAGCTAAGAGCCGCACAGAAGACTCTGTTTGTTGTTTCTGGTCTGCGAAATCTGCGTAATCTGCGGATTATGTTTTGTCTTGCCGCTCGAAATAGTCTGCGACAGAACGGGCCAACGCTGGAACTGTGAATTGCTCGGGCTGAATCTCAACTCGCAACCCATATTCTGCCGCAGTCGTGGCAGTGACGTCGCCAATGCAGGCGACGACAATCCCCGCCAGGGCCTCGCTTAGGTCCTGAGTATCGAAAAGTTGAGCGAGGTTCCTGACCGTGGATGAACTAGTGAAGGCGATGCAGTCAGTACCTCCCGAGAGCAGGGCGGCGATCCGTCCGCGATCGAGATCTGCGGGAAGTGAAGTGCGATAGGCAGGGACGACATCGACCCGGGCCCCCGCTTCCTCCAAAGCTTTCGGCAAATAGTCGCGGGCGACTGAGGCGCGCGGAATCAGCACGTTTAGGTTCCTGAGTCCGGCGGCCCCGTCTACAAATCTCGTCAGTGCCTCAAAGACACCTTCAGCCTTAAACTCATCCGGTATCACGTCAACGTGAACGTGCAAATCGTTTAGCCGTTCGGCCGTCGCTTCACCAATAGCACAGACTCTCAGCTCGTCCAGATCACTGATGTTGCGCTCGTGCGATTCGAGACGCCGGAAGAAGTAGTCAACGCCATTCACGCTGGTAAAAATCAGCCAATCGTAGCCATAGAGATGATCGATGGCCTCGTCCAGACGCTCGTAACTATCGGGCTCTCTGATTTCAATCGTCGGACAGAGAACTACTTCAGCGCCATATTTTTGCAGCTCCGCGGCAAAGTCGTCTGCCTGGGCCAGAGCGCGAGTAATTGCGATGGTTCGGCCGGCGAGTGGTTGAGCGATTGTCGGCAAGATGTTGTTACCCATAGGACCAATAAGACAATAGGACCAATTCGAACTATGAGCCCTTTACCGTCAGTAATTCGGCTGCACCCTTCGCCAGGAGTCGTTCCGCAAGCTGGCTACCCAATCGATCGGCTTCATCCAGAGCCCCCGAAATCTGATCTCGTACGATTCGTTTACCGAGAGTGTCAGCGACGAGGCCTTGAAGTCTGATCCGCTTGTCGCGGACGATGGCATACCCCGCAATCGGCAGCAGGCATCCGCCACCTAAACTCGAAAGGAATGCCCGCTCGGCCGTACAGGCTAGCCGGGTAAACTTATGGTCCAGTCCGCGCACGAGTTCAATGGTGTCCTCATCTCCCGCGCGGGCCTCGATACCAATTGCGCCTTGGCCGACGGCCGGCAGCATTTCAGTCGTCAACAGGGGCCCGCTGATTCGTTCCTCGAGACCTAGTCTGCGCAGCCCGGCGCAGGCGAGTAACAAAGCATCGTAATGTCCTTCATCAAGTTTGCGCAGGCGTGTATCCACATTCCCCCGAAGGTCTTTGAAAACGAGGTCACCGCGCAGATGCTTCAACTGGGCCAGGCGGCGCGGACTGGAGGTTCCTATAGTCGCGCCTTTTGGCAAGGTAGCGACTGATGGGGTTGCGGCGCCGGCCTTCTTCCCAACGGTGCGGCTGAGTACCAGGGCGTCGCGCGGATCTTCCCGCTTGCACATTGCAGCGATTACCAGGGTCTCCGGAATGACGGTTGGCAAGTCTTTCAATGAGTGGACTGCGATATCAATGCGACGATCCAGCAGCGCATCCTCAAGCTCTTTCGTGAAAACCCCTTTCCCACCTATTACTGAAAGTGGATCCGTTTTCACGTCGCCAGACGTCTTAACGATTTCGATTCTTATCTCGAGCGAAGGGTGAAGAATCGCCAGCTGCGTTTTCACGATCTCCGCCTGAACGAGCGCAAGCTTCGAACCACGAGAGCCAATTACAAGACTGTCTTTCATGTGGGTATTAACCGGCGAGACTAATCTTCGAGGCCGAAGATATCACGCCATGCCTGGATGGTTTCAGAGTCGCTGGCGTCATAAGAGCGTCTCATATGAGTCAACAGGGGGTGGGAGATTTTGTTGACAGTGGATAACAGCAAAGCCTCCACGGCGTGCTCTTGTTCCGCCGACATGGGCCCGAGCCGATGGCGCTGATTCACGAGTTCCACCTTCGCGATATCCTGAAGTTTTTGCCGAAGGGCTCCGAGCGTGGGGCCGATATCCAGGGAGCGGAGGGCTTGTTGAAACTGCATAATCTCAGACTCAACTATCAACTCGGCCCGCTGGGCCTCTCGTTCGCGCTCACGAATATTCGACGAGATCACTGACTCCAAATCGTCTATGTCGAAAACAAAAACGTTGGGTATGTTCGCCACCGCGGGATCGATATTGCGGGGAACGCTGATGTCGATGAAAAAGGTTGGACGGTTCCGTCTCTTATGTAGGGCCTGGCGGGCCATCTGCTCGGTAATCACATAATAGTCTGCCGCGGTCGAACAAAGAATGATGTCAGCGTCGGCGAGGTAGGTTGACAGTTGATCAAAGCGGACTGCTTCTCCGCCAAGCTCCGTTGCCAGCCGCGCGGCTGGTTCTTCAGTTCGATTGGCAAGCAACACGCGGCTGACGCCTGCTTTGACCAGATGGCGGGCGGAGAGTTCAGCCATTTCGCCCGCGCCGATTAATAGCGCAGTCTGACCTTCGAGAGACTTGAAAATCTTCTTCCCAAGTTCAACCGCCATGTAACTAATCGAGACCGCATTCGCCGAGATGCCGGTCTCAGTGCGGACACGTTTGGCCACGCGAAACGCATGATGGACCAGGCGATTGAGTATCCTGCCCGCGGTGCCCGCTTCGAGCGCAATGGAATAGGCGCGGCGTACCTGGCCCAGAACCTGAGGTTCGCCTATGACCATTGAGTCCAGCGATGAAGTTACGCGAAAGAGGTGCCTGACTGCCTGATCGTCGGTGTGCGTGTAGAGGTGGGTTTCGTAAAAGGAGCGGGGCAGGTATTCTTCACGACTGAGAAACTTTATGACTCGTTCAGTGGTGTCGCTCAATTGTCCGCTGGCTGTCTCAGTTAACACCTCAACGCGGTTGCAAGTTGAGACAATCAAGCCCTCGCGCACCACCTGTCCGTCGACCAGGGAACGCAATCCCGCCGCACAGGCGTCCTCGGTGAAGGCCAGCCGCTCGCGGACTTCAACTGGGGCGGACTTGTGATTTACTCCCACTAAGACAATAGACATTGCGTAGGCTCTTCAAACCAATTGACTGTTCAAATCAGAATCTAGCCAAAAACGTGATACCCGCCCATAAGCCGGGCGCCAAAGAAGGTGAAAAGAACAAGTGCGAAGCCGGCCACGCCGAGCCACGCTGCCCTGCGACCGCGCCAACTTGCAGTGGAGCGGTAGAGAATTAGCAACAGGTAGAGCAACCACGTCAGCGCCGCAAAGATCTCTTTCGGATCATTGTGCCACAGTAGCCCGTCGCGTGACGACGACCAGAGCATGCCGGCCGCAATTCCCACGGTCAACAAGGTCAGCCCAATCGCGGCTGCGCTGGTAGCGATTTCGTTGACCGTAGTCAGCGAAGGAAGCCGGTGAAAGACGGCGCTAAACTTCTTTAGCTTGAGTTCCCGCTCCTGCAACAGATACATGATGCTGGCCACGAAAACTACAAAGAATGCTGCGTAGGCAAACAATACCAGCGCCGTGTGAACCGGAAATAGCCAGGTGGTTGACATACTGCTGGCTTCGGCGGAGCCGCTGGGCTCGGATCGCGTTATGATGGCGACAAAAATCAGCACCGACACGAGTGGCAGGGTGAAACTGCCAAGCGGTCTGGCCCGATAGCGGTAGAGCACGAGTGCGTAACTCGCAATCAGAGTCCACGCCAGAAAAGACAGTGTCTCGCGCAAATAATAGAGCGGATAGTGGCCGTAGATTGCCCAGTCCGCAACTAACGCCGCCGTATGGAGCACAAAGCCCGTGAGCATTGACCATTCCGACACGCGCTGCAGCGACCGACGCTTGTTGAGAAACGCCAGGATTGCGTGAATTGAAGCGACAACATAAGCCGCCAGTACTCCTAGTAACAGAGATCTCATGGTTGCTGAATGATTCGCTTCGATTCTAGTTGAAGGGCGGAGGGCGCAGCAAGGAAGCGTTCTAGTGCGCGGTCTTAAGCCTGAAAGGCTGGCAGATAGTGGCCGGTGGTCGCAGCGCAGCGCCGACCACCGGACAGCAACTGAGACCAATCCCACACCCCGGAAGGGTCATGGGCCGATTTATTTGCTCTATAGGTCTATACTCTGGTTACTGCCACCCCTCTTAGCCGGACTCGTCGCCTTTTCCTTCCCCCTCTGCCTCTTGCAAGTCGTTGCTTGGCAGACTTTCAATCACTGAACCCATCGGCGGTATTGGGTGAACCCCTTGTAACAACGCTGCGCCTCCTGTTTGCCCTAAAAAACCGCTGCCTGTTCTACCCTTTGACGTTTTCGCCTTTGACCGCCCCCGTTTCTTTGCAGGCGGCTCGTTCGCAACTTCCTGCTCCTGTTGTCTAATCGCGTTCTGGGTTTCCAGCAGCCTTATGAACGAGGGGCGACCCATAAGGTGTCCACGTAACCCCATCACGTTTTCGACGAAGTTCTCTAGTAGGCCATAAAGGTCTGGGTCGTGTGTTGTGGCAACATCAGGAC
>JANNJZ010000447.1:0-11835 GCA_031396065.1 Pyrinomonadaceae bacterium | reverse complement strand
CCTTTATGATATTGGAAAGTTGCAACTGCTCGTCTGGCAAACTGGTTTTCTCTATTTGATTGCAGATACTCCTCAGCCATGGTTAAGGCCTTGTCATATTCGCCTGCGCTTTCCAGCAGCGGAAAGTGTCCGCTAATTATCATTTCGGAAAGCGGATCAATTTCTTCTGCTCGTTTGATTTCGGCCAGGGCTTCCGAGTGTCTGCCGATGTTTGACAGCAGTTGCGAATAACGAAAATGGGCCAGCGCGGAAACCGGCTTGAGTTCGATGGCCCGTCGCAGATCTTCTTCCGCGCCGCTCCAGTCCCAATCTCCGTTTCTCCGCAACCAGCCTCTGGCCAGAAATCCTTCAAATAAGTTGCCATCAAGCGAAAAAGCCTTTTCGATGGCAACTTTTCCTTTGGCGAAGAATTCGCGGCTTCTATCGTTCGGCATTGAATAGGCTTTTGACGCAAGCCCTTCAGCCAATCCGGTGTAGGCCAACGCGGAGGTTGGATCTAAAGTAACCGCCTGTTGAAACTCGTCGAGTGCCTTCTGCGCCCGGTTTTCGACATCCCGGTCGTAAAGAATCATCATTCCGCGTTTATACGCGAGCATTGACGCGTCTGCCGCAGAGTTAGTTTGAGGGGGGCTGCTCGATGAGTCGGAAGTCTTTTCGCTGCGCCAGGCAAAGGCCGCAATTGTTAGCAACAAAACGCAACTGACGGCGATGGCAAAGAACACCGGACGGCTTCTCGTTTCGGTTTGGACAAAAGCTGGTGCAGCTTCAATCGGCGGGACATCGCCGTTTTCGCTAACCTGCTTTACGTCGGCCTGAAATCGGTAGCCATGTCGGGGCACGGTCTGAACCAAATCTTTATTGCCGAGCGTCTTTCGCAAGAGGGAAATCGTGTAGTTGATGTTTCCTTCTTCGACGAAGGTGTCTTTCCAGACGGCCTCGAGCAAATCCTCTCGCGAAACGATTTGACCCTTCTTTTCAACCAGCAAGATAAGTACGTCAAGCGCCTTAGGGGAAATTGCCACGAGTTTCCCGTCGCGCCACAGACTCGGGTTCTCCGCGTTGAGGCGAAAACTCTCAAACTCGTAAAAATTAGCAGGCGTACCGGACATTTGCGGAACCTCACAAAACCCTAACAACTTCCAAAGGACGCTTTTGGGCCTGAAAGATATACCTATTCACACCACTGAGGCAAAGTGCTCAACCGAAAGCTGGTGCTGCCAAATCGACCTATAGAAAGCAACTAGATGAGCGACCTTCACACCGCAAGGTTCTTTCACGGGCAAGAGTGGACCGCGAGGGATGGGTTCGAAAAAGGGCGGGAAAAGGAAGTCTGTGGCCTGGTCCACCAAACAGAATCAATAAAGGATGAAGAAGATGAAACACACACTGGTATGTCTGTCGCTGTTTGCAGTTATGGCTCTGCCCGTTTTAGCGCAGGAAACATTTCGCGTCGGCGATACGGTCGAGACGGCGGACGGGCGTCAGTGCCGAATCGAATCCATTACCGGAAACTCTGCCAGGGTAAGGTGCGGACCCAACCGGTCTGATATTCGAGTCTACAGTTTCCAATCACTTATCAGCGAAAAGACTGCGGCGCTAAGACGCCAGCAGCAGGAGCAAACTCAATCATCAGCGAGTTCACCGACGACAGAATCAAAACGCGCAAGCGAGCAGGGAAACACTTTTCGCGTCGGCGACATGGTCACAACTCCAGACGAACGGACGGGCAAGATCGAATCGTTTAAGAATCAGGAAATGGCCAAGGTGCGGTTTGGATCAGGCGCGAATGACACCCAATATTTTATGTTGCCCGACCTCAAAAAGGCAGCAGACCTCTCGAAAGAGACTTTTCGCGTGGGCGATATAGTTGTGTCTTCCCGTTCTCCTAAAGGGACCCCAGGCAGAATCGAATCTATCAACGGTAATTCCGCCCACATCAAATATGGCCCGGGCAAATACGATTCCGTGGACGACCTGTTGGAGAATCTTAAGAGTCCCAGGGCAGCGGCATTGGAACGCGATGAGCAACTGCAGGAACTAAAGCAAAAACCCGTTCGCGCCCAGTTTGAGGATGACGCAGAGCCTTTTAGGTTAACGGTTACAACTCTCGCCCACGCTTACGATCCGAAGTTTCGCCAGGATGCATCGTTCGCCGACAATCCTGCTACTAGAGAGAAATGGACTAAGGATTTAGATGCGCTGCATGTCGTCTGTCAAAAATATCCGAATCTGACCAACCGGCCCGGGGCCGATGCGGACAACATCCGCCAAAATCCCGCCGATTGGTGCAAGCTCGCGGAGCAGCGAAC
The DNA here is from genome assembly GCA_031396065.1 of Pyrinomonadaceae bacterium. GTDB lineage: Bacteria > Acidobacteriota > Blastocatellia > Pyrinomonadales > Pyrinomonadaceae > PSRF01. Next base: position 9,526 of record JANNJZ010000447.1, on the reverse strand, counting down.
GACTGTGCTGAAGAAAATGAGGACGACGGTTGGCGCGCATTACGCCGGAAGGGAGGTTCAGAGTTGGAAACTCAAAATTGACTCAGCGATGAGAAACCGCAATGGCTACGTCAAAGATGAACTGCAAATGCTGCTTTATGACCGGGCCGCCTGGGAGCAAAAGGAATTGCAAAATATCAAGAAAACATACGCTGACGCGGGCGAACCAATGCCACCAGATTTATTCGCCTCGCTTGATGAAAAAATCAACGAATTCAAGGCGCAGATCGAAAGAGACGCTCCGACCCGGAGTTGGCAGCAGCCGCCATACACAGATGCAGCGCTCGAAGCGATGGCCAGAAAAGCGTATCCAGCTCAACATCCTGGGGTAAAAGTTTTCAAAACAGGGATGACCTTCACGACCTGGAAAGCGATGGACGATACTTCTCTCGTCGGCTCGGGCACTGACTACAAACTCTACCGCACTACAAAAGGCGCGTATCGCTACAAACTCGGGCTCGCGCTGGTCAAACTGCCGAACCAGCCGTTTTGCCAAATCCGCGATTTTCAAGTTCAACAGGACAAAGCAGGCGCGGGCTACTCGGCGGCAAAATTACATCTTCCGCTCGGCTATACCGGAATATTTGTGAAATGTCCGTAATCGAAAAACGCCGACAAAGCGGACGGTGTTGAATTTGTCAGCCTTATGGCTATAGGTCCAGGAAACGTTGCGCGGATCGCAGATCACTTCCCTGACGGTTGAGTGGCGGGAGCCAATTGCGAGTTTGCGACACACAGACACGGAGGAGGAAGAGTGAGAAAATCAGCACTGATTGTCGGCGCGGGCTTGTTTGTGAGCGCCACCGTGTTTCTAACCGCCTGCAGCGGTTTAGCCGAAAAGGTTGCGGGCAATGCCAAACTAAAAGCAGGCGATACGGTTGTTTTCAAGCTCTCGCGCGGAACTTACGGCGAAGGCAAGATCGAAACGGTTGACGGTTCCCGCTACAAAATTCCCTTTGGAACAACTACGCCGACGGTCGACGAGTCGGACGTTTATCCGCTGCCTAAGAGCGATACTAGTCCGAGCTTAAAAGTCGGCGACCTCGTGATCGTCAAACAGGGTAACCAGAATTCCTGGGTAGCGGCGGAAGTGAACAGCGCCGACGGAAAAGCTATCGCGGTCAAAACGATTTCCTCTAGACAGACAATGAATCTTTCACCTGAACAAGTTATTCCGGTGCGTCCGGCGGCAATTGAAGAATTTAAACAACTCAAGACCGAAGTGGCCTTTGATGAAAAAGTTGCGACGATGCGTCCGACTCTTCCTTCGGGCCGCGTGCCGAAAAAAGGCGACAAAGTCGTAGCGGCTTGGAGCGGCAACAGTTGGTGGACGGGAACAATCGTCGGGCAAACCGGCGAGAAAATGATGATCAAGTGGAGCGATAATTCGCGCAACAGCGAAGTTGATATCTCGCGCATTGCGCTTTATCCCGCTATTGGGAGTGTGTGGACACCTTTCAAATCAGGCGACATGCTCTTGGTTAAGCCGACTACAACTTCCTCGATTTGGAATTTTGCTGAGGCGACTTCCGAGAAGGAAGTCCGGTTCAAGGACAACAAGACTCGCACTGTCCGGAGCGATGAATATATCTTGTTCAATTAAGTGACACTGCGCTACCTTTGGGTGAAACCGAAAATGAAGTCCCTGTTAATTATTACCTGCGCCGGTCTATTTCTTGCCGCTGGCGCCTGCTCCGTTTTTGGCAAGGAGACTGACGAGTTACACATCGGCGTCTGGTTGACGACGGGGGAGCGCAGCAAGGACAGCGGTTCGAATACCACCACGATTACCGTTGAACGGGATGCGATTGTTTGGGAGAAAACTTCCAGCAGGGACAGAAGAATGAAAAGGCCGCCGGAGCGGAAAGAATTCAAATTGTCGGCGGCAGACCAGCAAAAGTTATTGGAATTGATTAGCTCAAACAAATTGCTGGTAATAGATTCAATCGAACTTCCGGCAGCTGCTTCCTACTATAGATACTTTAGGATTTCAGTTGACCTGACGGTGAGTGAAAAGAAGGGTCAGATAAAGATCAGCGGACCGAGGACGGCCGTTTCGGTGAAAGAAGAGAAGCTCTATCAAAGGAGTATGACTTTAGTTAAAGAGCTTTATCGAATTATGAACGCTCAGGATAAGAGCATCCATTTCGAAGAGTTGATTCATGAACCACCAAGGACAGTCGAAACCTCAAAATGACAGACAGGATTGCGAGAGGGTGTCAGCCGCGGAAGAGTAATCCCCATAGGATTCTTTCGGCGGCGTTTTGTTTCCTGGGCCTAACGCTTCTCTTCGGGTCAAGTGGTGCCAATGCTCAAACCAGCGAGCAGGGCATAGGCGCGACTAAATCCGTCAGCCTGCCGCGTCCTTTCGCCCAGTTTTCTGCTGCCGACGTTTTGAAACAAATCACCTCCAGCTATGATCCAGCTACCGGAAGAATGTCGCGCATCCTCAACGAGGACGGTAAGCCGGCCATAGTGCAGATTGAAGAAGCCAAACCATGGAAGGCCCAGGGGCAAGATCATTTGGTCGTATTGATAAGCGTTAGTGAGGAGGATAACCCCAGCGGCCTATGCGGCGGTTGCTTAATGAATGGCTTCCTGGCAGTGCTAAAGAAGAATGGGAATGCTTTATCGTTGGTGGCAAAGCAATTGACTCTGCCTGCTTCCGGGGCAGTTAAGTATGAATCTCTCAATCAGGACGAGCTAATCACGATTACCGGGCATGACAATGTCGCCCTTGACCTGGCTCCTTATAGACTCAATGACCGAGAGACGCTGATTGGGTTCAGGTTGGAGCACATCTGGCTGCCCACTTCGGATTGGTCAACCTCGTTGTCGCTTTACCTAATCGAGGCGGGCCGATTGAAAGAGGTCTTCAGGGAATTGGTCGTGGAGAGGGTGTATCCAACGGATCCTGATCGTGGCTCAAAGGCTGGCCCAAGGGTCGTTGATAAAACTACTTCGACCATATCGTTCGTCCCTGCCAGCCATCCGACCAGGAATGGATTCAACGATCTGGTTATCCGCAAGACGACGGCTCGTTGTCTCAATAAGGATGACGATTGCACCCCGAAGCACGATGGGTTTAGAGAAACAGGAACTCAGACAGAGTTGTGGAAATTCGATGGACTGCGCTACGTCCAGGCTACGCCTCGGAAGCACTGACGAGTCCACCAGAATCATCAAACGCTCAGTTACCTCGCGGAGGTCTGGCCACGTAGCCGTGGCGTGTGTGCAGCTCGAGGCCAACGCGCCGGGGCACAACTTTGATACTGCGATATTCTCCGTCTGCCGCTGAACGGAGTGAACGCTTTGGCGTGTAAGCAAGAACGTATTGAGCGTCGATCTTGCGGGCGACTACTTCGCCCTGCCTGATCATTTCCTCGGTGGTTGTCGGCAGCGACAGTAGTCCGCCAGTCTCGTCCGCGAGCGAGGTAAGCCAAAGCTCACTCTCCCTGGTCGCCTCTTCATATCTCTTATTCTGCCGGCGCATCGGCAAATCCGTATCAAGGACCACATAAATTCTACGGCGCTGGTTTAGTTCGTTCAGTGAGGGATACATAAGTTCATTCGCCACGTCGTTCGCGCTCTTCGGCTTGTCCAGGGTTACTCTTACCAAAGGAGTGCGCGCTCCCACAGCCTTCCTGCCGATGCTGGTATAGCTGATGACATGCACGGTGGCATGGGCCACGAGTAGCCGGCTGAGGGCTTCAGTTAATCTGGCCTTGTCGGCGCCCGGTTCCACGCCATCCGTGATCAACACCACGTGACGGGACCCCGAGGGGACTGCCTTTAATTGCTCTGCCGCTGCCAGCAGGGCGTCAGTCAAATGAACATGCCTGCCCGAAGAGAGCTTGGTCTTCAGCGAAGACACAACCTTGTGCGTCGCAGTGGTCCAGTCCTGGATCATCTCCGCCCGATTGCCAAACTGCATGACCGCTATTTGGTCGCCGGCGCGCAAATTCGAAACCAGGCGAATGGCAATCTCCCGAGTTGTATTGGTGCTCATCCTGGGGTTAAGTGCACCGCCGGTATCAAGCAAGAGCAGCACGCTCGATGGAACTCGGCGCAGACCGGTGATCTGCTGCGCGATGCCATCCTCGAAGAGGAGCAGATCGATAGCTCCGAGAGTAGGATCAAAACGCCCGTGATGATCCAAAACAAAAACTGGGAGGAGAACTTCTTCGGTGAAAACTTCTATGTGGTCCGGCGGTTCAGGACCTGGTGGAGTGGCTGACGGGGTTGGGGCAACCGGTATGGTCTGCGCGAGACAGCTTAGCGCGGCAAAGCCAACTATGATCATAACGAAGGCAAGGCGGATGAGTTGTGGCGATAGCAGGGCCAAAATGCACGACCATTTCCCTGGAGTGAACGACCGCAGATTGTGTTCAAGGCTCCAGCGCGAGGGGATTGAGTTATTGCAGCGTTGGGATGCGGACTGGGACGTTTGCGTTGTTGCGGTGAACTCATGTTCTACGCTGTTTAGGGAGAGCACTTGTGCGCCTGCCTCGCGTTACACAAAACGACGATTGGGCTGTTTCGGCAAGGGGAACACAAGTGTGCTCTCTAAACAATCATGTTATGGAGGTGAACCTAGTTCGTGCTGTTCTCTCGTTCCCAGTGTCTATGTTGAGCGATGGCTTCGATGAAAGCTTTGGCGACCGCGCTGGGTTTAGCCTCACGACTAATAACGACCCCCTGGCTTACCGCGACTTGTTTCCCTGGCGCTTCCGCCGCGAGTTTTCCGGCGAGCGAACTGGTCAGGAGTTCGACGCCCGCGTCGCTGGCCGCGATCGCCTTGCAGTGTTTGAAAGCCTCACTGACAAACTCCTGAGCTTCGGGTACCTGCATGAGCTTTTCAATGCTCCGGTCTCCGCCGGGAATGTAGACGGCGTCAAACAAAACCGAGGAGCCGGTCAGAAAACTACAATCTACTTTCAACTCCGCACCGTTGGCTCCCGTCACAACTCCAAGTCGAGGAGCAATTGTTTTTGCTGTCGCGCCGGCTTTCAGTAGCGCCCTGGTCATCTCGGCTACCGCCGCGGCGTCAAACCCATCTGCCAGCAGGACCGCAATTCTCCGGGTCTTAATTGTACCCTTCGGAAAATTCGGATTATTCACCATGCTCAGAGTTGGTGAAGCTTCGATTGCCTGGGTTACCTTCTTTGGTTGAAACTTCCGCGGGTCACCATCGGCAGGTATGCTCATGTTCAAAGGCTTATCGAGCTTGGCCGGCACTTTCATGCCGAGACCTTCGGCAACGCTATTCGCCAGTCCCTTATCAACCTGGGCCAGCAGGACCAGCATTCGCTCTCGGATTGCCGGCGTTTCAAGCTTGCCCAACTCAAATCGCAGGGCCCGGATAATGTGGCCTTTCTCAGGTCCTGACTGGCTATTGAAGAATAAGGTCGCTTGGCTGAAGTGATCGAAGAAGCTGGCGCTGCGCGCGCGAACTTTCTTCGCGTCGATCCTTTCGGCGTAGCTGGCAAAACCGCCCATGTCCACCCCGGCCTGAAACGGACAACCTCCTTTGAGAGTATTGGGCTCGTAACTGGTCTGGCCACGATTGACCGTTTGCCGCATGAAGCCATCACGCTGGTTATTGTGCACGGGCACCACCGGCCGGTTAATCGGAATCTCGTGGAAATTTGGGCCGCCGAGCCGGATCAACTGCGTGTCGGTGTACGAGAAGAGACGACCTTGCATTAGCGGATCGTTGGTGAAATCAATTCCGGGCACGATATTACCGACGTGGAAAGCAACTTGTTCTGTCTCGGCAAAAAAGTTGTCAGGGTTACGGTTGAGAGTCAACTTCCCAATCCGCTGTACCGGAACGATCTCTTCGGGAATCAGCTTGGTAGGATCGAGTAGATCGAAATCGAAGCTGTGCTCGTCCTTTTCTTCAACAATCTGCACACCCAATTCCCACTCCGGGAAATCACCGTTCTCGATCGCTTCCCAAAGATCGCGCCGATGAAAATCGGCGTCTTTCCCGGATATCTTCTGGGCCTCGTCCCAAACCACGGCATGGATGCCCAGCAAAGGCTTCCAGTGAAACTTTACAAAACGCGACTTTCCCCGTTCGTCGATGAATCGAAAAGTGTGGACGCCAAACCCCTCCATCATGCGCAGGCTTCTCGGAATAGCGCGGTCAGACATCGCCCACATAATCATGTGCATTGATTCCGGCATCAGGGAAATGAAGTCCCAGAACGTGTCGTGCGCGGAGCCAGCCTGAGGGATCTCATTATGAGGCTCAGGTTTGACCGCGTGGATCAGGTCGGGAAACTTCATGGCGTCCTGAATGAAGAAGACGGGCATGTTGTTGCCGACGATGTCGAAGTTTCCTTGTTGCGTGTAAAACTTGACGGCGAAGCCCCGCACGTCGCGGGCGAGATCGGTTGAACCCCGTGAGCCTGCAACCGTCGAGAAGCGGACGAACACCGGGGTCTTGACCGTCGGGTCCTGAAGAAAATCGGCCTTCGTATACTCAGCCATCGATTCGTATACTTGAAAATAACCATGGGCCGCGGAGCCGCGTGCGTGTACAACTCGCTCAGGAATACGCTCGTGGTCAAAGTGGGTAATTTTCTCGCGCAGAATGAAATCTTCGAGCAGGGTCGCGCCGCGGTCGCCCGCCTTGAGCGAGTTTTGATTGTCGTTGATGCGGACGCCCTGATTGGTGGTAAGAAACTCACCGGCGCTATCTTCGGTGTTCTTCTGCAGGTCGTCGATCTTCGCGTCGTTATTTCGCGGAGAAGCTTTGGCATTCACCCGGGTTTCGACTGGCTGTTCCTTAGCTTTTTTCGCGGGTCTCTTGTCTTTTCCGGTGTTCACTTTTCTGGTGGTCATCTTTTCTCCAACTGTGGGTTGAACTACTCTCTAAAGTTAACCCTGAAACAGAATTCGGTTAGAAACGTCGTCCGATCTGTGGGCTATGATCAAGCCAGGTCATCAAACGACGTTATGAAATTTGGGCATTAGCCTTCATATTTCCCCCGTAATGTTCGGTTTGGATATTGGTATTGCTGGGCAGGGGAGAGCGAGCAAATCGAGTGCCCGACGGTTCAAAGGGAAAGATGGGTTGTTATCGTTCGATAAGCGAACGCCAGGTGTGAATCCGCCAGCACAGATGTTCTGAAAAGAGATACGAGGAAAGGGACTCGTCAATTTCTCGGGTTCCTCAAATAAGGTCATGGAACAGACGGTAGTCACGAGAACTGAAACAAATGACAATCGTTCGTTTAGAGGTGGGCAAGCCCACCGGTGCGACCTGGACGAAACGACCGCGGTAAACAGTCAGTGGTGAAGGTCACTGAACATAAAGGGTAGTCAAGAGAATAGAAACAAATGACAATCGTTCGTTTAGAGGTGGTCACCGCCCACCGGTGCGACCTGGACGAAACGAGCGCGGTGAATAATTAGCGTTTGTTGCTCGGTGAATGGTCTCCTCCAAGTCGTACCGGTGGCGATGCTCACCTCCAAACGTACGATCCGCTAAGGCAGAGCCAGGTGCAGCCTTACCGTACGGAAGGCGAACCCGCAAAAATTAAAGCTTCTCTATTAACATTGGGCTCCTCTGGAGCCTGGCTAAAACAAAGGAACCCTCTCATGAATGACAAAATGAAAATCCTTAAACGAATGTCGCTGGTGTTAGTGCTTGCCGTGGTTGCCATTGTCGTCGTGAAAACGAATGGACAGGAGGAGACGAAGGTAACCAGGGCTGCAGTTGAACAATGGGAATATCTGGCGGTGGCTGGGCCAAGCACTACCAATCTTACGCCCACCGGCAATCCGCGCATGCGCAAGGAACCAAACGTGCCATTCGGACGTGAGGCATTTGTGCTGGAACAACACCTGGATAAACTTGGCGCGAACGGTTGGGAGCTGGTGGCAATAGGAGGGCCTGCGACCGATCCGGCCTATTACTTCAAACGCCGGAAGTGAGCGCGAGGGGTGGTGGGCCAAAGCGGGTTTTGCGGCTGCGCCGCCTTCCGTGCGGTAAGGCTCAGCCTTACCGTAGAGCCTTGATTGAATTTCGAGGCTATGCCTCCGTCGACTACAGAGGCGCAGCCTCTAAAGAAATCTAGCCCGTCCCGGTAAGGCATAGCCTTACCGCACGGATGGCGGCACAGCCGCAAAACCTTATTTACCCCACTAACGGCGAGAGCGCGACGCCTTGCAAGCGAGACAGCCTTGACGCCCAGATATTACAAGCCAGCTTATCCTGTACTCAGTACAGTCACCGGGTGGGCCAACACCCTCGACCAGAGTCGTTCTAGCCAATTGCCACTGACAATGGCTTCGTCCTTAACCACGGGTGGTTACTTTCAGCGATTTCAGGCCTAATTCTGCAGAACTAATCGACAGAAACGTATTCGGATCCGTTAACTAAGATTTAGGATCCGCGTCAAGCGAAGTTAGCATGCGCCACTAATAATCCTCGCTGTGCAAATTGGAGGGTTGCCCATCAAGGGGTTAGGGGGGACAAACTCCCAGGCGGAGTGGTTCCCCCTTTTTTCAATTCGTCTTCTACGCTGGCTAACCGGCTTTGGTCTCGCGCTCAAGCACGATGTCGAAAACGCCGGTCTCGAAACTCTGGCCCGCGACCGTTCGTTTCTCCACCACCATAGCGTTCTCCACGCGGTACATCGGATCGTTTTTCTTGGGGTCATTCACGAAATGAATTTCCGTCACCAGTGACTTGTAGCCAGGACAGACCGCGAGCAGATGATAGTGCGCGCAACGCCAGAAGTCTGGGCTGCCGGTAGGATTGGGCCGGTAGGGAATCGGGCGGATGCCTTCCAATTCGTATGCCCCGGTTTCGGAGGATATCAGCCGGCCGCGATTGCGAAAGTCGGTGACGCCATCTGAGTACTTCTCTTTCCAGTCTACATGCCAGAAGTCGAGCACTACACCGGGCACCGGGCGCCTGGTATCCAACGCCCAGACGCGCCCCGACAGTATGAAGGTTGTGCCGGCCTCGCCCGGCAGCGAGAGCTTGCCGCGAAACGGCGCTCCCTGTTTGTAAAATGGGCCGTAAGGCTGTGGGGTCACCTTCTTCAACTCACCACTCCCCGCGATCTCCACTTTAGGCGGCGGCGCCATCTGGATCAGAACGCGATGCGCTTCGGGCTCCGCGGAAATCGTTGGCGTCGGCTGGGCGTCTGCGCGCAGAATGAACCCGGCCCCAACTCCCCCAGCCGCAGCCACACCGAGGCCGAGAGCTGATTGTTGCAGGAATTTTCGACGGTTTGAATCAACCATGGTTGTGTACTCCTCATTCGTTCGTTTAGAGGTGGGCAATGCTCCTCATTCGTTCGTTTAGAGGTGGGCACCGCCCACCGGCACGGCGTAGATGAAACCACTCAGCCAAATTATCGAACGTTGGTTATCTATCTGAATCGTTTCGTCCACGGCGTACCGGTGGGCGGTGCCCACCTCTAAACGAACGAATGAGGAGCATTGCCCACCTCTAAACGAACGA
>JANNJZ010000377.1:0-51337 GCA_031396065.1 Pyrinomonadaceae bacterium | reverse complement strand
TGAATCGTCCGCATCTTCTCGGGGGTCGTGGTCTGAATGATCTGCCGGCTCCCGATGGTGTTCTTCCGCCTCAGATTGCCGGGATAAAGCCGGCGGTCCATCTCCTGGGTGAGCCCGAAGAACGGGCTGGACTCGTTGCGGTCGTACTCGCCGATCACTACCTGTCGCTCGCGTTCGAGCTCGTCCTGTCGGAAAAGCGGCTCGCGCAGTGCTGACGCGATCAGAGCAATCGCATCGGCCGTCTTGTCGGCGGGCACCGTCAGGTAATAATTGACCCGCTCTTCCTGAGTCGTCCCGTTGAACACGGCTCCAAGCTCTGACATGCGGTCCTGGAATTGACTGCGATCGGGGTACTTCGAGTTCGCCTGAAAAATCATATGCTCGTACATGTGCGCCAAGCCTTCGAACTCGGGTGACTGCGTGAACGCGCCGTTCTTGACGTTCACTTCGACAGTGGCGAGCGGCACACCGTGATTTTCGACGACGATGACCTCGAGCCCGTTCGACAGAACTTTGCGCTGTATGATCTTTTCCAGCTCCGCCCGCTGGCCCCAGGCTGTGCTGGAACAGACGAGAGAAATCAGGAGCGCAAGAGTGGCGCGGTAGAGGGGGATACCCTTTCTTTCGGACATGTCAGATTCTGGGAGCGCCCGCTCGAAAAACTACGGGCAATTGATTGCTAGACTGGACTCGGGAAGGCTCAAGCGCGATGAGCCGCTTGGACAATACACTACTTTCCGCATTGGTGGTCCCGCCGACCTCTTTTACGATGCCACATCAACGGATGATCTGGCAGGGGCAGTGACCGCCGCCCGGGAGCTCGGCGTCGATTATTTCGTTCTCGGCCTGGGCGCCAACATCCTCGTCGGAGACAAGGGTTTCCGCGGTCTGGTCATCCGCAATACCTCCCACCACCTCCGGTTTTCGGACGATGGAAAGCTCTGGGTGGAGAGCGGCGCGGTGATGGCGAGGTTGATTCCGCAGGCCGTGGAAAGAGATCTATCCGGCCTTGAGCATTATGTCGGCATTCCGAGCACCGTTGGCGGCGCCGTATGGCAGAATCTGCACTTCCTCTCGCCGGCTCCGGAGCGGGAGCGCACGATGTTCATCGCCGAGGTGTTCGAGTCAGCCGAGCTGCTGATGGAGGAAGGGGATCGCCGCACCGTCGACAAGGAATACATGCAGTTCGGCTACGACACGAGCACGCTCCACAAGCGCCGTGATATCGCGCTGGCGGTGACGTTCCAGCTTGAGCCAAAGGATAAAGCGATCATGCATCGCATCATGCAGGAAAACCTGAGCTGGCGCGGAGGGAAGCATCCGTGGCTCGAGTACCATCCGAGCGCGGGATCCATCTTCAAGAAGATCGAGGCGGTGGGGGCGGGGCGCCTGATCGACCAGGTCGGGCTCAAGGGATTTCGCCGTGGTGACGCGCAGATCTCACACATTCACGCCAACATCATGGTGAATCTGGGAAAGGCGACCGCGAAGGACGTCCGCGAGCTGATCGCCATTGCGCAAGAAAGGGTCAAGAAGCAGTTCGGGCACAAACTCGAGGTAGAGATCGGGTTCATAGGCGAGTTTTAATCCAGCCTTACCGATGTCCGAGCTGCTCCAGTTTCTCTGTCGCAGCTGTCCACCGCTCCAGAATCGCATCGAGTTTTTTGCGGAGAGCTTCCAGCTCATTGCCGGCCGTTAGGGACCTCTGCGTTCCCTCACGTGTGGTGTACAGCTCCGGATCTTCGAGCAGGAGCTTGAGCTCAGAGATCTTGCTCTCGAGAGTTGAAATCTGCTTCTCGAGATCCTCGACAGTTCGGCGCGCGGTGCGTATCGTCGCCTTGGTGTGATCGCTTTCCACGTCGCGCCTGCGCGTGGCTTTTTTCTCCTGAACGCGGCGGAGCGACTCCTGTTCGGCAGCGGCAATAGACGCGGCGTGAGAGCGTTCGCGGCTCTGGTCCTCCCATTCGCCGAACGACCCGGGAAAATCGGTGATGTGCTGCTCGTGCAGCACCCACACGCGCGATGTTAGGGCTTCGAGCATGGCGCGATCGTGGCTGACCAGGAGTATGGTGCCCTCGTAGTCGGAGAGAGCGTCCTCCAGCGCTTCGACCGATTCGATGTCGAGATGGTTGGTGGGTTCATCCAGGAGTAAGAAGTTCGCCCTGGTAAGCACCATCATCGCCAGCGCTACTCTCGCTCGCTCACCACCTGACAGTGTATCGGCGCGCCGCTGCGCTTCGTCACCGGAAAAGCCGAAGCGAGCGAGATGTCCCATGACCATCCGGCGCTCCCACTGTGGCCGGAGGTCGCTGACTACCTCGAACAACGTTCTGTCCACCGGCACCTGGGCCATGTCCTGCCGGTAGTAGCTCGGTCGCACTGAGCCGCCGAGGCGGAGCTCGCCTTCGGTTGCCTCGCGATCTCCGGCCAGCGCGCGGAGGAACGTGGATTTACCACTCCCGTTGGGTCCGACGAATCCAACGACCTCGCCACGCTGAATTGTTCCAGTGAAGCTCCTGATGAGCGTTCGCTCGCCGACAGCGATCGTGACATCGCGCGCGACGGCGACCTGGTCGCCACCTCTTTCCGACAACTCGAGGCGCAATCCCATCGCGCCTCCTTCCTCCGCCGTTGGACCGGTGAGCCGGGGCAGGCGACCGAGGCGTTTTCTCCGGCCCTTCGCCTGTTTCGTGTTCTGTCCCGCGATGTTACGGCGGATGTAATCCTCTTCGTCCGCTATCACCTTGCGCTGCTTCTCGAATGCGCGCTGTTGACTGAGGCGCCGTTCTTCGCGCTGGAGAACGAATGCTTCATAGCTGCCGGTATACGAGACAGCGCTTTCGCCTTCCAGATGAAGCACGTGATCAACCACGTTGCCGAGAAACGCGCGGTCGTGGCTGATCAGCAGAATCGTCTTGCGTGAGTTCTTGAGATAATCCTCGAGCCAGATCGTAGTCTCGAGATCGAGGTGATTGGTGGGCTCGTCGAGAAGCAGGACGTCAGCCGCGCTCACCAGCTGTCGAGCCAGACCGAGCCTGCCGCGCTCGCCGCCGCTCAGGTTGGCCAAAGGCTGGGTGCGCGCTTTTTCCGCGTCGAAGCCCAGTCCCTGCAGGACCGCATCGACGCGTGGCGCGAACGTGTACCCTCCTTCACGGTCGAAGCGCTCGAGATCCCGGTCATAACGCGCGAGCATCTGGGGTGTCGCTGCTTCGCCGACGACCGCCAGCTCCGCCCCCTGCTCCGCCAGTGAGCGCTCAAGCGCGAGCAGTGCAGCGTATTCCCCGGCACCCGCCTCCCACACCGTCTCTGCCTCGCCGAAATCGCGATGCTGCTCGAGCAGCGCCATCTTCAATCCGGGATGGCGGGTGATCGTCCCTTCAGTCGGCTGCTGCGTTCCTGTTATGAGCCGGAAGAGCGTGGTCTTTCCGCTTCCGTTCCGACCCAGGATCGCCCAGCGGTCGCCTTCGCCGATCGTAAAGGTGATTCTCTCGAAGATTCTGGTCGCGCCAAACTCAACACCGACGTTCGAAACCGAGATCTGGGTCAAGAGGCGAGAGCACTCGCACAAGCCGAAAGGCACTGCTCGAGGGACTCGACCGTGTGATCTCCCATGTGGCCGATTCTGAAGGTAGACCCCTTGAGCTTCCCGTAGCCGCTGCCAACGACTATTCCTCGCTCTCCGACCTTCTGGGTGAAGCCCTCCGCCGGCAGATCGCCGGGAAGCCTGATCGCTGAGATGGTCGGCGACTGCGATCCGAGAGGCGCGATGTTGGCGAGCTTCTTTCCCGTTGTCGCGCTCACCTCTCCCAGCCACTGCTGCGTGCGAGCGGCCATCGCTTTGTGGCGCGCCCAGCGGGTCTCGATTCCTTCACCGGCGATCGACCGAAGCTGTGCCTCTAGCGCGTAGAAAAGCCGTCCCGGTGGGCGGTGCCCACCTCTAAACGAACGTGTGATTATTTAAACGAACACATGATTCTGATCTTCTCTGTCCGTCCTCAGTGTTCTCTGTGACAGATCAATGGAGGTCAACCGGACTCGGTCGCGTTGGATCATGCGCCTAACGCTCAGGCTCCTCTTCTTCCTCTTCTTCTTCCTCTTCTTCTTCCACGATACCGCCCGTTAGCGGTGTGGTGTCGTCGCCGAAGAAGGATGCGTAGAGTTCCCTGGCCCGATCCAAGTCTCGCTCATCAACAAAGAGCACTGCCCCTTCGCTGGTTGCAGACAACAACGGTGATAGTGCGTCCGCTCCGCCCGATTTGACTACCGAACGAATTCCATTGTTCACCAGAATCTCGTTCACCATTTCAGCTTCAGCTGGTGATCCAAGATGATGCAGGGGAACGAATTTCGCTTCGCTTGAATCGTGCAAGGTGTTCTCGGAGGTCAAGCGGGCGACCAACTCTGAATTGTCATCAGGACAACGCGTGATGCCAACTTCGTATTCGGACTCGCAAACTGGGCAGAACATGGGAACCTCCTGAATCTCTCTTGATCTCAGATATCAGATGAGAGATCTGAAACAACTACTTTGTCGCTTGAGCTGTTCGTTCAAACGGTATCTCGTCAAAATGGGTCATTTGCTTGAATGCTCGAAAGCGCTCGTTAATCTCATCATAAGTAAGTCGCTCAACGCGAGCCGTGCCAAACTCTTCCACGTTGAATGACGCCATCACCGACCCAAAAATCATGGCCCGCCGCATGGCGGCGTCGTCCAGTTTGGGCTGACTTGCAAGGTACCCCATGAAACCGCCGGCAAATGTATCGCCAGCCCCGGTTGGATCAAAGACCGACTCGAGCGGGAAAGCCGGAATAGCAAAGTAGCTATCGTGGCTGAACAGTGCCGCCCCGTATTCGCCTCGTTTCACAATTAAAGCCTTAGGGCCCCACGAAAGGATCGTTCGCGCCGCCTTGATGAGATTGGGTACGCCAGTCAGTTGCCTTGCTTCGGCATCGTTAATGATGACGACGTCCACGCCCTTTATGGTGGTGATGAGAGATTCCTTGGCCACATCGATCCAGAGATTCATGGTGTCAAGGGCCACGAGCTCGGCGTTAGGAATTTGCTCGCGCACTCCGCGTTGCAGGTCCGGTTGAATGTTGCCGAGGAAAACCAACCGCGCATTCTTCGATCCCTCCGAGAGCTTCGGTTTGAAGTCGGCAAATACATTCAACTGCGTATCAAGAGTATGAGCGACATTGAGGTCATAGTCGTAACGACCAAACCATCTGAAGGTCTTCCCTTCTGGAACGCGTTCAAGATCGCTGGTGTTGATGTGGTGCGCATCAAACACCTGTTGCTCAGCTTCGCTAAAATCCCCACCCACGACGCCGACGATCTGCACGTCGGTGAAATAACTAGCGGAGAGTGAAAAGTGAGACGCTGAGCCACCCAGCATTTGTTCCGTTTTCCCAAAGGGCGTCTCAACCGCATCAAAGGCGACAGAACCGACTACAAGCAATGACATAATAGATTTCAGATTATTTCAGATTTCAGATTCAGGATCTCAGATCTCAGATTTCAGCTCTGGAGCTTGAGTTGTTACCGAGGGTTCTCCACCAGGTTTAATTGGACCACCGAGTTTTTCCAAATCCACTTGTGCCTGCTTACGAAACGCGCTATTGGGGTAGTCCGCTACCAGGCGTGATAGATAAACGCGCGCGTCTGCCTTGAGTTCATCAGGAGTTTTGTATTGCGTGTCTTGCTTCTCCTGCGCCAGCAAAGCGTCCGGCATTACGACCTTCGTCTTTTGCTTGCCGCCGGTCTCCGCCAATCGAAGGCTGCTTTCGCCGGCAATGAAAAGCACCTCATCCATCTGGGCAAAATTGGGGTTGCCGGCATCGATCTCCTCACACCGCTTAATCGCCGCCACGTAGGCCTTCTTCAACTTGAAGTAATGCCGCGCGACTTCAAGGTTGTGCAAAGAGTCTTTTTCCAACTCCGCATCGCGAAGCGTAGACGGATCAGGTCCGGTTTTAGCGGCTCCCTGGCCGTAGAAAACTGGAACGGAGACAAACAATGCGACCGCGAGAACGGTTAACGACGGTAAAAGCCTTTTCATAATTCCCCTTTACAGATCGGGCTGTCTGCCGATAGACGGGCGTCTGCCCATTCCACACAACTAGTTGAAGTTTCTCCGCATTGGATGCCGTTATTGTCACGCCACTGCATATTTTTTGACTATCGCATCAAGTTTCTTGCGAGTCGCCTCGGGCCAGAGACCTGGGGCAGTAAAAATCGCATGTTTAAGCGCCGAGTCGCATTTGCAGTTTCGCGATTGACTGCTCAGACTCTTGACGGCTGCCTTGATGATAACCTGAGCGTTCCGCACGTTTTTGGTTAGATACTCATAAACGGCATCCGCCGTAACTGCCTCGTGCCCTGGGTGCCAGCAATCGTAATCGGTGACCAGCGCCAGCGTCGCATAACAAATCTCAGCCTCGCGGGCGAGCTTGGCTTCCTGAATGTTGGTCATCCCGATGATATCCATTCCCCAACTGCGGTAAACTTCCGACTCCGCTTTGGTGGAAAACGCCGGTCCTTCCATGCAAATGTAGGTGCCGCGGCGGTGCGCCTTTACGTCGGCAAACTGGCAAGCCTCTTCAAGTACATCTCCCAGCTCATTACAAACCGGATGTGCAAAGCTCACGTGGGCCACAATCCCCTCGCCGAAAAACGTCGACTCCTGCGCTCGCGCTCTCGTCCGGTCAAAAAACTGGTCCGGGATTACCATATCAAGCGGAGCATACTGCTCTTGTAGCGAACCGACCGCCGAAGCCGAGAGTATTCGGTCAACCCCGAGCAGCTTCATCGCGTAGATGTTTGCTCTGAAGGGCACTTCAGTGGGAGTAAGACGATGACCACGGCCGTGCCGGGGGAGAAATGCGACGCGATTGTTCTCCAGGGTGCCGATGAAGAAGGCATCCGAGGGACGTCCAAAGGGTGTGTCAACCTCGACCTCTTCAACATCCGACAGTTCGGGCATCTGGTAGAGCCCGCTGCCACCGATGATTCCAATTTTTACGGTTTCCATATTTCCGTCAGCTCAGGACTACGCTTAAATCAAACGACCTTTCGGCTTGGGGATAGGTCGCCCTTCCTCCCTTGCAGTTCCAATCCACTCCTGAATGACTCGCTCAGCATTTGCCACCGCTTCCTGGTAGGTAGCGCCGTCTGACATGCAGCCCGGCAATTCAGGAACGTCTACCACGAAAGCATCATCGGATTCGCTCCAATAAATCACCATCTCATACTTAGACATCGTCTTCTCCAGCCGAGAAGCCCTGCAACCCGCGGAGCGGGCGACAGACCGAGGATGCGACAACTTTGTCGCCCGCTCCGCGGGCTGGCTTATCCATTGCCCCTTCTAACCTGGGGTTCCGCTAAGCTCCACCCCAGGCTTTATGCTGTCGCCCGCTCCGCGGGCTAAGACTCGGACTCGATGCTGGGAGTCCCGGGTCATCTTGTTCACGGAACATCGAGTCTCCGTTTCGATTAGGAGCGGGTCGCAGCTTACCGTCCTCCTCAATCAGTTTGCACAAAGGCTCATCCGGGTCATGGTAGAAAAGGCAGTTCCATCCCTCTCTCGCGGCCTGCGGCAAAAGCCGCTTCTTCACTTCAAGCGTCTCCACCGGGAACAGATCGTAGCCCATTATCCAGGCGAACGGAACGTGAGCTCGCATTGGCACCAGGTCCGCAAAACCGAAGAGCGTCTGTCCGCCAACATTCAGTCGCCAACACTGCATCGACCGATTGTGACCAGGATATGTTTCCATGCGCAGTCCTGGCACAACTTCGTAATCAGCGTCCTTTAGATCCAGCTGGCCGCGTTCCACCAACGGTCGCCAATTGTCCGGCAAATAACTCGCCCGGTCTCGCTCGCTGGGAGCTTCAGCGTGTTCAAACTCCGCCCTGGAAACAAAATAGCGAGCGTTGGGAAACGAAGGAATAGCATGGCCATCGCTATTGAGTATCGTGTTGCCACCCGAATGATCGAAGTGCAGGTGCGTATTAATAACGATGGTTATGTCTTCGGTTCCAACCCCAGCAATTGCCCTGAGTGATTGGGCCAACGAACGCTGGCGCGTGATGCCGTACATTCCCTCGTGCTTAGGCGACCACTTTTCCCCGATGCCCGTTTCGATCAGTATCCGATCACTGCCCGTGTCGATGAACACACAATTCATGTTCATCCTGATGCGGTTCTGCTCATCAGGCGGGCAAGCTTTCGACCACAGGGTGCGCGGAACCACACCAAACATCGCGCCTCCATCGAGGCGAAATTCCGTGTCCGGAACAATCTCCACGCGGTAGTCGCCCAATTGCATGTGCGTTTTGCTGGGCCTTAGTTTTTCGCCGGTTTGGCGCCCTTTTTTGCCGGCTCCGCAGGTTTCGGCGCAGGTTCAACTGGTTGAGCCGGCTGTGCATGATCTTCATCCTGAGGGATCATCCCCGGAGGAAGTCCCTGGCCCGGCTGTTGCTCCGGCATCTTCACCTGAAAGTTCTCGGCAACAGTGACATGCGAACGCTTTACGATCTCGTCAAGTACCTTTTTCTGCTTCTCCTGCTCGACCGCGGCTTTCGCTTTATCACGGCCGCTTTGTGGCGGAGCAAACGGGTTGTCAGGCTGCCCGGCGCTTTCGCTGATCAGGATGTGACGCGCATGAACCTGCTCCTCAGGCTTGCCATCCTTCGTCTCGGTCTTGCGCTCGTCGACTTTGATAATGTGGTAACCGAATTTCGATTGAACCAGATCACTGATCTCGCCTGGTTTCAACTTAAACGCAGCTTCCTCAAACTCCGGCACCATCGCCCCCCGCGCAAACCATCCCAGATCGCCACCCTTTTCTTTACTGCCGTCGCTGGAGAATTCCTGCGCCAGTTTTGCAAAGTCTTCGCCAGCGCGAACTCGCTTCAGGACCTCTTCCGCTTTCGCTTTGGCCTGCTTGTTATCAAGCTCGGGGTGCAGCGCAATATAGGCATCTACTTCCTGATCGCTGGCTTTCATCTTATCGGCCAGCTGCTCTTGAGCGTATGTCTGGGCCAGGATTCGCGCCTGCTCAAGCTTGACCTGCAAATCGACCGCGTGCTTCTTATCGACCCCAGCGGCAATTGCCTTTTGCTCGCCAATCAAGACCGATCCTAGTTGCTTTCTGACTTGCTTCAATTGCTCCTCAGGAATTTGTCCACCGGCCAGCTGAGGGTTTTTCGCCTTGGCATCAGTTAGAAACTGGTCAAACTTCGCCTGATTGGCGGGCTGTTTGAAGAATTCGTCAATTTCCTGATCGGGAATATTGGGGCCACCAGGCCCGGTCGTCTGCGACTTGAAATAGTTTTCGGCAACCACCACTGACCGGACCAGATCAAGCTGTCGCTTGACTTCCGGCTTGTCGCCGATTCCTTTTGCCCGCGCCTCTTCGGCGACGGCCAGTAGCTTGCGGAGGTCATCAGCGAAAGACTTACGCGCTTCGGCATCTGAGGCGAGACGGGTCCGGAACTGTGGCGACTGCTCCTCAGCAATCAGGGCCATGTCTTCTGCCGAAAGATTGAGGCTCTCGGAGCGTCTCGCTTTTACCTGCCATGCGATTAATGCGATTGCAAAGACGACGGCGACAGCTGCCGCTATCCAGGCTTTAGTAGTTGAAGTCAAAATATTGTCCTTTCCTAAATAAAAATCTTAATAAAAGCTACTCGGGTTGCACCAACTCGAGCAATACACCATTAGCCGACGAAGGATGAACAAATGCAACCAGGCAACCGCCGGCGCCCACGCGTGGATTCTCGTCGATCAATCTCGCCCCTCGCTCTTTCAGATGGGCCAGCGAGGCATGAATATCCACAACCCTAATCGCCACGTGGTGAATGCCAGGACCCCGCTTATGCAGAAACTTGCCGACGGGAGTCTCCGGACTGAGCGGCTCGAGCAGTTCAATATTCGTCTCACCGACCGGCAACATCGCCACCCGGACCCCTTGCTCCACTACTTCTTCAATCGAGTTTACTTCAAGTCCCAGGACATCGCGCCAAAGTGTGAGGGCCTCCTCAATTTGGTGTGTAGCAATCCCGATGTGATCGACTTTCATTGGTAGTAGCCAGTGGTCCGTTGTCAGTTGGTCGCTTTTCGTTCTTCCTGCCTGTTAATAATCCCAAAGCCAGGGACCACTGACTAGTGACTGCCTTTAATCAACTCTTCTACCGCAGAATAAGGGTCTCGGCGACGGCTGGCAACTTCACCGGCCAAATATTCGAGTTTCTCGGATGCGGATTCCGAGGCCAGAGTTTGCGAAACGAGGCGTTCGCGTAACAATTCGAGTATTCTCCAGCGCGCAATAGCCCGGCGGCGGCCCTTTCCAGATTCGGTCCGCAAGTGAAAGTCGCGATAGCTCTCAATCGCAGTCGCAAGCTCCTCAATCCCTTTGCTCTCCGTGGCTACGGTTTTCACAATTGGGGGATGCCAGGTATCCTCACGCGTCGCCAGCGTTAGCAGTGCCTCCAACTCTCTTTCGGTGGAGTGAACACCCTCGCGATCCGCCTTGTTGATAACGAAGACGTCGCCGATCTCCATGATTCCGGCTTTGATGGCTTGAATATCGTCGCCCATCCCCGGAACCAGCACTACCACCGAAACATCCGCGGCTTTGACCACTTCGACCTCATCCTGGCCAACACCTACAGTCTCGATGATGATCTTGCCGTACCCGGCTGCATCAAGAATTGAAACGGCGTCCACCGTGCTACGCGCCAGTCCGCCAAGATTGCCCCGAGTGGCCATGGACCGGATGAAGACTCCGCTATCAAGCCCGAGCGTCTGCATCCGAATGCGATCACCCAGGATTGCCCCTCCCGAAAATGGGCTGGAGGGGTCAACAGCCACAATCCCTACCCGCTCACCCTGCTTCCGATAATGCAAAGCAAGCTTGTCTACCAGGGACGATTTGCCCGCGCCGGGGGCGCCGGTAATTCCAACCACCAGCCCGCGACCAGTCAACGGAAAGACCTGCTTCATTAACTCCGCCGAGTCTGGAGAAAGGTCTTCAACCTTCGAAATAGCTCGAGCTACTGCGCGCATGTCACCTGCCGCGACGCGTTCTACAAGTGACGTGGTAGCGGAGTTCACTTTCTAAACCTGCTGCAAGATCTCGCGCGCAATGATTAGCCGCTGGATTTCAGATGTACCTTCGCCAATCGTGCACAACTTCGAGTCGCGCCAATATTTCTCCGGCGGATAGTCCTTCGTATAGCCGTAACCACCGTGCACCTGAATGGCCTCCTCACAAACGTTGACGCTAATTTCGGAAGCGAAGAGCTTAGCCATGGACGATTCTTTGGTGACCTTCCGGCCCTCGTCCTTCAGCCAGGCAGCCCGATACATCAGCAGGCGCGCCGCATCAATCTGCATCGCCATATTTGCCAATTTGAACTGAATAGCCTGGAACTCCGAAATCGGCTTGCCGAATTGCTGTCGTTCTTTTGAATAGCGCACAGCCGATTCGTATGCGCCCTGAGCTATGCCGACTGCCAGGGCCGCAATCGATATACGTCCGCCATCAAGAACCTCCATGGCGTTGACGAAGCCTTTTCCCTCTTCTCCCAATAGATTCTCTTCCGGGACGTGGCAGTCTTCGAAAACGACGCTGGCAGTTTCCGACGCGCGCAAACCGAGTTTGTTTTCTTTCTTCGAGGGAGCGAACCCGATCATGCCTTTCTCGAAGATGAAGGCGGAGATACCCTTGCTACGTTTTGAACGGTCGGTGACAGCCACTGCCACACAAGTGTCAGCATGAATCGCATGGGTGATGAAATTCTTGGAACCGTTTACCAGCCAGCCGCCATTCTCCCGGACTGCCGTCGAGCGCGTTCCCGACGCATCGGATCCGGCGCTGGGTTCCGTCAGGCCCCAGGCACCCAGGTGCTTTCCGGTCGCCAGCGGAACCAGAAACTTCTGTTTCTGTGCTTCCGTCCCAAACAGATAGATATGGTTTGAACAAAGCGAATTGTGCGCTGCCACCGAAATGCCAACAGATCCGTCAACTCGCGAGAGCTCTTCGATGATCGTGGCATACTCGACATAGCCCATCCCAGCGCCGCCATACTGTTCGGGGAACAGAACCCCGGTCAGCCCAAGTTCAGCAAGTTTCGGCTGCAGCTCTATTGGGAAGTGCTGAGCCTCGTCCCAGTCCATTACGTGCGGCGCGATCTCCGCTTCGGCAAACTCGCGCACGCTGCTCTTGATCTGCTTCTGCTCTTCGGTTAAATCAAATTCCATATCTTTGCCGCTACGCGGACGAACTCGTTCTTCCCGCTAACAATCAAAAGACAGGCAAGATTGCCTGTCGCATCTTCAATAGGCGCTTATTGTAACCTAACGACCAACAGAAACGTGACTGCAGCCAACGGTAGGTACGGGTCTGTTTGAACTTTCAGAGTAGCTCCGCTTTACAGAACCGAGCGCGGTAGCGTTCGGCCGCCGAGCTGGGAGCGCAGGCGGCTCGCCTGCAAGGAGCGGCGACAGCCGCGAATGTTTTTATAAACACGAAAGTAGTCTGCAAATGAATCGAGCTTAGGAAAATCCTGCGCGGCTGTCGCCGCGTACTGCAGGCGAGCCGCCTGCGTTCCCAGCTCGGCGGCCGGCGCTACCGCGCTCGGTTCTGTAATTTCGACTTCAACCGCCAACTTTCGGCTGCTTCGTCTTAGTTGTTTTGTTTGGCGTACGCGTCGCGCTACGGGCTTTCACAAACCGGCCAACCTCGTCGGCCGTCAGCTTCCGCCATCTCCCCGCCTTCAGTTCGTCATCCCGCAGAAAGCCGATCCGCGATCTGCGCAACTTGATGACCGAATGTCCAATAAGATCAAACATGCGTCGGATCTGCTGATTCTTGCCTTCATGAAGCAGAATTTCAAACCAGGCGTTGTTTTCAGTCTCACCCAGTCTTCTGATTTTGGCCGGAGCCGTCCGCGCCCCGTCATCGAAGGTGACTCCGCGACGAAGACGCTCAATCGCCTTTTCGTCAGGCACGCCTCTCACTTTGGCTTCATAGACCTTTTCGACTTTGTTGCGGGCTGAAGTGATGAAATTTGTAAACTCGCCATCGTTCGTCAACAGGAGTAAACCTTCAGTATTGAAATCAAGACGCCCGACCGGGTACAGCCTGCCCAACGATTGCGGCAACAACTCAGTTACCATCGGGCGGCCATCCGGATCAGAAACACTCGAGAGGTAGCCTTTCGGCTTGTTCAGCAAGACGTAAGTGTTTTCTCGCCTTTGGAGCGTTGGGTTAATTAGCTTACCGCGAACCTTAATGTGGTCGGATTCCGGATCAGCCTTGGTTCCGAGTTCAGTCACAACCTTGCCGTTGACCGTAACCTCGCCGGCAGTAATCATTTCCTCGGCGTGACGCCGTGAGGCGATGCCGGCAGCCGCGATTAGTTTTTGTAAACGCTCTTCCATAAGAAATGGTAAGCACTAGGCAGAATGCAGTAGGCAGAAATAAAGCGACGATTGGCTCGCCTCTGCTTAACACCTTCTGCCTTCCAAGCTGCTTTCTGCTTATTGCCTTCTGCCTTCTGCCTTCTGCTCGCTAAGCCTCGCCTCCAGCAAGGTCCTGGAAGTCTTCCATGCTCGGCAGCTCAGTAAGGTCTTTCAAACCAAACTGCAGCAGAAACTCTTTCGAAGTTCCATACATCATCGGGCGCCCGACAGTTTCCTTGCGCCCTTTGGCGACAATCAATTTCTTGTCTAACAGCGTCTTGATCGACGATGGCGACTGCACGCCACGTATCTCGAGAATCTCAGGCACCGTGACCGGCTGCTTGTAAGCAATTACTGCCAGCGTTTCCAGAGACGCGATCGAAAGCTTTGCGCTGGGCCGTGACTTTAGATAAGCACGCACATGCTCGTGATACTCGGGTCGAGTGGCAAACTGCCATCCACCAGCGACTTCCCTAAGCTGTAGACCTCCGTTTCGGCCATTGAACTCACTTGCCAGTTCCGCCAGCGCCGCCTTAACGACATCGCGCTCCTCTCGCAGCACGTCGGCTATGGTTTTTGCCGTTATCGGTTCCTCCGATACGAAGATCAGGGCCTCGATAATTCCCTTACGCTCGGCCGCGTTCTGGACCGCATAAGTTCCGGTACCTTCAGTGTCCTGGTCTTCGGCGTCCGTCGCTTCTGCGGCCACCAGGGCCTCAAGCTCACGGCTGGCCTCTTCGTTTAGCGTCGCCTCATCCAGGATTACTTCTGGTTCGCTATTTACGCTCTCTTCACTCATCTCGTCTTCCGCTTTTAACAGGTGTATAGAGTACAAGCTTTAGCTTGGCGCGTGCATGCGCGACCAGCAACCTGAAGGTTGTACTCTGAACTCCTGGTCATCCAGTAACTCTCGCAACGATGTCACCAAAAGTATGTTCCTGAAACAATTTGATCTCCGTCGTGCGCACGAGTTCAAGAACTGAAAGGAACGCCACCACCAACTCACGACGCGAGCGGGCCCGCTCAAAGAAAACCCGGAGGTTTAGCTCACCCGCAGACATCACCATGTTTCTGAGCCGTTCCAGCATTTCTGACATGGAGATCTCTTCACGCTCGATCTCCATCATCACTTCTTCTTTGTGGCGAGCGAGAATCTCCTGAAACACCTTCAGCAAATCAAATAACCCCACCGCAACTTCGGGGTTGTTCTTGTCCGTCTCAATCTCCGCTCGTTTGAAGACGGCCCGTTCCACCGTGGCGCGCGACCAAAGCATTTGCGCGGCCGCTTTGTATTTCTGATATTCGAGCAGTTGATCGACCAGATCCTTGCGCGGATCCTCATCTACCTCCGCCGGAGCAAAGGGATCGCGCGGCAGCAACATCTTCGTCTTGAGCTCGATTAGCGTGGCCGCCATCACCAAAAAATCGCCAGCGACGGCGATGTCCAGTTCCTGCATGGCCTGTAAATAGCGAAGGTACTCATCGGCGATCCGGGCCACCGGGATATCGTATATGTTGACTTGTTCCTGACGAATCAGGTGGAGCAACAAATCCAGCGGACCATCAAAATCGCCCATCACGATCTTGAGATCGTCCGTGGTGTTATCAGTGACGATCTCCGGAGATGAGCCACTGACGTCGATCGAGCCAGTCGCCTCTTCGGTGACTGCTTGCCCGGCAATGCGCTCGGTAGTTTCTTCCATCAATCAGTAAACCCCGAGGCGTAACAGGTAGTCGACTATATCCATCACCGGTCCCATGATCATGCTGAAAAATCCTACGTAGATCAAGACCATCAGGATTAGGTAGCCATACTGTTCCAACATCGCCAGTGCCGGTTGGGCGCTGGCCGGGAGAAAAGTTTCCAGGATCTTGCTGCCGTCCAACGGAGGAAAAGGCAACAGATTAAAGACCGCCAGCGAAACATTCATCATCAAGAGCATCCAGAGAAACAACCGCACTGGTTCCTGGAACGAACCGTCGGCAAACCACCATCCTGTCATCAACAACGCTTTGATGATGATGAATGCACAGATCGCGATAAAGAGGTTCGCGAGAATTCCCGCTAAAGAGACCATGACATTTGCCAGGTCTTTATTGCGCCAACGCAATGGATTAACCGGAGTCGGTTTCCCCCAACCAATCAGCGGAATGTTGGGTCCACCTGCGCTCCCGAGAACAAATCCAACAATTGGAATGAGGAGAGTTCCTATGGGGTCCGTATGGGCAATGGGATTCAGCGTCACTCGGCCAAGGAGCCGCGCCGTGTCATCACCAAACCTACTCGACATCCAGGCATGCGCGGCTTCGTGTGCCGAGATGGCAAGCAGCAGCACGACCATGTAAATCAGGAGCTGTGGTATTAGATCTGTACTCATTTGGTGCTCTTCAAGGGGACTGGTGCATAAGGCGTCACGTTAGCATCCGCCAAGTTGAGAGTCAAAAGCCATTTGTTGCCTTCGATCAGCGCTTTTGCAGTCAACATTATTCTGGACTTGTTAACGGCAGGCTATAGATCGAGTCGGTAGAAGCTACCGCCAAGTCGCCAGTCGGACCAAAAGCCAACCCGACCAAATTCATTCCGGCCACAAACATCTCGGCGTCTTTTCCATCAGAAGAAATGCGCACGATTCCTCGACGTCCACGCAAGGAGGCCGCGATATAGAGGTTTCCCTGTTCGTCAAAGGCAAGTCCCTGCGGCCGCCCCAGCCCCTTGTAGAATACGCTGACCTTGCCGTTTGCATCGACCCGCATTATTGAATCAAAACTAGCGACTGTGGGCCCGGCCACATAGAGCGCGTCATCAGGGCCAACCGCCAAATGATAGGCTGAAACAGACGGCTCGAGTTTGGCCCACGCGCTCTCCTCGCCGATTCCGTTAACTTTGTAGATCGTGCCGGTGCGGTCCCCCACGTACATCGTGTCTGAACTATCGAACGCGATGCCCGTTGCATCGAACGCGATGCCCGTTGCCACTCCCAGATTTCGCACAAAGGCCACAGCCTCTTTGAATGGCGTGATTCTATAGACAGTGCCATCCATTCGGCTGCTGACGAACATTTGGCCGGTGCTGTCAAAAGCAATCCCGGTGGGATTCGTTATGTCGCCTGAAAACTCGGAGATCTCGCCATCAACATCGATGCGAAAAAGCGTTACCGGCAATTGCTCACCACGGGCACCTGAGCGCGTGACGAACAGCGAGCCGTCATCCGGATCAAAAGCCGGGTTAGCCACGGGATGAAGGTCCTCGGCCAGCCGTTTCCCGATTGTTACGGTGGCGGCATCGCTACGCCGTCCTCGGTTCTCGAGCTGAACCTCAACCCTACCGCCCTGTTTAAGTTCAGGTACGATGGCCAGCACGCGCTTCGGTGATAAGGCGACAATCGGGGCCTTCTCAATGCTGAAGAACACCCCGCATAGGGTTGGATCTGAGGTATCCAGACCCTCGCAGTCAATCGTCACTTCCGCGCCGGGAATGGCGAGTTGCGGATCAATCCGAAGAATTTTTCCTTCTTTGTTCATTTAGTTGGCTGATAGTTGACACTAAGACCACTTTACAATGAGTTAGTCTTCGATTCGCAGTAGGGCCTTCAATCATACGACGGGCCTGAGGTGGTGTCTAATTCAGCCTCAAAAGGTCGTGGGTTCGGTCGGGGTTCGTCGCCTGCCGCTCTCTATCTCCACGGCGTCCGCCGTGTGATATAATCGGCCCCGTTCCGAAGGCTTCACGCGCAGGTAGAGTGTTTGGGGTGCAGGAGCCCGCCCACTAGACTAAAAGTAAATGCTCAAGCGACTAAGCGAAGCGATATCGCAGAGCAACATCCACGGCGATTCACTGGTGTCGGATATCTACTCCCCGAATCACTCCTCCTGTAACTTCAGCACGAAACAAAAATTCAAGGGCAGAATGTGGAGAGTCTATGCTGGGCTAATTCTCCAGGTATCGCGGCGCCGTGACTTGGCAGGTAAATCTGCTCGCCCTAGATGGCGAGCTGCGCATAACTGCGTGAACGGAGGCTATCAACTATCAAAGACGTACTAGGAAATACCGCGGGACTGAAGCAGAACCAACTTCGTCGAATAGCGAAGCTTTATACCAGGCGGATTGCCCCTCACCAGATCGTCACGCCTGAATTCGCGCGCGCCAGCTGGCTGAACTGTCGCATGAAACGCGCAGACAACTTGGAGCGCTGATTGATCGAAGCGGGCATGTCGAGTTCGTAATAGTGGGCGATAATCGGCGCATCGAGCTGCCGGATTTTAAGCGTATCCGGGTAGCCGTAGATCGCTTCCGCGGCCTTCGCTTTGTGCATACGCATCTGCGTGGTGAGGGACTGACACAGGATGACCTCGCTGACCTGGCCCTACTGCGGTTGGACTTGATGGTGGCGATCGACGTCAACCCCAACGATGGGCTACCGGGCCTGGTGAATGCTGCGCACCTTTTGCCGATTACGGCGGTTGAAGTGCAATCCGAAAATGGCCGCAAGCCCTATGCTTTTCTTCCGCCGAAGGTGGCTTCGCAGCTGGACGACGATTTCCTTGACCTGATCAATTCGCTCGAAGGTGAAATGGCGCGAAATCGCCAATCGTCGCGCCAGGACACACTAAAGGACCGCACGATTCTGGTGGGGGTAACGACGGGGCCAATCGCAGACGCGGAAGAGTCAATGGCCGAACTTTCTGAACTGGCAGGTTCAGCCGGCATCGTGGTGCAGGACAAAGTAATTCAAAGACGCCAGGCAATTGACTCGAAGACGGTGCTCGGACGCGGCAAACTCGATGAGCTGCTTATTCGTTCACTTCAACTTGGCGCAGACATGCTTGTCTTCGATCGCGAATTAACTCCAGCCCAGGTCAGATCACTGTCGGAAGCCACGGACCTGAAGATCATTGACCGGTCCCAGTTGATCCTCGATATCTTTGCGCAGCGCGCCCAATCGAGCGAAGGCAAAATTCAGGTTGAACTCGCCCAGCTGAAATACCTTTTGCCCCGATTGATCGCCGGTCAGGATTCTGCCTTTTCCCGACTCGCGGGCGGCATTGGTGGTCGTGGTCCCGGTGAAACAAAGCTGGAGATGGATCGTCGCCGGGTGCGCGATCGCATCAACCGCCTGGAGAAAGAGATCGAAGCCCAGCGGCTGCGGCGGCAGGAGCGCCGAAAGGTGCGCACCCGAAATGAGCTGGCCGTTGTCTCTATTGTCGGTTATACAAACGCGGGCAAATCAACCCTTCTGAATGCCCTAACGAATAGCGATGTGCGCGCGGAGCAGCGAATGTTTGCCACCCTCGATCCCACTTCGCGACGACTCCGGCTACCACGGGAGCAGGAGATTATTATTAACGATACCGTGGGTTTTATCCGCGACTTACCGCCCGGACTTCTTTCTGCTTTTCGCGCCACTCTTGAGGAGATCGGCGATAGTCGGCTGCTGATCCATCTGGTCGACATATCTAACCCGCGCTGGCCACAGCAGATTCAGTCGGTGGAGCGGATTCTGGAAGAACTTCATAGTGCTCAGATTCCTTCTATCCTGGCATTGAACAAAGCGGATTTAATGGACGCTGACGATCTTCAGGTAATCGCCCGACAGCTCGCGCAGGCCGGCACTCGGGAGGTTGTAAGTGTCTCGGCAACCAAACCGAAGTCCCTCCAACCATTACTGGAGAAAGTGGGCGAAATGCTGTCTCGCGATCTCGGGCTACCCGACGGCGAGAAAGCGTTTAGCGCCGATCAGCTTTCCTTGATTGCTTAAGTACGATTATGGCTCTACGCCCCCGATTCACAACTCCTTTCAGCCGCGCGCGCGACACGTTTGTTCAATACGTAGTGCGCCCTTTCAAGGTCTTCAGCCCGAAAACGCGATTCGCAATCGGGTTTGCAGTGCTTGTCGCCTTCACTGCCCCGCTACTCCTCAGTAACTACGCCTCAGGTTTTTCGGAGGACTACCGTGAAGGCGAAGTCCTGCGCGGAAGTGTGGTGGCACGAGCTGACATTACGGGCGTCGACATCGCGGAGACCGAAAAGCGACGCAACGCTGCTCGCGAGGCAACTAGGCCAGTCTTCAATTTCGATTCGACTCGCGGAGCAAGCTCGGCCCGGAGTTTTCGCGTGGCTTGGGAGGATCTGATGCGTCAAGTGGACGCGCAGGCCACCGGCAAGGCCTTGACCTGGACAGGCGAAGGGGGAGCCGCTATCTCACGCGCCTTGACCTCCGGTATCTTGAAGGATGACGATCTTGATCGCATCAACAAATTGTCTCGAGAGGTCGGCGACAAACAGATATATGACGACGCTGACGCCGAACGACTGGCTCAGGAAATCATTTTGGTTGACGTGCGCAATCCGTCGGCACAGATGATTATTCCGGCCCCGCGGGCCCGTATGCTTTCTCTCACCGCCGCCCGCCGGGAACTTGAACTAAAGCTGCTCAGTCTTCCCCAGTTGTCACAAGAAAAGAAACTCGCCCTGGTCGCGGCAATACTGCCCCTGCTGCGACCAAATGTCGTGTTAGATCAGACGGCCACCGCCACGTCGCGCGAACGGGCGGCGGATAACATCCCGGTCGTAAAAATCTCAATCAAGCGGAATCAAGTAATCGGACGCGAGGGCGACACGGTTACACCAGCGATGCTGGCGCAGTTGGGCGTTATGAAGGGTAGCGGTCACGCCGGCAGGCCCTGGCATAACCTGGCTGGTCTGATAATCATAGTGTTTGCGGTTTATTGGGCGGTCTGGAAGTTTACTGAACACCGGAGTACGGCTTCGGTGTTATCGCTTTCGAAGACCAGAGCGTTCGCTCTCGTCGGATCGGCGATCGTCGTCGAAACCGCTCTGATGCGAGTTGGCCTCACGGTAGCCGACAGCGTGGCCAATGGGATGAAGACCTCACCCTTCAACGAACCTACGCTCTGGAGCTTCGCAATCCCCTTTGCTGCGGCTGCACTCCTGGTAGTCATGCTGGTTGATACGCAACTAGCATTTCTTACCGGAATAGTTAGTGCGTTGTTTGCCGGCATGATGGCTCCCACAGGAATACAGACGTCTATTTATGCGCTGATCTCCTGCGCTGCCGCAGTCTACGGGATTGGTAGATATCGTGAACGACAATCCGTTACTCTCGCGGGATTGTTTGTGGGTGTGGTTAATGCAGTGTTGGCCGTGGCGCTGCTCGCCTATGCCGAACAGCCTATCACCATGAACACTGTTCTGCTGGCAGCTGCATGCGGTTTCGCTGGCGGACTGCTGACTGCAATTTTCGCTGCCGGGGGCTTGCCCATAAATGAATCGCTCTTCGGAATTCTAACTGACGTCAAGCTGCTTGAGTTGTCCAATGCTGACCTGCCCGTGTTGGGTCAACTGGCGCTTCGAGCTCCAGGCACGAATCAACATTCCCATGCAGTGGGTCAACTCGCGGAAGATGCTTGTCGAGCGGTAGGAGCAAACCCCTTACTGGCGCGCATTGGCGCCCTCTACCACGATATCGGCAAAGTCGCTGCCCCGGAGTACTTTGTTGAGAATCAGCAAGGCAACAACCCTCACGATCACATGCGGCCTACGCAAAGTGCCAGAATAATCATCAGCCACGTAACCTACGGCCAGAAGCTCGCCAAAGAGATTAATCTCCCGAAGAAGATTGCTGACTTTATTCCTCAACATCATGGCACCCGCACGTTGCACTTCTTTCTCCGCAAAGCGCAAAGTCAGGCCAAAGCTGGTGAGGTGGTGGAGGAAAAAGACTTCCGCTACCCTGGTCCGAAACCACAATTCAAAGAGGCCGCGATTATGATGTTAGCGGATTCCTGCGAAGCCGCAGCGCGCTCGCTGGCCCGTCCCGACCCGGAGAATATTCGCGCTATCGTGGTTAAGATCGTGGATGCAGTCATCACCGATGGGCAGCTCGATGAATGCGATCTGACTCTGAAGGAATTGACCACCATTCGAGAGGCTATCATCGGCGCTTTAACCGCCATTTACCATGCTCGGATCGATTACCCGGGATTTAATCCTCCTCACGTAACCGGACCTCTGCACGCGATGCCCGCAAGTGAGCTCGACAGCGAAGAACGTGGAATCGGTCATAGCCGGGCAGCTGATGTGCCAATAAACGAGGCCGGCGAGGTTGAGGACGAAGCAGTCAGTCGGAAGGTAGTTTAAGCGACGGAACGATAGGGCCGATAAGTCCTGTAAGACCTATTCAACTTGAGGCCTTAGAAACACGTTCGTAGTTTTTCATAAGTAGTAGCCAAGTCTTCAGGGATCACGCGCGCTTCGCTAACCGTGGTCATGAAGTTGGTGTCCCCTAGCCAACGGGGCAGGACATGGATATGAATGTGGTCGACAATCCCCGCTCCTGAAGCCTTGCCAAGGTTCATGCCAACATTAAAACCGTCCGGATGATAGGTTTCGCGCAACGCGGCTTGAGCGCGTTTCGTCAGATCCATCAATTCGTCGGTAGTTTCCTTGGCGGCAGCGTCAAGTTCGCCTAGGTGCTCGTTTGGAACAACCAACAAATGGCCACTGATGTAGGGATAGCGGTTAAGGACTATAAAACTGCGGGAACCACGGAAGACGACATAATTGGTTTCGTCATCGTTGACGGCAGCATGAATTCTGCAAAACACGCAGCTCCTGGATTCTGAATCAGCAATGCCGCCAGCAGCGATGTACTCAGCTCGCCAGGGACTCCATAGCCTGTCCAATCGTGATTCCTCAGACCGCACTCGCTGGAGCCAGGCAGGCTGCCTTTAGGCTTCCCGCGCTGACCTAGATGGTCGGGGGTTGGCGTAACTCTTCGGCGATAACGCTAGCCGGTTGATCCGACGCTCCGTGAGGTTGAACTCCGTCGTTAATTAACTCTTTGAGTTCCTTGCCTGGTTTGAAATATGGAACGCGTTTGGCAGGAATGCTTACCGGATCCCCGGTCTTAGGGTTTCTGCCCCGGCGGGCGCCGCGCTCACGCACCCGGAAACTACCAAAACCACGGAGTTCAATTTTCTCACCCTGGTTTAAGGTCTCAATAATGCTCTCAAAAACAATCTCTACCAGCCGCTCGGCATCCTTTTTAGTAAGTTCCGCCGCTTCCGCGACATCTTCGACAAGTTCCGCTTTAGTCATGCGTTACTACCTCAGCTCAGATAGATGGCTCACGTCCGAACAGTCGATGGTGGAAAAGTCCTGGTTCTTAAGAATGGCGAGGTGTGCTCAGCCCGTACACTATCAGAAAACAATCGCACCGGGCAAGATGAAGAGATCATCGGATCCAGATTCATTGAGGCCCATTGCACCGAAAGATCACAAGTCTAACCGACGAGCTATCTAGTCGTCGGCGCCAGCGAGACAGAAGCAACGGTTATTTCTGATCTTCCTCTTTGGCAGCAGGCTCCGCCGCAGACGACGACTCAGCCTTTGGCTCCGACTCGTTCAACTCGGCTTCAGGTTCATCGGCCGGCTCAACTTCGGGTTCTGGTTCAGGCGCCCGCTCCACCTCAGGCTGGGGCTCGGGTGCAGGATCCATTTCAGGTTGCGGCTCCGGTGCCTGTTCAATTTCAGGCTCTGGCTCTGAGGCGGCTTCCGGTTCGGGTTCGGGCTCGGGCGCAGTTTTCTGCTCAGGCTCAGGCGTAGCCTTCGGCTCAGATCTGCCCAGCCCGAAATCTGCCAGTTCTCCCAAAGATGCCATCCCGCTGCCGGCCTGCGAGGAGTAGATCTTTGTATCAAGAATAGGCTCATCCTCCTTGCCGACTGCGCGCGCTGATAGGCCTATCTTCTTGCTCTCAGCATCGATCCTGAGGATCTTGAATTCCAATTCCTGGCCCAGTTGAACCACGTCTTCAGGTTTTTCAACTCGCTCTTCCGAGAGTTCAGAGATATGACAAAGGCCTTCGAGATTATCATCCAGTTCAACAAAGGCGCCGAAGTTTGCGAATCGAGCAATCTTTCCACGCACCACGTCACCGGGCTTATGTTCGTTCACAAATCGATCCCAGGCGTTTGGCTCTAAATCCTTGATCGAGAGCGAAAGGCGCCGGTTCTCAGCGTCGATGCTGGTTATGATCGCATCGATCTCCTGGCCCTTCTTCAACACTTCGCTGGGATGCTTGATCCGTCTGGACCACGAAATATCCGAGACGTGGACCAACCCGTCAACTCCATCTTCAATCTCAATGAACGCTCCGAAGTCGGTCAGATTTCTGACCCGCCCATGAACACGCGTTCCCATTTGGTAACGCTCGTGCAAAGTTTGCCACGGGTTATCCTGGATTTGTTTCATGCCGAGGCTAATCCGGCGAGCTTTTGGATCGACACTCAGCACTTCCACGTCCACGGCATCGCCCGGATTGACGAGCTTGCTCGGATGCTTTACGCGTTTAGACCAACTCATCTCGGAGACGTGAACAAGTCCCTCCACCCCATTCTCCAGTTCGACGAAGGCCCCGTAATCAGCCACGCTGGCAATCCGTCCCGGCACTCTCGTGCCGACAGGAAAACGCTCATCTACGCTGGACCATGGATCTGGTAACAACTGCTTGTAACCCAAGGAAACCCGCTCACGGTCGCGATCGAATTTGAGTACCTTTACTTGAATGCTATCGCCTACCCTGAATAGTTCGCTGGGGTTTTGCAAACGGCCCCACGACATGTCGGTTACGTGAAGCAATCCGTCAACTCCGCCAAGGTCAACGAAGGCACCATAGTCGGTCAAATTCTTAATCTGGCCCTCAACGACAATGTCCTCTTCGATGTGCTGGAGTGTCTGGCCTTTCCGCCCGGCGTTTTCTTCTTCGATGACGGCTTTTCGCGACAGGACCACATTGGAACGTTTACGATTCAGCTTAATGACTTTGGCTTCAATCTCCTGGTTGCGCAGCGAATCGAGATTGCGCACCGGACGAACATCAACCTGCGAGCCCGGCAAGAACGCGGCTATACCATCGATGTCGACCCGCAAGCCGCCTTTGATGCGCTCCATGACGCGACCCTTAATACTGGTGCCATCGCGGTGGGCCTTCTCCAGATCGTCCCAGGCCTTCATCCGCACTGCGTCAGCCCGAGACAGAATCGGCAGACCATCAGCCGTTTCCATGTTCTTAACCAGCACATCGACTTCGTCGCCAGCTTTAACCGCGAGGACGCCGTTTTCGGTAAACTCTGCCGGGTTAACAATGCCTTCCGACTTGTATCCAAAATCGATAACCACGCCACGCTCGCTTATTCCGACCACAGTCCCGCGCACGACTTCGCCTTCCTGCAAAGACGCTTGCTCCTGCTCGAACTGATCGAGTAATTGTCCGAAGTCGACATCGCCATGCGGGCGAGACTCTTCATCGTCGTCGACTTGGGAATCTACTGGGGGGCTCGCATCCTTTTGAGAGGGCGGAGGTGGTGCAGACGGCGCGATTTCCTGCTCGGTGGAAGTTGAGTTGTTTTCGTTTAGTTGTTGGTTGTTAAGTTTCGTTTCTTCACTAGCCATGCAAACTCCTGTAACAGTCCCGGAAAATTCACCCACCCAAGATCGTATCCAACCTGTTCACTCACCCTCGAAGAGTCTTCGATGACATCCGACTAGAGGGCAGTGCTCAGGCGGCAACTGCTTCGTTTGACCTTGGCGATACTGTCGGGGTTGAAGCTTGCGAGGAACGCGAGCCGTTTGGATTTGGAAAAGGAGGTTTTTTATTTGTTTTCGATTTCCGCCGCGCCCGAAGTCACCCGCTCGGTCCGACAATCACCAGCCGCATACCGGGTAGGCTCGCAATGTACACGCCAGAAGAAGCGCATGTCAAGGTGCTGACCTACCCGATACTGTGCACACTTTCTTTTTTCACAACAGACTGGCGGCGACTTCGTACCCGGTTCAGCAATCAGTGGTTCGTGGACGACAGGCTATCTGAACCGCGCGGAACGACATAAACACCAGCCGAATGAGATCCAACGAAGAGGGTGTTGCGATCGCGCGAATCAAACGCCAGGGCCCAAATACGTTGGCTCGGGAGTCGACGCTCTTTGGGATCAATGCGCGCCCACGTGGTCCCCGCATTGACTGACCGATACACACCGCCACCGATTTCACCAGTTTGATAGGCGTTGCCAACGAAGACCTCATCGCCGTTCCGCGGGTTGATAAGGATACTGGTAAAGTCACCGAACGGAAGGTTGCCGCCCCTGCGGGTCCAATTCGCTCCAGCATCCTTAGACATATAGAAAGACTGCTTCGTACCCACGTATACATGGTTTGGGCGTTGCGGATCTACGGCAATCGCATTAACCGGATACTCGACTGGAACTCCAGAAACTCGCTCCCATGATTTTCCTCCATCACGAGTTACCAATACTCCAGAGGCGGCCGTACCCACCCAGATTGTCTCAGGCTGCTGCTGGTCCGTTGATATACAACTGGTCCTCGGATCGAATCCGGATCCATAGGAAAGCTTCTGCCACCCCCGGGTTGGGTCGAAGCTACGGAATAAGCCAAGATTGGTCGCAGCCAAAAACAAGGGACGCCGACTTTCAACATCCACTGTTTGAGTGATTGCGTTGACGGCATCAGACAACACAACTGTAGCTAGTTGCCCAGTATCGATGGCACCCTTCAAACCGAGCGCCGCAAGCGTAGCGTCATCGAATTTTCCAGTGATAGGAAGGCGCTTACCAGCCTGGAACCTCTTCAACGCACTAAGCGTTTTTGCTCCGGCCCTCCCATCCGGCACACCGACATCATACTCGGCGGCGTTCAGAGCATGCTGCGCGCGCCGAATGATGTCACTGGGCTTGGTCGCGGCAGTCTTTCCCGCCGTGGCTTTTTTCTTACTCGAACTCTGCTTAGCAGCTGTCCAGACGGGCGCCCACGAAACGCCTCTATCCAGTGAGCGATAGACTCCAAGATTAGTACCCAGATAGATAGTGTTGACGTCCCGACTGTCTTGCAGGACCGAATAAACAATCAAACGTGGTGGCATACTCCGCATCGATGGGCGCCAACTCTCGCCGTTGTCGGTACTCAGGAAGAAAAACCCGCCCCCCGTGGTTGTGTTAATTGTGGCCGCATAGATCCTGTTTGGATCTTCGCGATCAGCAACGATGACGTTGGCAAACCTGCCGCTGTAACCACCGTTGGTTGGGAGAAAGGTCTTGCCGGCATCATTAGAGATCATCACGCCGTAGTTGTTAGTTCCGATATAGATAGTTTGTGGGCGGGAGGGATGAACCGTAATTGAATTAATCTCCAGTTGCCGGGAGGTGGTTACCATCCACGAATCAGAGGCACCTCCACGGTCTGAACGCCAGAATCCTTCCGTAGTTCCGGCAAACACGAGCCCTGGAATCGATGGGTGTTGCAGGATGGCCCGTGTCCTTCTTGATTGTGAAGGAATGCCATTGACCTTGCTCCAGCTATCACCACCATTCTTGGATTCATAGATACCACTACACGCGGACATGATGACATGGTTAGGATCGCGTGGATTGATATCGATCGCGAAGATATCAGAGTCGTCGATGATCCCATTCTTGATACTCTTCCAGGTCTGCCCACCATCAGTTGATTTGTAGGGCAAGTACCACGTGCCAGCATAAATAGTGTTCGACGTGCGTGGGTCAATTGCCAGTGACTCTACGTGCAGCAGGCCTTCCGTAGTAGAGGTTGGCAACTGCTTCCAGTGTTCTCCCGAATCGTCCGAGCGGAACATTCCATTAAAGGTGCCGGCAATCAAAACGCTGGGATCTGATTCTGATTGAATCAGCGAATGGAGGGCCTCATTCTTCAACTGGGAACTCTCGCGCCATTTTTGCCCCCCATCAGTTGATTTGAAAAATCCCCCTGCTTCTTTATGACGGTGTGCAGCCACATAGAGCGTCTTAGAGTCCCGGGGATCGACAATAATATGATCCACGAACAGTTTTGGCCGGTTAAAGTTGTGAAGATATTGCCACGTCTTACCGCCGTCCCCTGATGTATAAATCTGGCCGTCCAGCGTCCCGAAATAGAAGCGGTCCGGATTGCCCGGGTCGACCACCAGACTGCGTACGTCTCCTCCCGGGGGGCCGTTGGTGCGCCAGTCGTCCGAGTATTTACCCGGATCAGCCAGGCCATCAACAGCAGATGACGGCAATGGATCCAGCGCAACAAGTTGCATAGGAAGAGCCGCAAAGAGAACTCCCAGAAGAATGATTATAGGCAGTCGGGGTTTCATATTATTCAATTCTCACGTTATTGAACAGAACAGGGTCGGTCGCCCAAAGTCTAATACAACCTGGCGGATTTATGCTACCAACCTTGGCAGCCCCCTTACGATGCTCCGCCCTTTGCTTCAAGTTGCTGCATATCGCTGCTTCATTAAAAAGCGAAGCGGGCGATGCTTCTCAGTCTGAGAAACATCGCCCGCTTCGGAAGGGTTCGCGTCATCTTACCGACGCGAGCTTATGCTTATTCCTCATCCATGCGACGTCCGCGTCCGCGTCGCGGGGCGGCCTTTTTCTTACATTCTGGACAAGGCGACATGGTTGCGGGGTTCGAGGGTGTTGGTGCTGCTGCGCCCGTTGGCACAACCCACAACTCAACCACTAGTTCCTCGCGGCAACCGCCGTCGATTGCTGTTAGTCGGCCAGCGTCGATACCACGCGTATTAACCAGGTAACCCTTCGCGCGGTCGGCCCTTGCCTGTCCTTCGCCTTCACATGCACCGAGGGCCACGATAGTACCCGTGCTGCCTGGCGCATTTTGCAGCTGAATGGCGTAGTTGTCGAGACGGGCTTTTTCATCATTGAATCTGATGTTGCCATACTCGTCAAATTTCACCGCCACAGGCGGCAACGGACGAACTGACGTGGAGCACGACCCAGTCCTGGTGCAAGCCGGATCGAGTCCGCCAAGTTCCAGCGTCGCTGTCACGGTTTGGCCAGCCAGACCAGCTGTATCAACCGTAATCGACGACGTACCCTGGCCGTTGCTGATGGTTCCCGCAGAAATGGTCCAGTTGTACGTTACGTTCGCATTCTCTGAAAGCGATGAACTAAACGTAATCGGCGACCCCTGGTCAACGTCAGACGGACAGCTCACGGAAATTTGCGGACAGACCAGAGGCGGTTTGCAACCGGTACACGCTGAAATAGTTACCGTAGTGGAACTATTTGCAGTGTGAGCGTTGCCGTCGTTCACTTCCACGCTGGCCGTGTAGGTACCCGCCATGGCGCCCGAAAGATCCCAACTAACACTCTTGCCTTCACCTGACAGCTTGCCGCCAGTTACTGACCACGTATAGAGCAGTGTGTCGTTATCCGGGTCTGCTCCGCTAGCAGTCAAGTCCACCGAACGCGATGCGCTAGGCGAGCAGCTTTCTGACGACTCCCCTGGCGGACAGGGCAGAGTAATTGATGCACTAGACGATGACACCGAAACCGTAGGCGGTTGATTCGGCGGCGGCGGCAACGTTCGCGCGTTGCGATGCCCGACCCAGAACTGGCCTATGAAGCCGTTTGGATCGCTCGACGGTACGAAGGAAAACGGCAGCCGGTCATTGAAATGGCTCTGATCTTGTTGATTCAGATGCCTGCGATAGGCCGCTCCAACTCCCCACCAGCGTCTCGGATAGACTTTGATACCGCCAATAGCCTCAACTGGATTGTTGTTGAAGGCATTCGGTGTTCGTCCCGACACATACATCGTCGAACGCACTTCACCGATCAGCTGGAAGTGCTCGTTAACCGGAAAGTCGAAGCCGACAGCGGCCAACAGCTCATCAGGTCGGTCGAGCAGGATAGCACCGCCCATCGCATCGCTCTTGGGATTGCTATTCAGGATGTAGCCCAGGTTGGCAGAGACGTTGACATGCTCACTCAGCCTGCCGTCAACGAATCCGATCAATCCAAAGTCGCCAATGCTTGCTCCCGGCCCAGCGCCGCGCTGCATCTGGTTAAAGCCAGAGAAGTCGTCCGCCTTGTCGGGATACCACCGATAAAAAGGAATGACGCCTACGCCCAACGGGGAATTTGGTCCCGTAAAACGAATCTTGGCGCCCGCCACGAAGTTGGTGAAGCTCGACTGACCATACCGCCTGTTAATAAAAGGCGCATCAGCTATGTAGGTTGGCTGGACAGTGTAGAGATCTGGAACTGTAAGCGCATTAAACGTCAAATTCGCGGGTATTCGCCTCGTCGAGAGCACAATCCCGGGAAGTATACTGCCGACTATCGAACCCATGCCCGGGAAGCTCGATGCACTGCCGAAGTTCCCGTTACCGCCAACCGGCGCACCGATTACACTAGTAAACGGCGGAGCAATGTTGTTGCCGGTCAAACCAAAGTTCGGACCGGTGGCGCCGATGAATGGAAACTGCCGGAAAGGCTGGCCGCCCTGGTTTCCAGACTGATCAATGCACGGAGGTCCTGGCGGACGGTACAACGGGCTAAAGCCGGTCAGCTCCGTGGATCCACCAGTGCGTATCGGCGGCAGGATTACTGCAGGCGGCACGCAAAGCACGCCAGCGCCAAATGCTAGCTGCGAATTCGGTAGATAGAAGCCTGACAGATTCGGAGAATTGTTGACCTTGATGCCGCGAAGCCCATTGGTTTTGAAAAACAGCTCGATGTGATCATTCAAGCCAACATTGAAGCTGAGCGGGATATCAGTTATGTCCACATCCCCTGGATCGCGATCAAAATTGCTGTACGCGACACTAAACGTAAACTCGCCTCTCCGGATCGTCGCACCATCGTAAACCGTGAACAGACCGGTTGGTCCACCTTCTGGACCGCCCGTGCCCACTGACGGAGATTGATTCCGCGGATCGTTAGGCGATCTTAAAGTCTGCGCTGATACCACAGCACATAACACCAAAGTTGCGAGCGCGGCAATAAGCGCTCTGTTTGCGAGTCTCATCGCATTCCTCCTGCGAAATCGAAATGATTATAGAAGTCTAATTATGAGTACCACCGTGGGCAAGTAGCCAATTCCTGATCGGCCTATCGTCCCTTGCCGTGCGGAGGCGCCAACTACAAGCTGACGAATCCTACGCTGAACGCCCCTGTATCCTGAATCTAGCGGCGGTTGACCTAACTAAAAACAAAACCAGCTAACCGTCGTTCGCGGAAAAATTCAATCCGAGCCTGAGCAAACCCAACGGCACTTCTTATACGAAAAGTGCGGTTCGGTGTCAACGAGTCTGCACCCCAAACTCTGGCCCACGCCAAAATTTCCTACACTAGCCCGAGGTACAAAATCATGCCAGACCATACGCTACCTTTTCTGGGAAATCAAGACCTTTCATTAGTTAGCGCCAATTTGTTTATGTTTTTTCCGTCACGCATAGATCCCACGCATGCGGGTGTCATAGGCCACTCGGTCTATCGCGAGCATGTACGCCGCAGTGCGCGTGTCGACCGAATGGGCGTCGGCATAACGACAAAGATCATTGAAGCTGGCGACCATCGTATCCTGAAGGCGCTGGTTGACAACGTCTTCTCGCCAGAAATAGCCCATCCGATCCTGTACCCATTCGAAATAAGAAACGGTTACCCCCCCGGCATTTGCCAGAATGTCGGGAATTACGAATATGCCCTTCTGATGGAGTATTTCGTCGGCAGCCGCCGTCGTTGGGCCATTTGCACCTTCAGCCAGGACTTTACACTTGATTCGGTCCGCGTTCTGGGTGGTAATCTGGTTTTCGGTAGCGGCTGGAACCAGGACGT
This sequence comes from Pyrinomonadaceae bacterium, assembly GCA_031396065.1. Classification (GTDB taxonomy): domain Bacteria; phylum Acidobacteriota; class Blastocatellia; order Pyrinomonadales; family Pyrinomonadaceae; genus PSRF01. Next base: position 20,191 of record JANNJZ010000377.1, on the reverse strand, counting down.
CGCATTCCAGCTCTAACAGCTCGCTATTTGTGACCCGCTCAACGCCTTCAAAGTTTTCAAAAGACCGGGTGGCCTGAAGATGCTTGAGCGCAGCCGGAATATCAATGCCATCGGGATTGTAGATACCACCGTGAACGTCCGAAATCGCGACAACTTTATATCCTGCTTCGTGAAGTAACTGGGCGCCAATGCCTCCCACATTCCCCGAACCCTGGACCACCACTCGAGTCGTGGCCGGCGACATCCCAAACCTTTTTATGGCTTCATTCACTACGAATAAGATCCCGCGACCCGTTGCCTCGCGCCTTCCAGACGACCCCCCCAGATCAATTGGCTTACCTGTAACCACTGCTGTCACAGTATGTCTGGCGTGCATAGAATACGTATCCATAATCCACGCCATGGTTTGCTCGTTGGTATTCATGTCGGGCGCCGGGACGTCCTTCTCTGGACCGATGAAATCAAGCAACTCGGAGGCATATCGCCGCGTCATTCGCTCAAGCTCGCCCATAGACATCTGTTGCGGATCGCAGATTACTCCGCCCTTAGCGCCGCCAAATGGAACATTGACCACGGCGCACTTCCAGGTCATCCAGGCAGCCAGCGCTCTCACTTCATCTAGACTCACATCAGGTGAATAGCGTATTCCACCCTTCGCCGGCCCTCGAGCGAAGTTGTGCTGAACGCGATAGCCCTCAAAGACCTGGATTCGACCCGAGTCCATTCTGGTGGGTATATAGACCTTGAGCTCCCGATTGGGAACCCGCATTACCGCGTACAGGTCCGCGTCAAGATTGAGCAACTGTGCCGCGCGGTCGAACCGCGACATCATCGACTCAAACGGATTCTCTTCCTTGATTTCTTTGATATCGTCTACGTAGGCTGTGCTGTGCATAGTGGGCATTGCCATCTCCGAAACAATTCAAGTGGTGGGGCAAAAAAACTGTGCGCTGGCCGACGGTTTCGATCAATCAATCATGAATCGCAGCGTCGAGTGCCTGTTAGGTGGCCATTCGCATCCATCAGGTCGGCTACCTCAGGACTTCGAGCCAACCAGCTTTTTCTTTATTGCGATGGCCCGCAAAAGGCGCTCCAAGCTTCAGGCTCTGGCTACACAAAAACACATGCGTGAATCGCATCTCGCATTTGAAGTTGAATTACTGGATTACGGTCGGCATGTTATCCCATGCATCAAGACGAGCGCAACCAGCATCCCAGAGTCGCGCGCGTAGATGAACGTGCGCGAATCGTATTTGGACGTTACTACTTTTGGCGTGTTAAGATCGACACCTCCTCAGGTGTTTCTTTTCACGCCCGCGTGCATCTTAGTTTAATGAGCGATCCCTTGCGGCAGATGATTTCTTTGCGAACCGGGTCCCTGGCTATCGTCGCCGCGGTGTTGTTGCTTTGCGGCTTTGGCAACGTGGCCCTGGCCCAAAGCGACGACGCTTTTGGTGAAGCGGCGGATCCGGTGAGATTGTTTGAGCGTGGACAAAACGCCCACGCCCGCGGCGAGCTTGCGAAGGCGCTCGAGTTTTACGAAGAGGCTATCAAAGTTCGACCGGAATTTCCTGAAGCCGAATTTCAGCGAGCTAGTGTGTTGGTCATGCTTGGAGGGCGCGCGGTCGAGGCCGAGTCGGGCTTTCGCCGGGCGATCGAACTCAAAAAGGATTGGTCGCTTCCCTATTCCGCATTGGGCGCCCTACTGGCCGGTCTCAACCGCGATTCAGAGGCCGAGGTCATTTTGCGTCAAGCCATCAAGCTGGACGCTCAGAGCAATCTCGCGCTGCGTGTGCTCGCTGACATTCGCCTGCGCGCTGGCGATGCCAAAGAGGCCGTAAAGCTGACCCAGCTGGCAACAAACGACAAAGATGCCCCCATTGCCACCTGGCTTTTGCGGGCGATCGCAGAACGCAAGACAAACGACAACGCGGCAGCCTTACGCAGTCTGGACCATATACTCAATCTCGAGCCTCATAATCTTTTTGCCCGGATGGAACGCGCGGAAATCCGAATCGCTATTGACGACAAGCAACACGCTATCGAGGATCTCAATGCTGCCGAGAAATTAATAAAGGGGGACAAGGCAAGTTCCTCGCGCATCGCAGCAGCCTACGAACTGTCAGGCAAACCCGAAGAAGCGCAGCGGATCGCCCAAGCGGCCGGCTTAATGAAAACACTCCAGGCTGCTGCCGATGGTGCGATTCAGGTAATTGGAACACCTGAAGAGATCCAGGCAGCCAACAGCGATGATGTTACTTCGTCCACTAAAGCCCTCGAAAGTCTGTTGGGAAAGAATCCTGGTAACGCCATGCTGATGGCTCGACTCGGTGCGGCGTATCGAACAGTTGCTCCCGCTCGTTCACTCGATTTCTACCGGCGCGCGCTGGAGGTTGATCCTCGTAACATAGATTATGCGACCGGTTATAGTTCGGCATTGGTTCAAGCTCGCCGTTTCGCAGAAGCAATTGCGGTTCTGCGCCAAGTGATTGCAGCCGCACCAAAAAACTATGCGGCCCATGCCAATCTGGCCACCGCTCTTTCTGCCCTCACGCATTATCCTCAGGCGCTGGCGGAGTATGAGTGGCTCTTGCAGGCGAAACCTGATTTGATGGTCACTCATTATTTCATTGCCACCACGCATGATTATCTTGGAGAATACGAGCAGGCACTGACAGCTTATGAACAGTTTCTAGCGGGCGCCGATCTGAAGACGAATCAACTTGAGATCGAAAAAGTAAATTTGCGACTGCCGAGCCTGCGACGTCAGATCCAATTGGGCCAGGGTGTGAAGCGGAAATCCGGGCAAACGCGCAAGCCTTGATCGCGCCGCTGACAAACAAAATGAGATTTAATGGATTCGAACGGCCTCTGATTGGAAGCACGCAGCTGTTACTACTGTTGGTCGTCTTGTATGTTCCGGTGGTAAGCGGCCAGGAGGCTCCAGTTCAGGACCAGACTCCGCCTCCTCCTCTGAAGATTATTTCTCGCCTGGAACGCACCCAGATCGACCAATCCAAAGACGCGAAAGCGCGAGTCCGAACAACTCTCGACCTGGCGTTGGTTCGCCTTGGCGAGGTTGAAGCGCAAACTTCGCAGCACGAATATGCCGCCGCTCTTGCGGGCGCCGGCAGGTATTGGGCGTTAATGGAAGACTTGTTCGGCTATCTCAAAACAATGAAAAGCGACAGCAACAAGACCCGCGATCTCTACAAACGCATTGAGCTGGCGCTGCGCGCTCATGGTCCCCGGCTGAGCGCGATTCGGCGGGGAACCCCTTCGGAGTTTTCGTTTTGGATGAAGGAGCTCGAAGACTTCGCCAGGAACGGGCGCACCGAGGCGTTAAACTCTTTCTATGGCCATACAGTCTTTCGCGACCGGCCCTCGGAACAACAAGCAAACAAGCCAATCCCGAAAAATTCAATCACTCCGGACAAGAACCAACCATGAATGCTCGCACCGCGCTTCTAGTGCTCACAGTCACTCTGCTTTGCACTCTTTATGCACCGCACAGGATCTCGGCGGTCCAGACTCCCAGAGAACACTTTACAGAGCAGGAAGTCGAACTCGTTAAAGAGGCCCAAATCCTGGATAAGCGCATCGACGTGTTTATCAAGGCCGCCGATCGCCGAATGTTGGTGATCACTGGTGCCGAGCCAGCCAACACTAAGCAACTAAAGAAGGATGCTGAACTTTGGGGGACTCTGCCCACAGGCACTCGCGCCGAGCTCATTGGTGATATAGCCCGCATCTTTGATGAGGCGACCACTAACCTCGACGATGTGAGTTCTCGGGATGAGAAGAATCCATTAGTCCCAATTGCTTTGCGCAACCTGGCCGCCGCGGCCACCCGAATTGTCAGTCAATTGAAACCATTGGTAGAGCAAGCGAAGAGCGACCCGGAAACCAGCTCGTTCGATCAACTCGTCGAAAACGCCGAGTCAATTGTGCAGGCCGCTAGTAAACTTCCGCCACCGGTCGAAAAGAAGGCGAAGGGTAAGACCTAAAGCTGGAGCAACGATCCACCAACTCACGCGAAATTCGCGAACGATGTTTCGGGTGACTTAGTGGACCGTTTACTAGCAACCCTAATTTCGGCTCTTTTTTCGCACCTCGGCACTGACCGCCCGTGCTTCCTGTTCAATCGCAACGCCAGCACTGGCTTCATCCCCTTCTTCCTTGGCGGCAGCTGCGGATTGTAGACGAGCTGCTGTCTCACCAACGGCAAACAATCTGTATTCTATTTTCGCTTCCGTCTTGTCAATGCCCCCAACGCCGGCGACCCGACCAAACATCCCACCGATTTTCTTCGCTGCGGACGTCTTCAGCGCAACGACGTCTGTGTACAGGATAAAGTCGCATTGATTGGCCTTTGCTTCGACCTCGGCCTCGGCCACCGACGTGGCATTCAAAGGTACGGCATCTATTCCGTTGCCCTGAACCTCGCTTATCAGGCGCCCGCGCAGCCCATCTAACGAGACCGCGCGATCCGTCTTGTTGGTGAGTCGAACGACTCCCACGCGAATGACCCCGGCAGCCTTTCGGTTTCCAGCACTAGATGAACTGGTTGGCTCGGCTGCTGTTGGCGGGCTCACATTTGGCGATTCCGACATCATTGATCCCGTCGAAGGCATTCCATACAACTCTTGCGTATTTTGCGTTTCGACATAACCAGCTGGTACGTCAAACAAAGCCGCATCAAGGGGTGCTCGCGAGAGTTCGACGACTTCCTTAGTTGAGGTGTAGGTCACTGCCCCGTTTGGACCATACATAGTGGTTGTTTCCGCTAAAGCATAGCCAGTTCGCGCGGCACCTTGACGGTTGAAGCGCAGTCTATCCCGACAGCCCCCGCCTGCGGCTGGCCCACCCATCATTTGTGAACCGCCCAACTCGCAATCGAGGCCAAAGGCGAGGTCGATATACCAACCATCCGTCTCCATCCGCATCTTCATGGGATTACAAGCATCGGCAGAAGACTCGATCGATAGCGAACTCTTAACGTGCCGCGCTTTGAAACCAAACATATCCTTGCGTTCACCGGTATCCACTGCTGTCGTGTTGTAGGTCACCACGCCACCGGCTCGCGATGGTCCCGAGGACGTAGTTCGCGGGGCACCTGCAGCGTTGCCGGTCGACTCAGCAGTTTCCATTGGAGTGATGACATACTTTCTAGTCTGGTCACTTAACTGGATGGTCCGCTTTAGATCACACTGGGTGATAGTAATCATGTCCATGCCGTAACCCATTTTCATTTCAGACCGTTCACGCGCTCCCTTGAGCATTGTGGTTGTCTCCATTGGTTGGCCCGAGGTGGTTACGCGATACTTTATTTTCAAATCATTCGCTGCGGCGCGGGGCGCGGCAGGACTGGTTCGTGGCCGCTGAGCCACAAAAGCTGTCGAAGAAATAACTAACAAGACCAGAACACCTACCATGCTCGTTCCCATGCTTTTTCTCATGACTTCTCTCCTTGCTTAAAGCTTATCAAGATACTCGGTTTAGAAAGGGCACCTGTGCCACTCGCGGCAGACAAGCCTGCTCTCTAAACAAAAGGTGTGAATAATTTCAATGAAGGCGGTCCCATTAACTGGCATGAAATGCTTCTTTTGTCACTCCACTCTCTAACGCGTAAAAAAAGGAGCGTTAAGTACAGGGCAAGACTTCTTTCAATCACGCGCCTTTCGCAAAACCTCCGTGGCCCGGTTCAAAGCTTCGATGATTCTCTCGAGCGCCTGCTTCGCATTCGTACTGTTGCGATCGTCCAGAGCCTGTCGAAAATCGGGCAATGGTTGAGCGGCATAACCGGTGTAGGTTCCCGGCGCATAAATCTGGTGCGTATACCAGGTCCGCCCGCGCAATCCGCGTTCATCGGTAAAGGCCCGTTCGACCCCAATCAACGCGTCGTTGATAATACGCAATCTGGCTGCGGCGCCTTGTTGAGGTCTGGCCGCGATACGCGAACGGTCAAACTCGCCAACAGCATCCTGTTTGGCTTTTTCGACGCGTTCTGCTTCCGCTAAGAAATTCTGAATGGCTTCCATCATCGACTTCTCGGGAAGACCGTTCGCCAGCTTTCGTCGCTTGGCCGTCCTCATGCTCTCGTTGAAGTAGTCGCGAACCTGCACGGCATAGTCTCGATAATCAAGCGGCAGACCAGGAGCATCGGACACTCGCATCGCGATGGTCCCCCACAATCGCGCCGCCGCCACATGATAAGCGAAGGTGGGATCGCCGAAATGGCTCATCCAGTAAAAGCTGTCATATGCCGAATGGTAGACACCATAATCACCGCCAAATCCCATATCGCTCGAAGGGATCCCCAGGTGCTGGAGAAATGGGGTGTAATCCGAGCCAGACCCCAAAGCACCAATTCGGGCTTCAGCAATTTGGGTATTGGAACCGGTTTCCGCATCGGTCAACTCCGCCTCAGGCAACTGCTCGCGGGCCCGATCCTGCCACTGTTGGTAAATCGTTTTGCCGCTTTTCGGATCGTTGACGTCGCGCGTCACTGCCCGAATCAGTCTCCACATCGAGGGCACCGAGGCCGCGCCAAAATTTGACCCCGAGACGGCGGCGTCCATATTCAGGTAGACGACGGCCTTCTGTTTCAGTTCGTCCGCGTATTCTTCAACCCACTCAGTTGAGCCCACCAGCCCATACTCTTCCCCGTCCCAACTGCACAGCAAAATGGTGCGGCGCGGCTTCCAGCCATTCTTCAACAAACTGCCAAACCCGCGCGCCGCCTCCAGCATCGCGGTTGTGCCGCTATTTGGATCGACCGCTCCGAAAACCCACGCATCGCGGTGGTTGCCCATGATCACCCAACGGTCCTTCTCTTCACTGCCGTCGATGCGCGAGATCACGTTCCATATCTTTCGCGTCTGATAGTCCATCTGCGTCTTCAAGTGGACTCGCACATCTGCGGTTCCGCCAAGGTGATAGGGAAAAGGCAGTCCTCCCTGGAAGCCCCTGGGCCTAAGTGGTCCACGCAGCGGTTCCAGCAGTCGTTTCGCGTCGCCGTAAGAGATTGGTTGTACTGGAATGCGCGTCAGCGTCGTGACTTGGTCCATCTTCAGGCGCGGCACTCCAGGAACCGATGGTTTGCCCGGGGTCAACGGATCACCCGGAGCCTCAAACAGGAATTGCACCGATCCGCGTTGGGCTGAGCTAGCCGGCCGCCATGGACCTTTAGGGTAAACATCACCCTGAGAGTAACCATCGTCCGCTGGATCGGAGTAGATGATTAGTCCCACCGCTCCATGTTCTTCCGCTACTTTTGCTTTCACACCCCGAAAGGAGTTGCCATATCGGGCAATCACGATCTTTCCGGTTACATCTACTCCAATTTTCTTCAGCGCTTCGTAATCGGGGGGCAAGCCATAGTTAACGTACACAAGCGGCGCGGTCACATCACCACTGGGACTGTAGCCGTTGAATAGGGGAATGATATTCGGGTGGGATGATGAAGGGTCGGCGGCAACCACGGCTTCTTTGAGCGTTAATCTCTCCCGCCCTCGGGAAGTAATCAACTCTACGATGCCCGGCTGCTTTGGGTAATTCAGCAGCACGTCATACTCTTTGAGTTCAGCGGGAATTCCATAACTGCGAATCTGATCGCGGACGTAAATGGCGGTGGCGTAATCTTCCCTGGTCCCGGCCACGTGCGGCACAGCCGTCAAGCGTCGCAGGTGTTCGCGAGCAGACTCGGGCGCCGGCACTTCTCGAAACTTCTCCTCCCAGAGACGTTCGGCAGTCTGACTGTCGGGGCCACCCTGGATCAACGGTGCATGCTTGATTGTGACGCTTCGCGAAAAGACCGCGACCGAAGCCAGGGTGCTGGCGAAGACTAAAAACAAAATAACGGCAACCCAGTTGCGAATGAATCTCATAAATCGTTTCCTCTATTGAACAATGTTCCCTCACCTGTCGTAGAACCAGACACGTCATCACCTATTGGTTTTTGAAAGGAAGCAGACGATGGACAGCAGATACTATCCGGGCGTTGAAGCAGATGTCTCCAAACTAGTGGCCGAACTTCGCAGCCTGTTCGACCAGGACTATGAAGTGCAAACGATGCACGTCTCATCAACAACGGTTCTGCAAGCGCGAAAGTCTAGCACGTTGCGCGATCTTACCGGACTATCGGCGGCGTTAACCATAAAGGTCACTCCGGAAGCTGGTGGAACGAGGGTCGAGATAGGCATGCAGAAATGGTTCGACAAGGCGGCCGTAGCTGCCATCGCCTTGATCCTTTCCGCCGGACTCCTGGTGGCCCTACCCGCGCTGGGCGCTTACTGGCAATACAAGATCACAGAAGATGCGTGGAAGATCATTGAAGACCACATCTCCCGCAAAGCCGGTGGGTACGTGCCACCGTTACCAGGTCGGTGCGGTAGCTGTGGTGCGGCAAACAATGCCGGCTCCGGCTTTTGTTCGACGTGTGGCGCCAATCTCCAAATCAACGCTTGTTCATCCTGCGGGGCCAATCAGAAAGACCCTTCGGCCAGATTCTGTAACCGTTGCGGGAAGCCGCTGGCCGACGCAGTTTGAAACGGTCTTCAGCGTGACAACCTAAGGATGGGGACGGTACCAACTCGCCGACCTACTGCGAAGTACGTGATCGTTTAACCGCTCAATCATGTTTGTGGCAGCCGATTGTAGGGGTGGCACTCCGTGGCCAACCCTTCGTTGGGACCCAGCACGGTTAGGTTTGAGTGGAATCGCGGGAAGGGGCGGCCACGGAGTGCCGCCCCTACGATGTAGCTGAGTTTGACGTATCGCTGATTATTGACTTGCCGAACAGATCGTCGTATCGTTCCGCCGCTCGCATAGCTTCTGCTCAATTAGATCAGAATTCGGCGCTCGTTTGTGGCGCCCGCGCATCAGCTTAAGGAATAACTCCTAAACTTCTTGAGTTGGTTCACCTCGGATCAGTACTTCAACGCATATTCCTAACCAGTTCTTAAGTCAGTAATCGAAGTCAGCTTCAATTACGAACTGGCTAACTATTCAAAACCCTTGAAAAAACTACTTGGAGGTAGTGCTTATGAAGAAGTCTCTCCTGCTGTTTCTCGATGTAATTTTGCTTTCCGCGTTTTCGCAAGTGATGGCTCAGCCAGGCCCCGAGCAGATGACCCCGCCCCCAGTTCTTCTGATAGTCCGGGAGGAGATTAAGCCCGGAATGATGGGCGTGCACAGTAGACATTCCGCCGAGTTTGCGAGCATCTTTAGCGCCCTGCAAACCCCGAATCATCGAATCGCGATGGTCCCAGTGGCTGGAAACGAAAACGAAGTGATTTACATCACTCCGCTCGGGTCTTTCGCTGAGTTGGAAGGTATAAACCTGGCGACTGACAAGAAGCTTGAAAGCGCCACAGGCATGACCGCTGCCAAACTCGACCGGCTCAATCAGGAAGGTCCAGCGCTTCATGCCGCCATGCGCGACATCTTTACTATTTATCGGCCGGAACTCAGCTTCAATCCCGGGGTACCTATTCCGCAGATGCGTTACTTTTCGATCACTACGACCCGCATCCGTCCGGGCTTTGACGCTCAATATGTCGAGTATGTACAGAAAGTGATAAATGTGGCCCGGCAAAAAGCGAAGGTCGACAATCTGCACGTCGCAGTTTTCCAGGTAATTTCAGGCGCTCCGGGTGGCACCTACATGATCTTCCGGCCGATGAAGTCTTTGGCGGAGTTGGACGATCCAATCGGGCAGAGAGTCCGCGCCGCCATGAGCGATGACCAGAGAAAAGACGCCGACAAATCTGTTCGCGAATCCGTCATGTCGTCCGAGGTGAGCACCTACGCGTTTGCGCCGAGGATGAGCTATGTGCCCAAGAGTATGGCTGACGTTGACCCAGCCTTCTGGAATCCCAAACCAGAGATGGCGCCGAAACCAAAGCCAAAGAGGCGTGCGCCCAAGACGCCACCACCAGCTCAATAGTCACATTTCGAATATGTGAACCTAACTACGACTCCACCGCTGCTCCCGGAGGCGAGAGCGCCGCGTCATCTAGTGCAACGGGGCCGCTAATGGACAGGAAGACGATCCACGAACGAAGACGAAGCTACTCGAACTAAGGATTTGTGAAGTATCGCTTGGTGTGATTTCGTGGATCGCTCTAGTCCTGATTCTAAAGTTCGATTAACAAGTCTTTGTGTTACTGGCGATGAAGATTCGCAGGGCGGCCCAGCTTTAGGTCCGAAGGACCGGCATTCAATAGCCACCTCCGTGAGGGGGTGGATCACGAATCGCGAAGAGAATGAGCGCCGTAGGTGCGGAAGAAATTAATCGCCGCAGTTAAAGCAGTGCCGGCCCTCCCGGCCTCAGGCACTATGGATCTTGCCTTCCACGCCCTCACGGACCGGGGTCCCCGGCGGGGCAGCCCCGCTGGGGTGGCAAGCGTGGCTATTAACTGCCGGTCCTTCGGACCTGCGGCCTGGCTTCGGCCCTCAGATTTGTTAACCGAACTTTAGAGTCAGGACACTAGTCTTTCATCAGCTGGCTAATCATGACGCAATGCTCTAACGGGATCGATGCGTGCGGCACGGGCTGCGGGGTACAGCGCAGCCAGGATTGATATGACAAGCGCAAACAGAATGGCACTGGCAGAGAGCCAGGGCGGCAAGGAAAAGAAGTCCACAAAGGTACCGCCCTGTGGCTTCAGAATGAACCGATAGGCAAGCCGGTTGGCTACGGCGTCAATTCCCCACGCCAGCAGCACCCCAATCACACCTCCGCAAATTCCAATCACAGCTGCTTCAACGAAGAAGATCAACTTGATCTCGCGATCCTCAGCTCCAATCGCTTTCATGATTCCAATCTCGCGCGTGCGCTCGAGAATTGACATGATCATCGTGTTCGCAATTCCAAACGAAGCAACCAGCAGCGAAATGCCGCCTAAGAGTCCCAGCACTGAATCAAGGATCAGGAAGACTGTGCGAATCTGGTCCAGCTCGTCAACGATCGAGAAGCTGCCAAAGCCAAGCTCCGTCAAACGCTTTCTCACCTCCGTCAGCGCGACTGGATCATTAACTCGAACCACAGCCGAAAAGTAGCCTTCAGTTTGGCCCTGGCCCAGTTGGCCGCTTTGGCGTGCCAGAGCCAGCGCCACTTCTCCCATCGGGTTTCGATGATCGATGGTCCACTGACGGGCAGCGCGCAGTGGTACGTAGATCGAAGCGCCCGACATCAGACCAATCCGCCCGCCTTGGCCGGGGCCCTCCTTTGACTTGCTATTCAACACGCCGCTGATGCGAAAGGTATGGGCCACGAGTGAGTCTGTAGCTGCGGTCTCGTTATCCTCTTCCAACGGAATACCGAAAAAGTTAAACCCTCCCGCCTCCTGCTCGCTTTCATCAGGATCGGCCTCGTTGTCCTTTTTGGCGTTATTCCGTTGTTCGTTTACCGGCGCGAGGAACTCGATCGTCTGGCCCACCGCATCGGCGGGTTTTTCGAAGCCAAACGTTTCAGCCGAGACTTCGTCGATCACCACCTCGTCTGCGTCCGGCCGGCTAATCATTTGACCGGCGAGGAAATTCTTGAAGCGGGTTGAGGAAGTTGGTACAGACACACCGTTGACTGATAACGGGACCACGCGGCCATTAGCGCGCATAAAGGTTGTAAAACTGATATCCGGCTCGATATAAGCCACGCCCGGAATGCTGGCGATCTCGGCCACCGCAGCGTCGTCAAGAATTCGCGTCGGACTCTTATCCGGTCTGAAACCACCGCCACGACGTTCACCGGGATTCTCATCTCGCTTCAACTTGGGATCTACGCCGGCCACGGCCATTGAAAATACATTCTTGCCAAAGACCCGGATCTCGTTGAAGAGATCCAAAGCGCGGAAACGCGAAAGCATGTTTTGCTGGAGACCCAATCCAAAGGAAACCATGGTCACTATGACCGCCACCCCAACGATCACGCCCATCGTTGTCAGAAAAAAGCGCAGTTTCGCTTGGCGCAGATTGCGTAAAGCTAAATGGAGGATGTCGATAAAACTCATTGGATTGAATTTCGGACTTCGAATTTCGGATTTCGGATCTTCATTGTGCAGAGAGTCTCTTGCAAAATCTTAAGCGCTCGGATTCCAGCGATACCACTGCCAGTTCTTGTTAAACCCTGCCACCCGACAAAATCGAAATCCGAAATCCGAAATCAGAAATCCGAAATTCAGAAGAGGTGGTGCACTGCGTCCCCCGTCCAGTCTGCCAGACTCGCGGTAACAACCTCCGCGCCGGCAGCGCGCAGCTCGCTTTCTGTGACAGTATTAGTGACACCGAGCGTACGCATTCCTGCGCCTGCGCCAGATTGAATCCCGGGCGGCGAATCCTCAATCACGAGACATTCGCTTGCAAGCAGCGGAAGTTGTCTATCTCCCCGCCGCCTTTCGTTTAGTTTATCAAAGCCAGCCAGGTAACAGTCCGGCGCAGGCTTGCATCGGTTAACGTCTTCGGTGCTGATCACCACGGAGAACAAGTTCAACAAGCCGGCGCGGTTCAGCACATATTCGATGTCATCGAGATTTGCCATGCTGACGATCCCAAGCGAATAGTGACGCGCAGTGGCTTTTAGAAAGGTTACGACACCCGGAAAGAGCGGCAGCTCATCCTCGATCGCCTTCCGATGAAGCACAGCCTTGGCGGCACGAACCGATTTCAACAGCTCGTCGGTCAATTGCTTCCCGCCCAGCTCAAACGCGTACCGCACAAAACCCTTATCGTCCAACCCGAGGGCGTTGAAGTAGTCGCTGGCTGACAGTTCAATCCCGTGCTCACGAAGCGCCTCTTTGTACGCCTCCATTTGCAGTCGTTCATCGTCGATGATGACGCCGTTAAAATCGAAGAAGATTGCTTGAATCATTTCAATTCAGTCCAATGTCCAAAGTCCAATGTCCAAAGTCGGCGGTTCGATAAGAGTTCGATGAGCCAACAGTCAAGCCGTGGGCCAAGTTACTCATGACCTTGGACTTTGGACTTTGGACTTTGGACTTTGATCATCCGGTGCCAGCAGCGCATTCTGCTCTTCAAACAACTTCGGCAGCCGTTCGCTTTCCAACACGTCGAGCCGGCGCAGCACTTCTGCCAGCGACAATTCGTTTTTCAAGTTGACCCGGTAATCCAGATCGGCGCGCAGACGGTCCTTCTCGCCCTGCCGATTCTGCGACATCATGATTATGGGTGCCTGCATCCCCGCTATCACTGCCAACATCAGATTCAGCATTTGAAAAGGGGCCGGGTCGAACCCTTTAACCAGAATGTAGGTATTGAAGATTATCCAAAAGACTATCAAACCCATCGATACCCCGATGAACTTCCAACTACCACCAAACTCGGCGATCAAGTCAGCTGCACGATCGGCGGTTGTCGCCCGCTTGCGCTCTTCCTCGTTGGCGTTACGCGAAACCCGTGAGCGCAAAAGCTCGTCAGTGCGCCTGAGTCGGTCGCTAAGCGCGCCTAACATACCGAGCGCTACATCGGGATTCGAGCGAACAAACGTCAGGAAGTCCGGACGCGAAAGAACTGCGAAACGAGCATCATCAAACACCTTAGCATCGGCAGATCTTTGGCGACCGTCGATGAGAGACATCTCGCCAAAGAAGTCTCCCTGCGCTAATTCAGCCAGAGTAATCTCGTGTCGATCTTCGTCGGTAATGCTGATACGCACCTTGCCACGTTCGATCAAGTACATTGCGTTACCGGTATCGCCCTTATGAAAGACTTGCGTGTTCTTGGCAACGTCAGTCTCAGTCAGGAGATTCCGCAATTCGGTTGCTGCAGCGTCGTCCAACGACGCAAACAGTGGGACCGAGCGCAGGGCCTCGAGGGTCATTTCGGTGGTTTTGGCCATAGTCACTTTGGGAGAAAGCTCACACCGCTATCGGCTCTATAGGATTTATTGGTCCTATTTTTCTTTCCCCTTCATCCTTCCTCTACCACTCTTCCATCTTTCATCAGGATCATTCGATCGGCAAAGCTGGTAGCAAGTTCGCGGTCGTGAGTGACCATCAGAATGGTTAACGAATCCCTGGTCACCATCTCGCGCAGCAGCGCCAACAGTTCATGGGCGCGCGTCGAGTCAACGTTTCCGGTTGGCTCATCTGCCAGCAACACCTTTGGGTTATTCGCCAGTGCCCGAGCTATAGCCACGCGCTGCTGCTCGCCACCCGAAAGCTCTGAAGGGCGATGCGTCAAGCGATCTGAAAGACCGACTCGACCCAACAGGTCCGCCGCTCGCTTCCGCCGCTGCATCCCACGAATCCCGCCGAAGGCCAAAGCCAAACGTACATTCTCTTCAGCGGTCATTGTGGGGATCAGATTGAAGTTCTGGAAAATCATCCCAACCGAATAACGGCGGTACCGAGCCATCTCCTTCTTACTCAACGGCGCCAGTGGCTTCGAATTGAAGAGGATTTCGCCGTTCGTAGGATGATCCAGACCACCAACCATGTTCAGCAGCGTACTCTTTCCCGAGCCCGAGGTTCCTTGAATCGAAACAAACTCGCCTTCCTGCATAGTCAGGGAAACATTATCGAGCGCAGCGACGCTGGTCGTACCCATCTGGTAGACCTTCGAAACATTTCGTGCTTCTAAAAGTGGCATCGTTTTGTCAGCCGCGGATTAACGCGGACGTAAAGCAAACTGTTAGTTTGCGGTCGAGGCGGAGGCTGCGGCTTGAGTGAACCAGTCGTCGCAAACTAACAGTTTGCTTTACAAGGAGCCACCCGCCACAATTCAAAGCGTTCCTTTTCAAAACCCTTCAACTCAACATCAAATGCGCTCGCCTCGATTTCTGCGGAGTCCACCAGCGCGCGCACCTCCGGATCGTCGTAGAGAGCCCGCGAGATAATGACGTCGTTACCAGTCGATAAGCCTTCCAGCCGCGCCGCCATATTTACAGTTGAGCCAAAATAGTCAAGCCGCTCGTTCAGCGTAACCGCGATACAGGGTCCCGTATGAATACCAGCTTTCAAGGTCAAGGGTGCCCCACCGTCAGGAGGATCGGCCAGAATCTTCTGCGCCCGCAGCATAGCTCTCAACGCCGCCGGCGGATGCCGGAAGACAGCCATCACTGCATCGCCGATCGTTTTGACCAACGCCCCATCTTCCTCCGCGATCGCTTTCTTCAATACGTCGAAATGGCTCATCACCCGACCGAAGGCCGTGGCGTCTCCAATTTCCCGGTACAGCTGGGTGGAATTTCGCAGATCGGTGAAGAGCACCGTCAGCGTACCCACCGAGATTTGTTCTCCAAGTCTTAAAGCTTCGCTGGCAAAGAGATCGCGGAAGATTTGCAATGCGGTGACTTCGGCCGCCGTAGCTGCCTGGTCGCTCCAAGCCAATCGTTCAAGGATGATCAGATGTTCGGCATCTGTCTCGTTCCGAAGATCCAGTTCGGGGCGCAAGGCAATCGCCAATTCTTCCCGGGACCAACCATCGTTCGATACCGAAACGGATGCCGACTTGACCCCCTCCGCCGAGACCTTGACCCGGTATTCACCCGGCAACTCGAGAGCGCGGAATCGATAGTTACCTGGCTCAAGCGGCATGTTAAGGGTTCGTTGGGAGTGGCCCGGCAACAACTGCTGGGCCACCACATGCGGAGTGCGCTCGGGGCTGCCAACGCAATAATTTTTCACGTCGACTGAACGGATCGAAGCGTTTGGACGGAAGGTCAACTCAACGAAGCGATCGAAGTTGGCAGTGAAGTCAATCCGACAAGTTGTACAGTGGCCCTCAGGGTTGATGTCCTTTAAGGAAGTTCCACTCTCCTGAGGTCCGCGACACAACGGGCAGAGCAAATCCCATTGCAGATCGAGCAGACCCGCTCGCGTAGCTCGTAGACAGGTTTCGAGAACAACCCGCCGCGGAACCTCCCAATCGTCGGCCAACTCATAAGGCTTGATCCGCGTTAACGCAAAATCATCCGCCTGCTTAATGAATTCAATCAGCCGATCGGCAACTTCGTCGTCAGCACCATCGGCGAGAAGGCGTTCTTTAATGGCTGGCAGTCGACCCGCGGAAGCACTGGAAAGCTCAGGTGCCGGCAGAGTCTCGGCAGGTGATGCTTCGATCAGGGCCAACTCGTCGTACTTCTTGAACGCGCTGCGAAATCGGCGGGAGGCGAGCAGTCCAATTTGAATTGGGATGGCAACTACGCCGAGCAAGGATTTCGGCGTTACCCAAACCTCATAGGTAAGCTTAGTCCCACCGACGGCCTTGACCGACAACAGAGCCAAAGCCTTCAACTCGGCAATCGGTCCCTTACTGTAGGAACGTACGACCCCAAACCTTAAAGGCCTTACCCATTCGAACGGCTGTTCCTCCCATTCCACGGGCATCCCCAGGACTGAGAGTCGAACTCGACGACGGGCGTTTCGAAGACTGCGAGACGGACTATCTGCCTCGACTGACGGGACGTTCGTGTCACGGTTGAAGCGGTTTGTATCAGCTACAAAACTCCACAGTTTTTCCGGGGTAGCCTTCAGATCGTATTCCCAACGGTAGTGGAATTGTTTGTAAGACATGAGTCGGAGATCAGGAGTCGGAAGTCAGAGATCAGAGATTTAGCGCAATGTTGAAGTTCTATGAATGATTCCTTGAACCCTCAATTCCGGTTGTTAATCCCCAGGATGAAGCTTCTAATCTCCGACCTCTGATCTCTGCCCTCTGACCTTTCAGACTTCTTTGTATTCCGAATCTACGTCCTCCGTTGACGATGCCACTCGGTAATTCCGGGACTGCACTTGTTTGGTAATCAGCAAGTCGTCCTTCGTCTTGAGCAGGTCAGCGCGGTTGTAAACAGAAAGCTCGAAGTTGTATCCGTGAGTGATGGCATCTTTCGGACAAGCCTCGACGCAGTAGCCACAAAAGATGCACCGACCATAATCGATGTTGTAAACCTCGGCATAACGTTCATCGACGCCGATGCGCTCCTCGGGTAATCGCGGGTCATCTTTGGCGATGATGTAAATACAATCAGAAGGACAGGCGGCGGCACAGAGAAAACAGGCCACGCACTTCTCTCGGCCGAGCTCGTCAACATGGAGCAGATGCTGCCCCCGGTATCGAGGCTGCACCGTCACAGGCTCTTCCGGATATTGAACCGTCCATTTCCGCTTTGGGATGTATGACAAAGTCAAACCCATTCCCTGGATGATGGCTTTGGTTGATTGGATTACATCAGTGATTATCGACATAGCTGGTGAAGTCCTATAGGGCTGTTCCCACTTCTTTCAACGGTGTCACTTCGGAACCTGTAGCTTGCCACCTTCCGTCTCGCCACACAAACTTGTCTACAAAGCGATACGCCACATCCTGGTCCTTAAGCTTGAGACGGAGGCTACCGGTAAGCGTTGCGCGATCACGTTTCAAACTAACTTTCAGATCGTCAAACTCCCACTTCTCAATCGTCGGGTCGCGCTCAATTGTTCTCAGGTATTCAGCTTTGCCTTGTGACCGACCATCAATGAGGCCGCCCACATAGTCGTCGGCGAGAATTCGATTCAATTTTTGTTTGTCCGCATTAATATTGGCGACTGTCCATTCATGTTCCAGGTTCGTCAAGTCGGCCAGAACAGCGGCCTCGTCGGTCGGAGCGGGAGTGGCATCGGCCGCTTCCGAGTTGTCATTTAGATTCTCATTACCACTGTTCGAATTGTTATTTGAACTGTTCCAGTTGCCGTTATCACCGTTGCTAGCATTGGTATTGTTACTGCCGGTATTTGTATTGGTGGTGTTTGTGTTAACTGAGACTCTTTGGAGCGGTTTTAGATAGAACCAGGCAACGGTTGCCATCCCCACAACTACCAGCACAAGTAGTAACAGTAAACCCAGAATCCATGGCCAGACTCTGCTCTTTGACGCAGAGACGCCCGGAGTAGAGTAGGTCCCGGGCGCCTGATAAGGAGGAACCGCGCCTTCATCAGGGCCACTTGATGACCCTTCCGCCTGGCTCCGTCCATCGCGTGCGGATGGAGAAACTACCGTCACCTCGTCCGGCGGATCATCCACCGGGATGAGCGGCGTACCGTCGTCGATGCAAAAGCTGAGATTGCGATCGGGGAACGATTTATTACAGGTCGGACAGCGTTTCACAGTCAGTGGCTCTTTCCAAAATGCGAGGGTGTCAGTGTTTAGGTCGCTACCAATTCTAACCGAGTTATCGTTTTGTGCGCGACCTCAGCACCTGGCAACGAATAAGCGGCTATGACGTGCGCTGCTGAATGCGTCTCCGGCACCCGTCTACGATGGCCAACGGACTCAGCGGGCCGCTACTGACCGTCAACTCACCGAACTCATGAGGGCACCCAACCCGTAAATCAGAATTATGAAAAAGATCAGTACAAAGTAGAGCGCGCCCGTGACGATTCCGGCGATGGCCATCCCTTTACCGCCATGCTTAGTAGGATCCTTCTTCATCTGAAACAACGCGAAGATGCCTAAGCCAATAGCAATGGGGCTGGTCAACACGCCGAAATAGCAACACCAACCAATAGTCATGCTAACGATGCCTAAAACCATGGAGAGCACCGCTATGCTCTTTTGCGGTTGGGAGGCGTATGCCGGCGGAGGTGGCGCTTGCCAGCCGCCCTGAAGCGGTTGCGGCGTGTGCGGTGCGGACATTGGCACCGATGGGGGCTGGTAACCGCCAGGAAAATCCAGCGTTGGCTGTTCTGACGGGCTCACACTCGGCGGCATCGACGGATAGGCGACCGTCGCCGGAGGCTCGTTCGGCGAGACCGGCGTATCTACGTGGGACGTGCAATCTTGCGTGCAGAAAGTCAGCCACTCGTCAGTAAACTGCTGGTTGCATGTCGGACAACGCTTCATAGTTAGTCACCGGATGTCGAACTCAAAACACTTATGTGAAATGATTGGAGGGGTGTCACTCCGTTGGCACCCCTCTTCGGGACCTCAACTGCTGGAGGATATCCCAATCTTGACGAGGGGTAGCCACGGAGTGCCACCCCTACAATCAGTTTTCAACACTCTCTAACCACGGTGTGAATGAGAGCTGCACGAGAAAGAAATCTGAGAAACATTAAACCAGCTCAAGCTGACTAAAGAAGTAGGCGATCTCGATCGCTGCGTTCTCGTCGGAATCTGAACCGTGAACTGCGTTTTCTCCTAACGACCCGCCGAACTCTTTGCGCAGGGTCCCCTCGTCCGCCTTGGCTGGATCAGTGGCCCCCATCAGGTCGCGCCAAGCCTTCACTGCGCCTTCCTTTTCCAAAACCATAACCACGCACGGCGCGCTCGACATGAACTCAGTTAAGCCGCCAAAAAATGGGCGTTCGCTGTGAACTGCGTAAAAGCCTTCCGCTTCTTTCAAACTCATGTGCAGAGTTTTCATCGCCCGGAGTTTAAAACCAGCATCGCTGATTCGCTGAATGATGTGACCGCTATTTCCCGCGCTAACGGCGTCGGGCTTGATGATTCCGAATGTAAGATTCCCCATCTGCTCTGTTGATTATCTCCTTATTTAATTTGGCCCCGGATGCACGCGGATAGACGCGAATCTGGACTAAAAACAATCCACGGCCGTGAACTCAGGCGCTCTGTTATTCTTCTTAATCCGCGAACACCCGCGCTAATCCGCGGCAGAAATTGCTAAGCAGCCTAACTCGCGCCCAGAACTTCCCTCATTCCAGTTCCGATATCCGCCGGCGACCGCACCACATGAATGCCCGCGTCTTCAAGCGCTTTCATTTTCTCCGCCGCAGTGCCCTTGCCACCGGCAATGATGGCCCCTGCATGGCCCATCCGGCGTCCGGGAGGCGCAGTCTGTCCGGCGATGAAGGCGACTATCGGCTTGGTCACATGCTCCTTTGCGAAAGCCGCGGCCTCTTCTTCAGCGGTGCCGCCAATTTCTCCGATCATCACTATTCCATCGGTCTCATCGTCCGCCTGGAACAACCGCAAAGCATCCACGTGGGAAGTCCCCACTATTGGATCGCCACCGATGCCGATGGCGCTCGATTGGCCCATGCCCAACGCCGTCAACTGACCCACGGCTTCATAGGTGAGCGTGCCCGAGCGCGATACGACTCCAATCCGGCCTTCGCGATGAATATGACCCGGCATGATCCCTATCTTGCACCTGCCGGGGCTAATGATGCCGGGACAATTTGGACCAATCAATCGAGTGGCTTTGTCCCTCAGGTACTCCCTGACCTTCACC
>JANNJZ010000368.1:0-46307 GCA_031396065.1 Pyrinomonadaceae bacterium | reverse complement strand
CAGTAAGCAGTAAGCAGAAAGCAGAAAGCAGAAAGCAGTAAGCAGAAGGCAGAGGCAGGAGCGCAAACAGCCTTCGCGCCACGCTCTCTGCCTACTGCCTACTGCCTACTGCCTACTGCCTACTGCCTACTGCCTACTGCCCACTGCCACCTGGTTAAGAATGCCGGAACATGAGTGGGGTTGCGACCGTTTCTCTTGTGCGAAGCCTCGGTCTGGTTACGCCTGACGGCGGCGGGTCGGACAATTGCGGCGGGTAGGACGATCTTAGTATCGACCTAATCTCCGGTCAGTTCTTCGCTGGGCTGCCTTAAGACCCGCGGTTCCCCCACGTAGTTAATTGGTGGAAGGAAGAAATTTATGTATTGTGCAACTTGCGGCTCGCCTTTGGCGCCCGGACTTAGTTACTGCAACCGCTGCGGGGTTAGTTTGAAGGAACGCACGGAAACTCCTTCTCAAACGAAGTCGATCGCCGCTTTCTTAGCCGCCATCACGCTGATTGGTTTAATCGGCATGGGAATCATGTTGGGCGGAATGGTCACTCTGAGCGTAGACGCGCATTTGAGCGAACCCATTGTGGGTTTCTACATGCTCTTCACCTTTTTGATTGTAGCCATTACTGAGATTCTCCTGGTCAGGCAGCTGTCTCGGCTCACCGGTTCCAGCGAGCGGAAGGTGATTGAAATTCCACCGCCACCGGTCATGGCGAATGAACTGCATCAAGCTCAACCGCGAACGTTGGGTGAGGCATTGCCGAGCGTGACCGAAAACACGACGCGCACGTTGGGTTATTCACGTCAAGAGTCTTTGCGGTAGCTGGGACCGCAGGCGGCTCGCCTGCCGGAGTACCGCAAGGTGCGAGGTTTTCGCCCAGCCGCTCCACCGCCACGCGTTGTTCGCGCTACGCGCTCATTGCAGGCAAGATGCCTGCGCTCCCAGCTTCAGTGCAGGCAGGATGCTTGCGCTCCCAGCGTTTCCAGAGTAGAGGTGCCTGGCGTGGCCCAGCTCGACGTAACTGTCTCCGGACCATCGCAGGTTACCTACGAAGGTGATCCGGTTGTGAACAAAACAGTGAACGGACCAGGCAGCGTTGAGAAAAGGGCCTCATCGGGATCTTCACGAAAGTCCTTCCCCAACTCTGTTCGCCACAGAGAATATTATTAGCTGCAACCCGCCGGCATTTTTCAGTTGACATTACCCGCATTACTGAATAAGTATCTGTCCATTATCGAAAGGAGCTTATTCCACCAATGACCTATGTAGTTGTTGAGTTATGTGTTGACTGCAAATATACCGACTGTGCGGCGGTGTGCCCGGTCGAAGCATTTCACGAGCTGACTGACCGGCTCTACATTAATGCTGACACTTGCATTGATTGTGATGCCTGCGTACCTGAATGTCCGGTGGAAGCAATCTTCGCCGACACCAATGTGCCGGAAAACTATGCACACTGGACCCAGATCAACATTGACGAAGCTCCGAATTATCCTGTCATTAGTCAGAAGATACCTGCCCTGCACGGACCAACCTGCGCTGGACCGGAAGAGTAAGCCGCAGCCACCCAGAAAAGGTTGTTAACCCGGTTGCGCTGCTATTAATTCAATTCATCGTCCGTTTAGTGAGCGCACTTGTGCGCCTGCCTCGCGTTACCAAAATCGAGATTGAGCAGCTCCTGCGAGGGGCCCACAAGTGTGCTCGCTTAACTATCGAGGCTTCGAGAAATTAATTGCTCTCTCTAAAATGTGCGCCAAGTGGCCTGGTAATTTCGCTACCGCAACCACCTGTAAGGGATGCGGTCAGGTGATGGTGGTGAGTTCAAGCCCAGAGGGGATAGTCCTGTCTGACGGCTGACGAAGTGGTAGGGCGTCACTCCGTGGACGCCCTTTTTTCGCAGCCACCCGCGCGCGAAATTGATAGCGTGGTGAAATGAAAATTATTTCACTTCACTCTCACCCGATCACTCTTGCCTCGTCCAAAACTTTCAGGCGCGTACATTTCTTCAGCCTTTGTGGGCGGAACGACGAACAATCCGGGCGTCGTTGCCCGAGCGAAGTAGCTGTACTCATGTACGCCTTCCCAAAGCAAAGAGGTGAAGGCCTCGGCTCGCTCGTCTCGCAGGTTTTGATGTTCATACCAGGTGCCGCGCCAGAACCAGTAGTAATCAAAGAGACCTCGTCCTCCACGACTGACACCTGCATCCGTTGATTCATCGGGTAGTTGTTCCGTGGTCGCCAGGGCCGGGTTCAGCGCTTCGAGTCCAGCCGGCAGTGGATCGACCAGGGCAACGTGATAACGCCGCGCCGGGTTCGACATGGTTAGCTTCACGCGCACTCGGGCTCCGGCTCGAATACTCCAACTGCCATCAGCTTCGAGCTTCACGTCTGCTGGATCATCAATTCCTTCATATTTGCGCTCAACTTTGAAACCGTAGTCGGCGGCGGCGAGTTTCAGATTCGCCGGCGCATACTGCGTGCCGATGCGGAAATAAAGACGTCCTGCACCTTCTTTGCCGATGGTCAGATTCGCCGGCGCGCTGGATGTGCGTTCAACCAAAACGGACATCGGCAGGTTGAGTTGCTGGCGTTCAATTGAACGTCCTTTGAAAACCTGCTCCCCGGCGTAACTGTTGCCGAGCCAGACGCGGGCCACGAAATTCGGGGTCACGCGTTCGTAAGTTCCGAAGTAGCGGTCTAGCCCGAGCAGAATGAAGACGTTCTCCTGCGTGTTGGTCCAATGGCCGCGACGACGATTGGAGAGCAAGCCGCGCACTAGTTTTGGAATCAGATCACTTTGCGGCTGGTTGCCAATCAGCGCCTCGAGCAACACGCCGTCCGCGCGGCGGTTGGAATGCAGAATGGTGTAGGCGCCGTCGCTGTAGGAATCGGCGAAGTGCGCGGCGCCGGCGGTTTCGGTAACTCGATTGTTCAAATGTCGGCGGATGCTATCGATCTCTCTTGCAGAAGAGGCATCGCCTGACAGCACTGATAAGAGCCAACCAAGGGACTCGAGTGAGAGCTTTTCAACTCCGCCTGCTTCGGCGATGAGCTTGCGTGCCTTCGCCGCGTCGCGGTCTTTTACCAGAGCACGAACGTAGAGTGCGTAAGCCTGAATCGCCCGCTTCGATTCCGCGCTGTACTCTTTGGGAATCCTCTTTTCGATGTCGCGCAAATAGGCCCTCGATCTTGTGAGCATCTCCTCGGGCACAGCGAAGTCCTTGCCTTGGGCTCGTACCAGGGCATGAGCAACATGGACCGAGACGTAAGGAAACGACTCTTCACCGCGACGCCAAAAGCCGAAACCCCCATCATCGTTTTGCAGACCTTCCAGTCGCTTGAGATCAAGACTTACGGAATCACGCATCGCTTCCGGCGAAGGAAGACCCTTCGCTTCAAAGGCGGTGAGCACGTCCTTAAGCGCCGCGATGGCTATTACTCGCGAAGAAATTTGCTCGGTACACCCGTAGGGATAGTTGACGAGATAGATGACAGCGTCGGTGAGTTCCTGAAGTTGGGTGGATGCGGTGGTGACTTCCAGCCCGCCGAAAGCCTTGACGACATCAGCCGGAGCCTGGACTGGCTGCGCAATGCTGCCGGTGTCGATCACGCCGTAGGTTGCGAAAGCTTCCGTCGTCGCCGGCGTGTAAACGGGGAGCGAGATTTCCGCCGCATCTACCGCCATGCCTGAAGCCGCGGCAATCTGGAAACGCGCCGTGCCGGGTTTGACTGCGGCGATCGGGAAGCGAACTTCAACGCGGTCGTTGGCGGGAACAGTAACGCGGCGACCCGCACCCTCAGTTAAATCGGCATTGGAAGCACGCACAGCAACACTGACGTTCATCGCCTGGCTGGTTTGGTTTTGGAGAACTACCGGGAGTTCGGCCACGTCGCCGTAGTTGAGGAAACGCGGGGCTGATGGGCGGGCCATCAATTGTTTGCGGGCGGTGATGGCGGATTCGCCCGAGCCGGCGAGTTTGCCGCCGGCAACTGAGACGGCCATCACCCGATAGCGCGTCAGATTGTCGGGTAGCTTGACCTTCACCTGCGCTCGGCCGTTCGCGTCGGTAGGCATCGATGCCGCGAAGACGGCGAGCGCGTTAAAGTTTTGCCGCAGCGCTATCTGGGATTGATCGCTGCCCGAGGCATCGGAGGTTACGGTTACGCTCTCCGACATTGCCAGAAGACTCGAAACATTGCGACCATTAATCGGTAACTCCATCACACGTCGGGCCATCATTGTATTGCCCAGGGAGGCGTCCTGGCTGACAACGGTCTGACTGGTTTCGACAAGTTGTTTCACTGATTCAGGATCTGCCAGCTTCACGCGCTCACGCAAATGATAGTCGTTCACATCTTCATTGCGTTCGCCGTAGAAGATACTTATCGGATCGGTGAGCTTATAATTTGTGAGCGCCAACACAGATTCATCGACAACGATCACAGCCGTGTCTGTGCCGGCCACACTTTTCCCACTCGCATCTTTGACTTCAACATCAACCAGCGTCTCCGCGCCTGGCTCAAGCACAGCCTCGCGCGGAGTGGCAGTCACGCTAAGTCGTCGCGCTGAAGGTTCTATCTCCAATTTGATCTCACCGGCGGCGAATGCCGGACGCCTTGGGAGATTCGGCAGTGCATTCCCATCATCGTCAACCCGCACGGCCGCGCCCACCAGATCGACTTGCACAAAGACGTTCGGCATCATCGCTTCTTCGATCGGGATGCGCAGAGTGTAGGAGTTTTCCGTCATCGTAAATCGCTCGGTGCGTAGCACGCCGGATCGCCGGATCGTCAACACGCCCTCTGCCGGTGCGAATGGTGATTGAACCAGAATCTCGGCCACGCTATTGCCGACATAGTTCCGACGGTCAGGAATGAGTTCAACTTTCTCCTGTTCGACTTTGCGGTTCGGTGGCAACTTCCCGCCGGCTACCCACAAGGATACTTCGCTCTCGTTCAAGCGCTCACGATCGTCGCGCACACGGGCCGTCAGCCGGTACATGCCGCCTTCCTTAGTTTGAAAGCGCGCACTTACTGCGTCTGTCCCGCTCTTAAGGGTTTGTTCCTGCGGGTCGCGTTCCTCTTGCTTCCATTGACCCTTGGTGGAGACATATTCGAGCCGGATGAGCCGCAGCTGCACTTCGCGACCGGCAAGAGCTTTGCCGTCGAGACCTGTAACGATGGTGGCTATGTCAAACGCCTCGCCCTTCTGTACGAACGAACGCTTCGACTTCAAGCCGACGTACAGATCCGCCGGGTGGACCAGTAGCGTGGTAGTTGATGCCAGCGTCTGGCGGTTCACGTCCTGCACCCGGGCCTGGGCGGTGACACTCGAAGGGCGGGCCGGGTTCACCGCATCGAAGTCCATCTTCAGCGTGTGTTTGCCTTCCGCATCCGTGCGGCCTTTGAATGATTGCTCGTTTGTCCCGTCGTTCCGGTCATCATTTCGCCACCAGGCGTAAAACTTCCCAAACGTGTAGTCGTCGCGATTCGGCGGCGTATAGTTTGTCGCTCGCGAGGTGACGGTCCAGTCCACTTCGGTGGCGGCCAATGGCCCACCGGAGTAATAGGCAGCGGTCATGGTGGCGGTCGCGAAGGAACCAACGAAGTGTGGCGCCTCGGAAGCTCGGGCCGTGATCTCAAACTCGGGCCGGCGGAACTCCTGCACCTGGAAGTTGTGGGAATAAGTGCCGCCGTTCTCGGCGAGAGCAAATTCGAGAGTCGCGCCGCCAAGATTCATTGTTGCCGGAAGGCTAACCTTAAAATTGAAGCCGGCCAGCGCGTTCAGCTTCACGGTCCCTTTCGTGATCTCGTTATTCTGGGAGTCTTTCAAGATGTAGTTGACCGTCTCCCCTGCCGCCGCGAACATCTCGGTACCGCCCCTGGGAGTTAAGTCTATTTTTCGAATCCATCCCTTGATGTTTACTTCTTCGCCGGGACGATAAAGTTTGCGATCGTCTATCACATACCAACTGAGTGAATCGCGAGAATCGGCGCGCCGCCAGCTGCCACCCTCGTTCTGGTTGTAATAGTAGGAATAAAAGTTCGGCGGCAGGATTGCCACATCTTTGCCACGACGCGCCACCAGCAACAACGAAGGCTTGGGTGCTGTTGCTCTCGGCGCAGATTTGAAGGCGAGATGCGCTAACCCGTCGGCTCCCGTCGTGCCGGTAAGATCGTCCACGGCGACGCTCAGTTCAACACCGGCAAGCGGGTGACCGTCTTTGAGCGAGTTGGCCCAAACGAGTAGTTCGTTCTTATCAGCAAAGGCGTCCAGGCTGATGTCGGTTGACTGTACCCACGCTTCGGCTCGGTTAGATCGGTTGGCATAAACAGTGACCGGCTTGTTCTTGTCTTCCGGACGCTCCACCGGTTCTACTTTGACGTACACCTGACCGTAGCCCTCGTCCAGCCCAGCCGAAAGATCAATCGCAGTTTCTGTCAGTTGATCCCGGCCGCCTTTGACGTCGACGACCGTGTTCGAAACCAGTTTTCCCGGCGGCACCGGCGCGTTGCGGGGACTCTGGTAGCGGGCGGCCTGATACTGTCGAAACTGCGTCCAGTCGTCCGGAGTGACTTTGTAGATGGCTACTCGCAGTTGGGAATAGTTAAGGCTGTAGACGGTGAACGCGCGCTTGCCCGCAGGGTCAAGTACCATGAAGCCATCGCCGGTGGTGAACAACACCGGCTCAGCAGTGGTTACTTTGAAAGTGTGTTGGTTCTCTCCCGAGAGCGTTTGCCCAAACGTGTCTTTGATACCGCGGTCAAGTGTGACGGTGTAGGTCGTGTTGCTGCGTTTGAAGCCGGCGATTTGGATTTGACGGTACGACTGACTGATTTTTACGTCGGGGATCTCCGGGGTGATTTTGATTTGTTCGGGTCGAAAGCTTTCGTCGTCGAGTTGATTGCTCAATGAGAGAGAAAACGGATCGAACGGTGAGCAGCGCTTCTGATAACCACACTCGGTACCGATCACGCGCAAAGGTCCGTAGGTTGTGAAACTAAAACTCTGATCTTTTACTGTCGTGCGCGGGCCTTCGAGTGAAGGCGTCCCGGCCGGGATTTCGAGACGGACGTGAGTGCCCGTCGGAAGCGCATCTTTCGTTGCCCCATCAGCACCGATTGGGCGGACGACGAGACAGCGTCCAGCCTGGGCTTGCTTGACGAGATTGCTGACAGACTGGTCGGCAGCTATCTCTTCGGAAGTGGCCAGACGAAGCCTTGCGCCAGCGATGGCCGGCTGAAGCTTGAGGTTTGCAAATATTCGGTCAGCGTCGATTTGCTGATCAAACTCGAGGAAAATTAATGGATTGCGCGGTTGGCTGTCACCACTCGGATAGGAGTTTTTCAATGTCGGCGGCGGCGTCGCGAAGGTAAAGGTCCTGGCTACCGGCATAGCATTGCCGAGCGCTGACTTGGTCCCGGCCGGAATGTTGAGTGTATAAACGGTGGCCATCGGCAGCCTGCCGCCTTCTGCCTCAGGCTGGAAGACCAGTGTCTGCGAACCGAGCCAGCGCCATTTTCCCTTGGGCTGTGGGGTAAGCGTGACTGGAACGTTGGAGGCGGCTTCCTCCTGCGACGAAACCGCGACCATTGGCTGAGAAAAAGTAATGCTCAACATTGGAGCTAAGGCGACTTCACCTTCCGGGGCGAAGCGGGTGACCTCCAGTGGAGCGCTGGTTTTGACCGGACGTGGCGGGGCCGGCGTCGTTGGCAAAGCGAAAGCAGCTTGAATGGTTTGACCAGCCCGCGGCGGTGGCAGTGACCGTTCGCGAAGCTTGAACGCGACCGTATCGCCTTCTTCTGGTTTAAGCGCGGGCAAACGTGCGAGCAGTTTTTTGGTTTCGGCTTCTGACAAAGCAGTCGCGGCGGCGACAGTGGGGCCGGGTGCGGGGGCTTCGACCTTCTCGGTTCCTTCACTCAGTCGAAAGCGCAAACCATCAGCGGCAGGTTTGTCGAGGTCTTGACCGATCACAAGTGGTACTGAAGGTTGTGGGAGGAGCATAAGCAGCATCATCCAAACCAGGATGAGCGCGAGCGACGCCTTGAGTTTCATGTGTGGTTGCCTTATCTGATCTCGTTCGGATCACTTTGTCCAAATAATCGGATTCTCTCAACTGATGCCTGCGGCTCCATGGCCGTTGTCCTGCACTTATGAGAACGCAACCTGAGGTTTCGCTTGCAGCGTTCCGCGCTCGATTATCTAGCGCCCTTTTGAAACCCAACTGGTCCGCGATATCGAACGAATAAGAACAGCCCAACGATTAATCGCTTGGAAGGGAGGTTTTTACGACGAAGTCCGTGAAGCGGACGACTGAAAGAAGTGGATCTCTGCCATCCGACTTCAGCCGTCCGCTCACGGACTACACCTTCAGATCCCTCTTCGGATCCCACCGATGAATCGGTGGGCTACTATCATTCGTCCGCTTAGGCGGACTGAAAACCCAGGGTAATAAACTGCGGGCCTATGGTCCCGATAGACTGTAGGGAAAGGGATTCACTCCTCTTTGCTAGCCAGGTTGCGCTTTGCTCCCTGTAGTTGCTTCATTAGTTCTTCAACCGCTACTTCCAACTGACGGTCGCGACCTGCCAGCGCGTCCGCCGGCGAGTTGTCGACCAGCACGTCCGGTTGCACCCCATTGTTTTCCATGTTGGTGCGCTTAGCATCGGCGAGGAAAACCCCCACGCCCGGGGTGCGTACGGTTGAGCCATCAATCAGCGAATAACTGCCGGTGCCGATCACCGCGCCCATCGTGGGAGTGCCCACTACTTTGCCAAGTCCGAGCGCGCGGAAACCAGCCGGAAACATTTCTGCATTCGACGCTGAACGCCAGTTTTGCAGAACAATCTTCGGCCCGAAGAACCCTGCGAAAGGCCGTCCAGTTGCTTCCGTTCCGCGCGGTTGCCAAATCTGGTATTGACGTTGGACCAGGATGGCCAGCAGTTCCTGTTCGATGTTGCCGCCGCCGTTCCAGCGCTGGTCGATCACCAGGGCTTCCTTGTTGCGAAACTCTCGAATCTCTTTTTCAAACTTCCGCAGCGAAGGCGGGTTCATCGCCTGAATGTGAAGATAGCCAATCCGTCCGCCTGAAAGTTCATCTACCTTCTTGCGACGTTCCTTTACCCAGCGCTCATAGCGCAGCTGACTGAATGCCGCCGGCGAGATGGTCTCGATCCGGGTGGTCCAGGCGCCTTCTTCACCGGCTTTATTGTTGAAGGTGATTTCGCTTTTGCGATTGAGCCGATTGTTGAGCAACTGCCAATAGTTGTCGCCAGCCTTCACCTGCTTACCGTTGATAGCGATAAGATAATCGCCGACGCCCACACGTACCCAATCCTTATCGGCTGGACCATCTTCATATACGTAGGTCACGCGATAACGCCCGGCGGCGTTGTCTGCCTCGAGCTCAACCCCGAGATGACCGGTCGAAACGCCGCCAGCTGCCCCGCGAGGAGGCGGCGCGGCGCCCGTGTGGGAAGCATTCAACTCCCCAATCATTTCGTTGACGATATTCAGCAGCTCCTGGCGGTCGCCGACAAAGTCGACCAGCGGCCGATACTTTTCACGCGCCGCGTCCCAGTTCATTCCGTGCATCTGCGGATCATAGAAACGGTACTTCATCGTTCGCCAGGCATCGTCAAACATTTCGGCCCACTCGGCCTGACGATCGACGCGCACTCTTACGTTAAAGTTAATTCGCCGGCGGGCGCCTTCACCGCGCGGCGCACTGGCTGCGGCGGCAGCGGCCGCTGATCCGGGCGCAGGTGACGCAGGCACAGCGACGGAATAAATGGCGTCACGCTCGCTGAAAAAGAGCGTCCGGCCATCGCGAGAAATATTCAGCTCGGAGATACCGCCGCCGAAGCCACCGCCGCCACCACCCTGGCCACCGTCTTCACTGGGCGGCTGTCCTGACAAAATGCGCGCGAGGCGTTTGCCGTCATCCTGGATCGAATAGATCACCGGGACGTTGGCCGTGCCGGCTGGTTCACTCGTAACGAAAACCAAGGTGCGACTATCAGGAGCCACCGTGTAACTGGAAACAGGAAACGGCATGCGGGTGATCTGGCGCGTGCGCCGCTTCATTCCCGCCCAATCCATCTTGATCTCTCGTGGTGGCCCGCGCCGCTCCGCTGGTCCACGACGGCCTCCGGCTCCGGCAATCGCCGCCGCGCCTTCAGGACCATCTGCCGGCAGAGTCGGGGTCGCTTCTGCTTCCGCCCGTTCTTCCGCATCATCCGGATCGCGATCCAACCGTTCGAGGACTACTGAATAGATCTGAACGGAGTTAGGAGTGTTGCCACCAGTGGCTTCCACGCGTTGGAAGTAGAGCTTGCGGCCATCTGCCGAAAACACAGGATTCACATCGTTATTCGAGTCAAAGGTCAGCTTGTGTGCGTTCTTTTCCGAACCGGATGAGTCGCTCAAATAAATGTCGGAAGTGCGCGTGATGTCAGACTTGGAGTAGCCGAGCCATTTGCCGTCGGGCGACCACGTTGGCATGCTGACGTTGCCGTAGTTTGACGAATCAATCTCGGTGACCTTGTTAGTAGCGGTGTCGACCGTGCGCAACTTGCCGTCAGAAGTCGAGAAAGCGATCGCTTTCGAATCTGGAGACCAACGATAGCCGAGCTTTAGCGTGTCGATATTGGTAATCTGCCGCGCCTCTCCCGCGCCATCGGTGGCAACCACAAAGATTTCTTCGCGGCCGCTGCGATCAGAAACGAAGGCTATCGACTTGCCGTCAGGTGCATAACTGACGGAACGATCACGAGCCGGGCCATCGGTCAGTTGCTTGAGATCACCCTCTTCGACGGGTGCGGTAAAGATTTCTCCGTGAATTGAAAAGGCGAGGCGTCGTGAGGATGGTGCTAGATCAAAGTCGTCTGACTGCGAGTTGAAGCCCTGCACCTCGTTTAGGTTTTCCTGGGTCTCAGCCGCAATGTTGAGCGGGATTGGAGACGCCTTTTTGCTGCTCAGGTCGAGCTTCCAAAT
The DNA here is from genome assembly GCA_031396065.1 of Pyrinomonadaceae bacterium. Classification (GTDB taxonomy): domain Bacteria; phylum Acidobacteriota; class Blastocatellia; order Pyrinomonadales; family Pyrinomonadaceae; genus PSRF01. The sequence goes on along the minus strand of JANNJZ010000368.1, from coordinate 35,321 downwards.
GCCGAAATCGTGCTCGAAGACGATAGTGCGGCCGTCACTGCTGACTGCGGGCCAGCGCACATCGCCGGTCTTGAATGAAGTGATCCGCTCGGCTTTACCGCCATCGCCGGAAATGCGCCAGATGTTGGTTAGCCCATTGCCATCACGGTCACTAACAAAGTAGATGCCGCCGTCGTTACCCCACATGGGCCATGAATCGTGGCCGTCGAAGTCAGTCAACTGAGTAAACTTTTTCGACGCCACGTCCAACAACACGATGTCACTCTGATTGGAGCCGCGGTAGTATTTGCGCCAGTAGACCTGGGACTTTGGGTTATAGGCCAACCGTTTGCCGTCGGGTGAATAGGCTGCCTGCACGCCCATGTCGGTTCCCGCTTTGCTGGGCAATCCTCCATCGACACTCACGAGATACAGTTGGTTCGCGAAATCTTCGCCGCGGTTGCTGCTAAAAAGTACCGCCCGTGAATCGGGTCGCCAGCCAAGCACCGTGTCGTCGGCCGAATGCACGGTCAGCTGTTTGGCTGCGCCACCATCAGAGGGAATGATGAAAACATCGAGGTTGCCGTTGCGTTCACTCGAGAAGGCGATCCATTTTCCATCCGGCGAAAATCGGGCATAAACATCACGGGCACGATTAACCGTCAAACGCTGAACGTTCTGGCCATTCTCGTCCGCGGTCCAAATGTCGCCGAGATAGCTAAAAACAATACGGCCATTGTGATAGTGCGGATAGCGGACGAGTTTCGCTTCCCGACCGAATGCGAGTGACGAGCCAGCGAGAATCAAGAGCAGAGTCGACAGGAGGAGATGCTTCATGGTTTTTGGGCCTCGATTTTCAGAGAATGGAATTGCTTTGCCTGGAATGTGGAAGGCGTATTATAGCATCGCCTAAGTTGTGTGGCATGATAAAACCTCGCGATGTAAAGCAAACTGTTAGTTTGCGGCCGTCCTTCGATTTTGAGCTTGAGAGGAACCGCGGCGTCCGGAAACTAACCGTTTGGCGTTACAATTCTTTCGAAAGGAGCTTCCCTTTGATTACCTGTCGCAAGATGACGGCCGCCGACGTCAGTAACGCGTATGAAATGCTCAGCGCGTTTCTCAATCAAGACGAACATTACCTCGACAGCAGCAAAGCATATGGTGATCGCGGACTTCAGGGACTCAACGATGCGCTCGACCTCTTTCTTGAACAGCCGGAACTGGGATTTGTTTGGATGGCCTTCGACGAGAGTGGTGTAGGCGGAATTTGCGTGGTCTGCTACGCCATCTCCACCTCCATGGGAGCTGTGGTTGCCAAGCTTGATGACGTTTCAGTTAAGGCGGACCGTCGGGGCCGGCGGATAGGTACTGCGCTGCTGGAGCAACTTAAGGAGCAACTCAGAAAAGAATCGGTGACGCGGATTGACGTGGCCGTGCACCTCGAGAATCCTGAAGCGCGGAAGTTTTACGAACGGCTCGGCTTTATCGCGTTGAATGAAGAGCGGCTGGCGTGTGTGATTTGAGTTACCGCCAAGACGCTAAGACGCCAAGATCGCCAAGTCAGATAGAAAGGTCAGGCACGTCACGTTGCAGTACCGTCGGACAGTTAACTATTTCCACCTTGGCGTTTTTGGTGTCTTGGCGTCTTGGCGGTTGAAAGTTTTCTGATCCGCGTTTATCCGCGGCTACTTGTTCTTGCCCAGGTTGGCAATCTCTTCGAAGTATTTTGCGAACGCCACCATTCCTCCCGAAGCCTGTTGCCAATCAAAGTTTTCATTAGGCGCATGATAGCCATGCTCCGGAAGCGACAAACCGAGAAACAACACCGGACACTTCAAGACTTTCTCAATACTCGTCATCGCGCCGATCGTTCCTCCGTCTCTGACAAAAACTGCGTCACGCTCAAACGCAAATTTGACCGCTTCCTTTAAGAGTCCGGGTAGCGGTCCGTCCATTGGGGTACGAAATGCCGGTGCGGCGTGCTCAAACTGCATGTTTACGTCCGGATTCTTATCCTTTACCGCCGCTTCGATGAGTCGTCTGATCTTCTCCGGATCCTGTCCCGGAACCAGGCGGCAGGATGCCTTAACTTCGGCTCGCGGGGGCACGATGGATTTCAGACCCGGCCCCTGGTAGCCGCCAACCACTCCATGAATTTCAAAGGTCGGCTGCCCCCAGATTCGCTTCATCACTTCAAGCGAATCCTCCGTGCGCATTAGTTTCAAGTGATGCGCTTTCTTGAAGCCGCTAGCGGTGAAACCACAGTTTGCCCAGTCGTTGAGTTCAGTCTCCGAAGGCGGAATCACGTCGTCGTAAAAACCTTTGATCAAAACCATCCCGGTAATGGGGTCGTAGAGGTCACAAACCAGACGCATTAGCTCAGCAATCGGATTGCGCGCAGCGCCACCCACTTCGCCAGAATGGGTGTCGGTGGTACCGGTCTCCAACGTGAGCAGGAATCCAAGTAATCCACGCAACCCGGCCGAACACGCAGGTCGCTCTCTCGATACCCACACGGTGTCGGAGACAACTACCGAGTCAGTGTCGAGATCCGAGCCAGCCTTCGTGATGATCTCCTCGAAATTTGGTGAACCGATCTCTTCTTCAAATTCCCACAGGAAGCGAATGTTTACCGGCACGCCTGCCTCGATCGCGGCACGGGCGCCGAAGAGAGCTGCCAGCCCGGGTCCCTTATCGTCCGTGGTGCCGCGGCCAAAATAACTGTCACCCTTCATTGTCATCACGAAGGGCTCGGTGTCCCACGGTTCAGTCTCTTTGGAGGCGGGTTGCACATCCATGTGGTTATAGACAGTAACTGTCGGCAGGCTCTTGTCTTTGCCAAACATCGCGTGCACTGTGGGATTTCCATTCTTGACTTCGTAGACGTTCACCTCGCCGCCAAATCGCTTAAATGTTTCGACGGTTAAGTCCACACCTTTACGAATGTCGCCGGCATGTGTGGGATCGCACGACACGGTTGGTGTTTCTACAAAGCGTTTCAGCAGCGCTTCGTACTCATCACGGTGACTCTGGGCATATGAGAAAAGCTGGTCTCGATTAAGCGCGTTCGCCATTCTGGGCAATCCTCCGGTTGAAACTAGTAGAGCAGTGTACTGATTCGGGCTCGCCGAGCTGGCAGCCAGGGTCTGTTGGCAACACCCAAGGGCGTTGATAGTTGTTTTTATCAGGGACAGTGTAAACAACAAGCGGGGCAAAAGGCTAAAGGAAAGCTCGTTATAGCTTTCCGCAGTCTGAGGCAACGTTTTCTAAATCCTACCGCACTAACTCGGAAGAACTGCGGGGGCAAGTTTTTTCGTCTAATTATTCGGATTCCATAAAGCTCAGGCGCAAACGCGCGTTTATATGGAGTGGTCGGGTGGCTGATGTTTCGTTGGGTGTCAGTACATTTTCTGAACTCTTGTTGACCGTGGCCGTTTAAGTTACTTTCAAGGTTCAGTAGGTTTGCATCTTCATGCTATTCTGGCTGCCCTTGCCCCTTGGGCGACGGAAGTTTCAGGCATTGGGTTTCGAGACCAGGGTTTTAGGAGGCTTTGTGAGAACAAGATATTATTTAGCGGCTGTCATCCTCGTTTTATCAACATTTTCTTTAACAGCCATTTATTCTCAACAGACTGGCTCGACCCGCCGGGCGGGCAACCCATCCGAAGGTTCACCGTCATCCAGTGCCCCCGTTAGTTCGCGTGCGCGCGTCAGCCCCGCCGTCGTCAAAAGCGACCTCTCCGAGGCGCTGACAATGATTGAGAACAATTACGTCGATGGCAAAAAGCTGGACTACAACTCCGTTTTCAAATCTTCAATCACCGGCATGTTGAGTGCGCTCGATCCACATTCGACGTATTTTGACCCAGTTGAATATGCGACCTTCAGAACGGAACAGCGCTCGGAATACTTTGGTATTGGCGCCACCATCGGTGACCTGCGACAGGGTGATGATGTGAATACCTACATTCGTGCAACCTTCGACTCCGCACCCGCCCAGCGCGCAGGCCTGCGTTTTGGTGACCGGATCACGGCGGTTGACGGACAGTCGATGAAAGGCAAGACGTATCCCGAGGTAAGAAAATTCTTGTTGGGAGCGCGCGGTACGATTGTAAAAGTAACTGTCGAGCATCCCGGCACGGGAGAAAGTGAAACGGTCACGATCACCCGCGACGCGGTGCCGCTTCCTTCTATTCCATTGGCATATATGGTTAGACCGGAAGTTGGTTACGTGGCCATGACCGGTGGATTCAACTTAACGACGGCAAACGAGTTTCAAGCTGCGCTCGAGAACCTTCATGCAAAAGGCATGAAAACCCTCGTTCTTGACCTGCGTGGCAATCGCGGCGGACTTCTGATTCAGGCGGTGAAAGTTGCCAATACGTTTCTTCAGAGCGGGCAGTTAATCGTCGAGCAAAAGGGCAGAATCAGGGGAGCGGGCGAATCATTTAAGGCCGTGAATGAGAATCCTGATCCTGTTCCTTTAGTGGTGCTGGTGAATGGCGATTCGGCTTCAGCCGCCGAGATCGTCGCAGGTGCGTTGCAGGATCACGACCGCGCGCTCATCGTCGGTGAAAGCACCTTCGGCAAAGGATTGGTGCAACTTCCTATCCAACTCGAATACGATTCAGCTTTGCTTCTGACCATCGCCAAGTATTTCACACCGTCGGGACGGTTGATCCAACGCGACTACTCAAACGGCGGTATGTACGACTATTACACCAAAGGCGGCAGCACGGCGAACAAAGATGGCACGCCCGCTCCACCAGTAGGTCCTGAGAGTCACACGGATGCCGGCCGCGCTGTTTATGGTGGCGGTGGAATTTCGCCGGATGAAGTTGCTAAACCTGGCCGGATTACTCAAGCTGAGGGTCGCCTTAGTTATTCGATTTTCGCTTTTGCGATGGAGTTAGCGGTTGGCCGCGTAGCTGGCTTTGAAAACTACAAGATTCTGGGCCCCATCCAGTATGGTCACGACCTCCAGGCGACAGACTTTCCCATTACTGATGGGGTGTTCAAGGAATTGAAGCGTTACGTCGCCAGCAAGCCTGTGTTTAAGGTGACCCCTGAGCAATTGGATCGCGCGCGACCGTTTGTCGAGCAGCAATTGCGATTCGAGTTGGCCACAGCGGCTTATGGATCGATGGCCGCCATCCAGGTTATCAATGACAAAGATCCGCAAATCGCCCACGCCGTTGGTGCGATGCCGAAAGCACGTGAGCTGGCCCTGGCTGCGACCAGACGTGCGCGGGCCCGCTCCTAAGTTCGGCGTTCTTAAGAGTCGACGACAGACTCCATGAATCATCGCTGGGTTGATTGTAGGGGCGGCACTCCGTGGCCGCCCCTTCGTTGCAGCAGTTGACGTAATACTCTTCAAGGACGCTGTGACAACAAAGGGCTGGCCCACGGAATGGCCACCCCTTACAACTTCTTCGATCCTCGTTTTTGAATGATCCAACCGGACAGGCAGGAATGCCTGTCCTACATCGTCAGTACAATCTTTCCAAAGCTCTCATTTGATTCCATTCGCAGGTGGGCCTCGCGAACCTCCGCCAACATATACACTCTATCAACCACCGGTCTAACGATGCCGTCAGCCAGCAAGGGGACAACCTGCTCGGCAAATAATCTTCATGCGCAGATGGTAAATGGTAAATGGAAGGGCCAGAGTGCTTGGCAAGAGACGAATGAAAAAGCCGATTTTCCATTTGTCATTTTCCATTTCTCAATTGTCATGGCCTGAACGATACCGCGGTTCTCAATAGAGGTTGCGACTTCACCTCGGAAGCAATGAAAAATGAGAAATGGAAAATCTTTGGTTTGCCACTATCAGTGACTTCACGATTTAGGACTTACCATTTACCATTCACCCTCACGTGCCCAAGCCACTCATCATCATCAACAACTCAGCCGCCAGGGCTCGCCGCGCTTGGCCCATGATTCGAAAGCGAATCGAAGCCGCCGGCATCGACTTTGATTTCCACGAAACTACCGAGGCAGGCGAGGCCACGATACAGGCTCGCGCAGCCCTGAAGACCGCGGTCACCACTATCGTCATTGTCGGTGGCGATGGAACGCTAAGCGAGACGGCGGAAGGCTTCTTTGAGTTTAGTGACCGGCTTGATGAACTACCGTCGGCAATAAATACATCGGCTTCATTGGCAATACTTCCCGCCGGCACCGGTGATGATTTCGCCCGTGGCTTGATCGGTAGCGGTGGACAACGCGCTCCATTGGAGCACTGGATTGATATCTTGATCTCCCACTGTCGGGGGGAGCGAAAGACGCGATTGGTTGACGTGCTCTATGGCGTTTGCGACGGATACCAAAAGGCGTTCATTTGCTTGAACGCGTCGACAATGGGAATCGGCGGTGAAACTGCCCAGCGCGTAGCGGCGCAAGGAGAATTCATGCGCCGGTTTTCTGGCGAGGTCCGTTTTGCGGCGGCGGCTATAGCCGCTCTGGCGCGGTGGCGCGAGCGGCGAGTCAGGGTTTTGATCGAGGGTTTTGGCGAGCGTCAGGAAGTTATTGAAGGCCCAATGAATCTGGTGGCCGTTGCCAACGCGCTGTATGCCGGAGGCGGAATGATGCTCGCGCCTCAGGTAGAGTTGGATGATGGCTTGCTCGACGTGGTCACGGCGCGCGGTCTAACTCGCGCGAACGTGTTGCGGGAGCTTGCCCGGATACACAAAGGCGGCCACATAGCCAATCCGAAAGTTCAAATCAGGCAGGGTACGAGGGTGCGTATCGAAACTTTTACGCCGGAAGATGCGATTCCGATCGAGGCTGATGGAAATGTGCGCGGCGTTACGCCGGTTGAGTTTCGGATCATGCCGCGAGCTTTGCGGTTGGTGGTAGGAGCGGAAGCCGGGGTAACAGGCGTATAGAGTACAAGCTTTAGCTTGCGGCTTCGCTAGCGACCGAGGACGGAACAAACCGAAAGCGCCCTGCCTGGTGACAGGGCGCTCTGATAGGCCAATGGAGACACCTTGGCGCAGTTGTGTCGAAGACGGCGGCGACAGGTCGCCCCGGACCAAAGCGGTAACAGGTTACCGCACTCCAAACTACTGCTGACCGAAGCGAGAGCGATACTCCGGCGACAGGATGAACGCACGTACCATCTCTGCTTGAAAGGGATCACCGTTGTATTGGTTTAGCTTGCCAAGCCAGTGATTGAACCCTGCCGAGTCCGGATTACGTCTCAAGTATCCTACGTATTCCATGTATACAAACACTCGTCGGTATTCCTGATTGTAGAATGCCTGGCCGTACGTGGTTGTAAACTGCACATTGCCTTCGCTAACTACAACGGTGCCGTCAACTACTTTTCGTAATACGCTGGCTCTCGTCTCTGACCCAATGGTCAGTCCGTCAATCAGCGCTTGCTTCTCAGCGGCAGTCGCTGTGATTCCGGTGGTATTGAAGAGTGTCTGCACGTAGATGGTGTTGTCGAGTCCGCCATACTTCGCCGCAAACTCCGGTCGCAGTACAAACTCCGCCGCTAGCCGGTTTCGATTGGCTTCAACCACCGATCCCGATATTTGGTTGTTTACCACGATGCCTTCCGACACCTGACCGACGTCTTTCATAAACTCCAGGAAGAAGTTAGGGAATCGGCCCGGCGACCCACCGTCGTAATTTGGAGAGCCGGTCAGGCTGCCTTTATAGAGACGGTAAACAAAGCCCCCGGTCATCTGAAACTCAGGCGACATGAAGAACGCTATCGCCGTCGACTCGCGTTGTTTGTCTATGCAAATGGCCGCTGTTTGACCGGCGGGACGTCGCGCTGGGTCGTTACACTTCTCGATGTTGTCGGTCCAGAAGGCCAACCCCGGGGCGTCAGGTTCGCGCGCCAGGAAATCGTGATACTGCGACCGCACGAAGTCTGCCGAAATATCAACCGAATTGGTCGCCGCTTCGGTGGCATCATCAGTGATACCCAGGTTAGCGCTTGAAGGGTTCCCGAATTCACTGCCTGCCGATAGATTCGAAAGCGTTAGGTTAAGCGTCTCCCCACCTTCCAGATAGTTGTCCTGGCTGATCAGGACGTTGAAAGTCTTTGATGATTCGCCTGCCGCAAACCGCAGCGTGCCGATCCTGGTTGAAAAATCGCAGCGCGACGATCCGAGTCCAGCTCCCGGTGAAGTGCAGGGGATAAAGTCGGAAGGACTGCTGTGATCACTGCTGGTGTAGTCAACCGAGGCCGGCTGCGAAAAATCGCCAGTGCGGGTCACGGTGATCGCCTTGAAGCCTTCGCCTTCACCCACCGAGTAGGACGAGGAACTGAATTGAACTGTGTTCGCTGTGGGTACCGGCACAGCGTCAATCTGGGTTGAATCGATGGTGGAGGCGCCGTTTAGCGCAAACACTCGGCCGGTCGTGCTGGCACTGGTAGTGAACGTGATGCTGGTGTTGGCAATTATGTTTCCGCGGAAGATGGTTGAGGTGCCAATAGTTGCAGAAGTGCCTACCTGCCAATAGACATTCTTGCCTCGACCGCCGCCGCTCATCAGCACCTGTGAACTGCTGGCGGTGGTGAGGGTGGTGCCAATCTGGAAGACGAAGATCGCATTCGGATTGCCGCCATCGTTGAGAGTGAGCGTCGCATTCAGTTGGGCCGACGTATCAAAACAATAGACACCTGGACTGAGACTGAGAAAACCTGGAGTCTGTCCGAGAATCTTGCCGCTTAGGTTGTTGGAAGGCAGACAAGGCTGGCCTCGAAGATTGTTGTAGGCATCGAGCGCACTGCTTTGAGCAGGGCCGGCGAGTGATCCCACGCCCGTGTATATTTGGCCATTCTGGACCACCGCCGGCGGAAAGCCAGTAACGGCACTGCCCGGGCTGACGCCAACGTTCCCGGAGATGACCGCCGAGCCAGTGGCCGTAATGGCGGTGCCGCCCAGCACAGCAAAACTCTCAGCCGCTCCGAGTGGTGGCACACTTTGAGCCGATGCCGGTGTGAACGAAGCCACGACGAATAAGGCGGCAAAGATAACAAAACTTGTGGCGAAACGCTTTTTAAAGTAATTCATAAAATAGTTAACCTTTTTTGTTGTTGAAAAAATGAGATTGCAAAGTGGAAGGTGCGGGGAGCAATAGGCCGCAGCCCGATCAGTTATATCGCGGGCTAAGCCACACGTTTGCATTGATCTCTCCTGAAATTGCAGAAAAGCTCTAAGGCAGCTTTCGCGGGTAGCGTGGGGTGAGCAGACACATTGCCATTAGAAGCATTTTCCACGATAGCTTCTAATCAACGGCAAAGTGCGCAAAATGAGCCACTGACGGGGATGGCGTGTCCTCGCTCTGTAACACGATTGAAGACAACAACGAAGGGGGGAACGAAGTCAGGTGTCCAAAGGTGATATGTCCCGAATACTAACTTAACGTAGCAAAAGAGCGACGTCTGTGCGCTAGCACACACGCGATACGATTAGTTGCAGGCTCCTAACCTTTATGAAACCGAAACGTCCTATGAGAAGCAGTGGCGGTAACTGTGCCATTAAGACTGGAGCGCAGCCATTTTGCCTGCAAACGTTTGCGCGCCGCGCCGGCATCGTTTCAATTTATCCTCCGTTTAGACTGCGCAACTTTGATGCGTACGTTTCCCGCTGCCCATGCATTGTTTCATTTTCTCCGTTTAGAGAGCGCACTTGTGCGCCCGCCTCGCATTTACCTTGACCGAGGATTGAGCTGTTCCTGCTGGGGCACACAAGTGTGCTTTCTAAACAATCTTAGTAGAGAAGGGGTCCTTGCCGGGGTGCGCGGGCGCCAATAAGAGAATTCGTCCTGGGAGGTAGGCAGGGAGGCCTGCGCTCCCAAGTTTTGACCGAAAGCATAGCCCTTTAATGCAATCCGAGGTCCCCACGCGGGGTGACTGCGTGGGGACCTCGGGTTGTACTCTGGGACGGGCGGCCGTGGTACTCCAAGTCGACTCCGCCGCAACCGACGCAAGCTAACAGTTTGCTTTACCTTTATGGTTGACCGAAGCGATTGCGATACTCGGGTGCCAGGATGAACGACCTCACCATCTCTGCTGCGAATGGATCGCCATTGAACGAGTTCAGCTTCCCAAGCCAGAATACGAAGCCGGCTGCGTCAGGATTTCGTCTCAAGTAGCCGACGTATTCCATGAACACAAACACCCGGCGGTACTCCTGATTGAAGAAGGCCTGGCCGTAGGTAGTGGTGAACTGTACGTTGCCTTCATTAATCACCACGGTGCCGTCAACTACTTTACGCAGCACGCTGGCTCGGGTTTCCCCGCATTGGTCAACCCGTTAATCAGCGCCTGCCTCTCCGCCGCGGTTGGAGTTGTAGCCGTGGTGTTGAAGAGCTCATGCACGTACAGCGTGTTGTTCAGTCCGCCATACTTCGCTACAAACTCCGGTCGCTGGACAAAGTCTGCCGCCAGACGATTGCGATTTGCCTCCACCACTGTTCCTCCTTTGGGCGCTCAAGCTTGAGACGCCCGGCAATTGTGGTCTCGGCGACCATGAGCCGCTTCGAGTTGGACCGGAGCGCGAACAGGCCTCCGGCCTGGGAGTGAGCTGGCTGCTCGTCCCAAACAATGTTCTATTCAACAGTCGCCGCGGTCGGCGACTGGCTGTAAAGCAAACTGTTAGTTTGCGTCGTTACGGCAGGTGACCCGTTCAAATACAGGTCTATTATCCGTCGCATCGCAAACTAACAGTTTGCTTTACGACCAAGCCCGCGAGCCGATTAAGGTTGAGGCAAGCGACAATCTCCCGGAGTGTTTTGCGAGTTTTCGCCCGGGTCGCAGACTCCGTTGCCGCTGGTTGGGGTGCAGTCACTCTCATTTTTTCGCATCGGTGCGCGCGGTCTCGGCGTTCCCTTCCGATCCGTTTTTTCCTTCACTTACTTGCGCGGTTTGCTTCGAAGCCGCCGGATCATACTTCGCCAACCCAGCGGGGGTCGCAATCCAATATTCGCCACTGGATGTTTCAACAATGTCGGTGATCATACGGTGGGGCAGTCCTTGCGCACCGCCGTAGTTGGTAAATTTGTAGCCGTCAAAGCGCGACAGCCCTTCGCCGGTACAAAACCAGATGAACCCGTGGGAATCCTGATAGATGCGAAAGACCTCATCACCGGCAAGCCCGTCGGCAGTCGTATAGGTTTTGACCGGCAACTGTTCAGAGTGGACATTCGGAGTGAAGGCAAGCCATGTCAGCCAGCAGAGTATTAGCCAGGGGATGGATTTTGGTCTCATGAAAATTGAGTTAGCAGAATATGTCGGACAAGGTGAGGCGGCAAGGGTGACTCAGCAGGCGACTTCAGACGGCGGCGACAGGTAGCCGATCACTACAGGCGTATAGAGTCCGACCTTCAGGTTGCTTCATGGCGACCACTCAGCCAACTTCTTTAGGACGGCGGCTATCGTAAAAACCTGGCTAAGTGGCGGCGAACGCGGCAACCTGAAGGTTGGACTCTATACGCCTGTTAATCGCCTTCACTATTGGCCGAAGCGTTGGCGATACTCGGGTGCCAGGATAAATGACCGCACCATCTCTGCCTGGAATGGATCGCCGCCGTAGAAGTTTAACTTGCCTAACCAGAAGACGTAGCCGGCCTGATCCGGATTACGTCGCAGGTAGCCAACGTATTCCATATACACAAACACGCGCTGGTTCTCCTGAGTGATGAAAGCCTGGCCGTAAGTAGTCGTAGACTGCACGTTGCTTTCGCTGATCACCACCGTGCCGTCCACTACTTTGCGCAGCACACTGGCTCGGGTCTCCGTCGCATTGGTCAAGCCGTCCACCAGCGCCTGTTTCTCGGCCGCGGTCGCACTGATGGTCGTAGTATTGAACAACTCCTGCACGTAGAGCGTGTTGTTGAGTCCGCCATACTTGGCCACGAATTCAGGACGCAGGACAAACTCCGCCGCCAGCCGGTTGCGATTCGCCTCCACTACTGCACCCGAGATCGCGTTGTTCACCACGATGCCTTCCGACACCGTGCTCAGGTCGCGCATGAATTCGAGGGAGGTTGGGAAACGTCCCGGTGAACCGCCGTCGTAATTTGGCGTGCCTGTCAAGCTGCCCTTGTAGAGATGGTAAACAAACCCGCCAGTGATCTGGAACTCCGGCGACATGAAGAAGGCAACGGCGGTTGACTCCCTCTGCTTGTCGATGCACTGCGCCGCGGTTTGACCGGCCGGCCGTCTGGCCGGGTCATTACACTTCTCAATGTTGTCGGTCCAGAAGGCCAAGCCCGGTGCGTCCGGCTCGCGGTTAAGGAAGTCGTGATACTGCGAACGCACAAACTCGCTGGAAACATCAACAAAATTGGTGGGCGGTTCGGTCGCATCGTCGGTGATGCTCAGGGTAGCCGTCTGCGGCACTCCAAACACTGCGCCTCCGGTCGGGTTGGCCAGCGTCAACTCCAGAGTCTCCGGTCCTTCCACATAGTTGTCCTGGCTGATCAGCACGTTGAAAGTCTTCGACGTTTCGCCGGCGGCAAATCGCAGCGTCCCGATGGCCGTCGTAAAGTCACAGCGCGATGAAGCCAGGCCAGCGCCGGGAGACGTGCAAGGCAGGAAGTCGGCGGGATTACTGTGATCGCTGCTCGCGTAATCAACCGTCGCTGCTCGCGAGGTGTCACCCGAACGCTCCACGGTTATCGTCCTCGATCCGGCGCCTTCCGCGACACTGTAGTTGTCTGAGCTAAACCTGAGCACACCGCCAAGTGGGTTAACCGTAATTGCGGCCGTGGCCGTTCCTCCGCCCAGGCCTGCATCTGAGGCGCTAAGCGATGACTGCACCGCGAAGCTGCCGTTCGTGGTGCCGGGAGTAAACTTCAATCCCGCATTGCCTTCGGCAAAAGTAATGAAGTTGCCGTTGCTGATCGGCGTGGTGCCATTGTTCTTGAACAGCGAACCGCCTGTGATCCCGGTGATTTTGAAGTGGGTCACTTCATCTGCATCTGCTGGGTTGCGCGAAATGACCAGCCCGGAGGTGGTCTGAGTGTTCGCGTTGGTGGTGGCACTGGTGACCGATGGTGTATCGGCCACCGGATTGATCGTCAGGAAGAAGAGGGTGAACATGCTCTGTCCGGGCTTGCTGACTGTTACCACAATAATGGTGAAGCCAGACTTGTTTGCCGCGGGTGTGATCGAAAGAGTCCGCGTCGAGGCAGTGTCAGGACCAATTACGATGTTGCTGTTGGGAACCAACTCCGGATCGCTGGAGGTGGCAATGATGCTACTAAAAGCCGTCGCTCCATCACCTACATTAAAGGTGAACGTAGGCACTGGCACGTCTTCGTTAGTCGACTTACTAAATAATTCTTCGACCGAAGCGCCAGCCTCAAATGCTCCGATGTCCAGAGTCTGGGTGGTGTTCGCATCCGGTCCGTCAGCTTTCCGAGGGAAGCCGGTGCCCCGTTGGTCAAAAGCCAGGTTGACTGCTGCTCCGCCGGCGTGCGCGGCAGCAGTCGTGCCATTAGCGCCGCGCGTTACCGTGAGCGTGTTGCCGGCCTTGCTGGTCACCACCATCTCCTCGGCATCGATGCGGATGGCTACGCCGACACCGGCCGGAATGCTGGCGCCGTCAGTAACGTTGATCGCAGTCACCGCGTTATCGACCGCGCCGTTCATTGTCGTCAGGTCGGTCCCGGCATCAAGCGCCGGACTGCCGGCCAACAAAGCCATTGTCTGCGTTCGTCCGCCGTTGAGTTGGAGAGGACCGAGTCGCGGGATGCCGCCAATCAGATTGTTTCCCAGATTCGTGATACCGGACGTATTACCGCCTCCATTCCCAGCGACGATGGAATTCTTTAGATTCAACGAGCCGCTACCGGGATTTTGATAGACCGCCACGCTCTGTCCGATGTTTTCGGCGATAGTACAATTAGTTACGTTGGTAACGCTGTTGGATTCGCTAAAAATGGCAGTGCCCGGTCCGCTGCTGGAGTTCTGATTGCCCGCGAAAGTGGTATTAATGATCGAGACGGTTCCTCCCTGGTTATAGACAGCGGCGAATTCTGCAGCAATATTTTCCCAGATCGAGCTGTTAGCCAGCGTCACGGTTCCGGTCCCACCATTGAAAAGGGCAGACGCCCCGCCCGTGGTTACCTCATTATTGGAGATGACGAGACCGGTGAGCGTGAGCGCACCGGTATTCCGGATGGCCCCTCCGTTTTGCGGACTACTGGCATTGAAGAGGGTGAGGCCGGAAATCGCGACCGTAACATTATCGGGAATCGTAAAAATACTGAACTGGGGAGTGCCAGGTGTTTCACTGCGCGACACTATCACCAGGTTTGCCCCGGGCCCGGTGATAACCATGTTTGTGCTCAGGTTGGGTAGCGCAGTCGCGAGTGAGATGGTGCAGACGCCAAAGGCACAACCTGGGCTACTGGTCGAAATGCTGAAACCGATCGTGTCGGTGTCGGAGGTGTTGTTTGCCTCTTGAATTGCCGCCCGAAGAGTGCACTGATCTCCAGCCACACCCGCATCGCTGTCGCAGATGCCGTTGAGGGCCGCATCAGGGGCATCGCCCGCGCTATTGACTGTGAACGTTAGTCCAGCCACGAGGGTCTCATCCGATGCGCGACTCACTTCGTGCGGTCCTGGATCCAATCGGATGGCATTTGCCGACGAAGTGGTGAACATAGTAATGAAAAGCACCACGCCGCAAACCGCTGCGACAAATAGAACTCGGAAGTTAAGACTCAGGAATCGAAGAATAAAGGGATTCATTAGTGCTCCTCAAAAATATGGCCCAGTCGGCCAAAGTGCTAAACGCAAATATGGCGCTCGGGTGATTAAGACAATCTCGCGAGAGTTTTCCTTCGTGATTGCAATTAAAAAGTATTGAAGATCTGGTCGGGCAATTTCCGCTCGGAGACGAATCGAAAAGATAACACAACAAAGGAGCCAATCACAGTCATCGATCTGTCGACTTCATGTCTTCGATCGCCGTGACTTTGTTTAGACGTCGCTGATGCCGCTCTTCACCAGTAAACCGCGCCGCTACAAACGCGTGCACAATCTCCAGCGCCAGTTCCTCTCCCGTAACCCGCGCGCCCAGACAAAGCACATTGCAGTCGTCATGTTCACGCGACTGATGTGCAGAATAGGTGTCGCCGCACAGAGCGGCCCGTATTCCCCTCAACTTATTGGCCGCTACGGCGGCACCAACGCCACTGCCGCAGATG
Source organism: Pyrinomonadaceae bacterium (assembly GCA_031396065.1). Lineage (GTDB taxonomy): Bacteria > Acidobacteriota > Blastocatellia > Pyrinomonadales > Pyrinomonadaceae > PSRF01. The sequence continues at coordinate 20,159 of JANNJZ010000368.1, read as the reverse complement.
ATGATGCCGATCTCCGCCTGTCCAGTTTGAATAGTTTCGCCAACTTTCACCGCGTAATCGGGGTAGTCGTCTGGCTGCGAACCATCATGCGTGCCAAAGTCGATCAACTCATGACCTGCCTGGCGCAGTTCTGCGATGATGCGCTCGTTAAGTGGATAACCGCCGTGGTCGGCGCCAATTGCTATTCGCATAACCAATCCAATAATAATCTCAGGTTTTGATTCCAATGCCCTCGACTTTTCGCGCAAACTGAAAACGAAACCGATCGCGTCTCAGGATTTCAATCCGATTCAAGGCAAACAGATCAAGTTTGTCTAATGGTCCATAGGTGGTCGAGAAAGCTGCAATATGGCCGGCGTCGGCAATGACTTGTTGGGCCTCCTGACTGTAATAGCCCGCTGGGTAAGCAAACGTTTTGCACTCTTTGCCAGTCAGGGCTTCTATTTGCCGCTTGGCCTCCTCAACTTCCAGAACTATTTCGGCGTGGGGCAGCTGATGTAGCAACCGGTGGTTCAGTGAGTGGGAACCAAACTCTACTCCGGCTTCAGACATTTCGCGCACTTGCTGGTGCGAGAGATGATCGCGCGCTGTTTCACCAGCGGCTCCAGCTTTGGTTGACGACTCACCAAGGCACGAGGGAACGATAAAAACTGTCGCAGTTATGCCGAGCGCCCGCAACACGGGAAATGCATTCGTATAGTTGTCTTGCCAGCCATCGTCCAGCGACACAGCAATTCCGCGGTCCGGAAAGCGATGATGTTCTATGAAATACTCCATGAGGGCCGCCACGGTATAAAAGACAAATCCTGATTTCTTAAGAAAGGCCATCTGCCGAGCAAACCTTTGCGGCGGGGTGAACCCACCGCGCACGAGCGAACCCGGTCCGGGCTTATCAATCTTATGGTACTGAATGACGGGAGGCACCAGCGCTGGATGACTTTGGAAATCACTAGACATTTGAGTGCTCAAAGATGCTGACATCAGAATCGGCGCGCGTCAGAAACCAGTTGCGTGGTTCGTAAATCAGGTTCTGCCTTTCAGTGGCGCTGGCCATAAACTGCGGAGCATTCTTGATTTGCCAGAAGCCATAGTGTTTGAGCCAGGCCTCAACCCGCTCGTCAAGAATATCCGTAACCAGGCTGCCTGCCCGCCGGTCCATAGTTAGTTGCAGTGCTGCTCCCAGCAGGCCTTTGATGATTCTGTCAGAAGACTCCGGCTGGTAGCAAAAATCCGTGATGGCCGCCTTGGCTGAAATCTCTGCTCGTTCCGGCTTGCGAAAGAAAAGCACCACGTAACCCGCCAGCAGATCACCTTCGTAGTATCCCAGCACTTCAAACTGTTTTCCGGGTTGCCGCCGAAATTGCCAGTCGAGAAAATCCGGGTAACGTTTAACCGCGCAAGGCCACTGAACTGCAGCTCTGGTCCAAAGATCGGCGAACGCGCTATCAAACGTGGTGACTGACCTGATGGCGTTATCATCATCGGCATTCGTCCTGCGCGCGAGTCTCGCGCGCGACCCGGCAAAAGCCAGGTTGGCAAGGACCCGTACCGGTGCAATTTTAGCAATCTCGTTAACGGCATCTCCGGGAAACAGCATTTTGTGATACCGATGAACGCCGCCCAGGGCTTCCCACTTAAGGCTGCGAAAAACAGCCGTCGACTGTTCATTGATTCCGAGCGTGATCATTGTCTGACACCACGCGCGCGCGGTTAGCACTAATCGTTTTCCCAGTCCTTGCCCACGGTATCTTTGGTCCACGATGAAATCGAGGATCCAGATGGCCCTGGTCGTTTCGTCACCGACTTTCAGGTCGACGGGAATCGTAGCGAGCTGCCCGACCACTCGCTCACCATCTTTTATGATCCAGAGTGGAATATCGTCACGGGACGTGTAAGGGTTCTCCAGGTAGTGCCATTTCCAGAAAGCGGGATCGCTCTTGCGCGGATCGTCGGTGTAGGCATCGCGAAGGAAGGATAGGAGCGAAGGCTGATCAGACAATGCAAACTGCTTGATTTGAACTTCGGAGGGCATATGTAGAACTACCGCGACCGAGCGCCGTCGGTTTGTAGGGGTGGCACTCCGTGGCCACCCCTCCGTTTCGCTAAAGACATCGTCGAAGTTGAGGGATGCGAAAGAGGGGGCGGCCACGGAGTGTCGCCCCTACACACCTTAGAGCAGCGCCTTTGCGTGATTAAGGACGTTATCTACATTGAACCCCAGTTCCCGCATGGCCACGTCGCCTGGCGCGGAAGCCCCAAAACGATCGAGACAAATGACATCGCCCATTGGTCCAACGTAGCGATCCCAACCCTGACGCACGCCGGCTTCGATGGCTAAACGTGCAGTAACCGAGGATGGAAGCACTTGCTTGCGATAGTCGTCCGGTTGTTCTTCAAAGAGTTCCCAGCAGGGCAGGGAAACTACCCGCGTGGCGATGCCTTCCGCTTGCAGTTTCTCGCGGGCCTCGATCGCAAGGGAAACTTCCGACCCGGTGGCGATCAGGATCAGTTGAGGATCGGCGGAATGCTCGGCAACGCGGTCGGTGCCGCTTTCGGTACTGATTTGACTTTGGACTTTGGACTTTGGACTTTGGACCCCCTCCGCCTCCGCAAGAATATAGCCCCCACGACGCAGGCCATCTGCCGTCGCAAAGCGCGTTCGATCGATGATGCCAACCTTTTGGCGTGTCAGGGCAAGCGCCGTCGGCGCGTTACGTCGCAGAATCGCAATGCGCCAGGCTTCGCTCACCTCAGCCGGGTCCGCAGGTCGAATGACGAAGAGATGTGGAATTGCGCGCAAGGCGGCGACGTGTTCGATTGGCTGATGAGTGGGGCCGTCTTCGCCAAGTCCGATAGAGTCGTGGGTGAAAACGTAGATCACCTGGACTTCAGAAAGTGCCGCGAGCCGAATCGCCGGACGCATGTAATCTGAAAACGTAAGAAAGGTCCCGCCATAGGGAATCAAACCGCCATTCAAAGAGATTCCCGTCAGCGTTGAACCCATGGCGTGCTCGCGCACTCCAAAATGAATAATCCGGCCTTCGTATGATCCGGCTTCGAAGTCACCACCACCTTTAATATCGGTGTTGTTGGAAACGCCAAGATCAGCTGAGCCGCCGATGAGCATCGGCAGGTGTGGCGCGAGGGCATTGATCACTTCTCCACTCGCCACCCGAGTCGCCACCGATTTGGGCTCGGCAAACTTCGGCAAGTGTTCTTCCCAACCTTCAGGCAGTTCGCCCTTCATCATCGAGTGCCACTGGCTACCCAGTTCGGAATGCTTTTCCTGGTATTTTCCAACCAATGCCCGCCACTGTGCTTCCTGCTCGGCTCCACGATCAACTGCCTCGCGGAAGTGGGCCAGCGCCTCGTCGGGAACATAGAACTGCTTGTCTTCAGGCCAACCCAACTGCCGCTTCGTCTCACGCACGGCCTCTTCGCCGGGAGCGTCGCTGTGGGCTTTGCGAGTACCGGCTGTGGGCATTCCGTATCCGATTATTGTCTTAACTGAAATCAGGGAAGGCTTGTCGCTCACGGATTGCGCTTCACGAATTGCAGCTTCGATGGCCTCGAGATCGTTGCCGTCGTCAACTGTCAGCGTGTGCCAACCATAAGACTCGAACCGCTTCGGTACGTCTTCGCTGAACGCCAGACTGGTAAAGCCTTCGATAGTCACTTTGTTGTCATCATAAAGATAGATTAGTTTGCCCAGCTTAAGATGACCGGCCATCGAAGCCGCTTCCGCGGCGACTCCTTCCATCAGATCTCCGTCGGAGACGATCGCGTAGACGTAATGATCTATCAGTGAAAACTCATTCTGATTAAACTTCGCGCCGAGATGTGCAGCGCCCATTGCCATTCCCACCCCGTTGGCGAAGCCCTGGCCGAGGGGGCCGGTGGTGATTTCGACTCCCGGGGTTAAGCCATATTCAGGATGACCCGGGGTTTTGGAGCCCCACTGGCGAAAGTTTTTTAGCTCCTCGATCGGAAGGTCATAACCGGTTAGATAGAGCAGTGAGTATAGAAGCATCGAGCCGTGGCCCGCTGAGAGTAGAAAACGATCGCGGTTTTCCCATTTTGGGTTTGCGGGATTGTGCCGAAGAAAGCGAGTCCAAAGTACGTAGGCCATCGGCGCAGCGCCGAGCGGTAAACCAGGATGACCAGATTCGGCTTTTTGCACCGCGTCGAGCGAGAGCGTACGGATGGTGTTGATGCAAAGTTGATCGAGATCGGTGTTCGCTGTCTCGTCGGTTTCCTGTATGGGCGCGCTCATTTTGGTTTACCCCTAATCTGAAATTTGATTGTTTAGAAAATAGGTCCTGTTTTGAAGTCTCTGTGCGTCCTCTGTGTTCTCTGTGTCTCTGTGGTTGAGTCTTTGCCGCCAGCGGATTTCACCACTGAGGCACAGAGAACACAGAGGTCGCACAGAGGAACTAAACCAGAACACTACAAAAACCGAATGTCTCTCAGCGCTGAATGCGGGCCGAGCCGCCTTTCGCAAAAGCCCGAACCTGCTCGACGGTTGCCATACTCGTGTCGCCTGGGAAAGTAGTCAGAAGTGCTCCGTGTGCCCAGCCCAATTTTAGCGCGTCCTCCGGCGACTCGCCCGCCAGTAACCCGTAAAAGAAGCCTGACGAAAACCCGTCGCCGCCACCGACGCGATCATGCACATCAAGATCGCACGTCATTGATATGTGGGTTTGACCGGCAACCCAGGCCACCGCTCCCCAGCAGTGGCGGCTGGTCGAATAAACTTCGCGCAGAGTAGTCGCTACCACCTTGATCTGCGGATGTTTCTCCCGCACGCGATCGATCATAGCGAAGAAGGCGCTCGAGTCGAGCTTAGAAGTTGACGCGACCTCCGGACCGGGGATGCCGAGTCCTTTCTGCAAGTCTTCTTCATTTCCCACCAGCACGTCGACATTTTCCACAATACGTCCAATCACCTCGACCGCGCGATCCTGGCCTCCTGAAATTCTCCAGAGCTTCTCGCGGAAGTTCAGGTCAAACGAGACGATTGCGCCCGCAGCCTTAGCTGCCTGCATTCCTTCGATAATTAATTCCGCGGTCGTTTCCGCCAGCGCCGCGAAGATACCGCCGCTGTGGAACCAGCGGAGGCCGCCGCGGAAGATTTCGTTCCAGTCAAAATCGCCTGGCTTGAGTTGGGCCGCCGCTTCCTCGGCCCGGTTATAAAAGACGACCGGGGCTCGCACACCGTGTCCCCGATCGCTGTAGACGGTGGCAATGTTTGGCCCGGTAACCCCGTTATGCTCGAAGCGCTTGTAGAAAGGCGTCACCCCCATTGCGCGGACCCGCTCGCCGACCAGATCGCCAATTGGATAATCGACCATTGCCGTCACAATACCGGTGCGCAGGCGGAAGCAGTCAGCCAGATTGGCGGCCACGTTAAACTCACCGCCGCTTACGTGAATGCGACACTCGGTTGCCTTTCGGAAAGGAACAATGCCCGGATCCAGACGATGGACCAGGGCGCCGAGTGAGACGAAGTCAAGGGCACCTTCGGTCGGGATATTTAGACCATCTGTCATTCGACTCTCCAGCGGTGGTAAAGCAAACTGTTAGTTTGCGTCGTGGTCCCCGACATGTAAATGCCAGAGGACTCTGAACTCCAGGCAGACTGATTACGAACCCATTCGCAAACTAACAGTTTGCTTTACGTTTTGAGAAAGCATCGCACAGCAATCAACTTGTAGTCCACCTTACCTCCACCTGCTAAAATGTCTTCGATGGAAGCCGAAACTCTAAACTGTCCAAATTGTGGCGCCGCCAGTTCTACCGACGCGCCGACATGCCAATTCTGCAACTCGCGCCTGGCGACTGTCGCCTGCGCATCATGCTTCGGCATGATGTTCATTGGCACCAAACACTGTCCTCGCTGTGGCGCAGCGGCTGCGGTCCGCGAACTAAAGGATGGCGAGCTGCGCCATTGTCCTCGCTGCCGGATTGAAATGCCATCGCTGACGATCGGCTCAACCGCTGTGCGCGAGTGTGAACGATGCCTCGGCCTGTGGTTGGACGTCGCTTCGTTTGAAAAACTTTGCGCCGATCGCGAACAGCAGTCAATCGTCCTGGGAACCGCCTCGCGGGCGCCCACCAGCGCCGTGGGGGAAACGAGCAAAGTAAAATATGTGCCGTGTCCCGAGTGTTTGCAGTTGATGAATCGAATTAACTTCGCGAGGTGCTCGGGTGTGATTGTGGATATTTGCAAGGGTCACGGCATCTGGTTTGACCGCGACGAGCTAAGCCGAATCGTGGAATTTATCAGCGGCGGCGGACTTGAGGCTGCACGCGCGCGGGAGAAAGCAGAGATTAAGGAGGAACGCCGGCGTCTCTGGGAGGAGCAGGTCGCGAAAGACCGACGCGCGTCGGGGCTGGGTTTAAGACTCGATGACGAGCATCGACTCACCGGGATGGCGTCTGCACGAGGGTTGTTGAAATTCTTGTTGGATTGATAGTTGTCGCGGTGGAAGCATTGATTCCATTGGACCACTCGTCGCGATCGTTAACGGGACCCACGGGTGAAATGTAGTTAGCGGATTTCAGTCTGAAGGACTGTCAGATAGTAGCCGGTGGTCGCAGCGTAGCGCAGACCACCGGATGGATAGCCAAGGTGGTCCGCACCCTGGAAGGGTGCCACCTCGTTCTGACACCCTTTCCGGGTGTGGAATTATTTTCAATTGGTCCGGTGGTCTCCGCCATGCTTCGACCACCGGCTACTCTCTGGCAGCCCTTCAGGCTGAAAGCCAGCGCCAAACGCTACCGAACACGCCGCGCTACTCAGAAACTGAATCGCGCCTGTAGCTCAATCCGCCGATTGCCGGCAGACTGATTTCCACCGCCACCGAATCCGCCTGAAGTTGTGTTCGACTGCCCGAACAAGGGTGAACTCAAATTGCCAATTGGATTCCCGAGGTTCGTATGGTTGAGCAGGTTCTGCACGTTCACTGAAAGGTTCAAGTTGTAGCGACGCGCTGGGCCATCGGCAGTTTCTCCACCACCGCCGCCGCCTCTACCGCCACCTCCACCGCTCCCGCCACGTCCGCCCCTGCGTCCGCCCCCGCCCGCACCACCACGTCCGCCGGCGCCGCCGCCTCTCGGGGTGGCCACGATTTCCGGACCAAGTCCAAACGCTCGACCGATTCGCAGATTGACGGCAAAGAATGCCGGACCCGCCGCAAAGTTACGAGGGATGATCAATTGATCTGCCGTGGGATTCTGATTAAACGTTCCAAACCGGGTGGTGATCACTCCCGAGGTCGATGTGTTGGTGGTAAGGGCCGGCCGTTCGGTAAACAAGGCATCGCCATTTGTGTCGCGACCAGTAGTGATATTGAAGGGTCTGCCTGAGTTAGCGATGATGAGGGGGTTCATTCTGAGCTTCCAGGGTAACCCGCTGATTGACCCACCGATCGTAAAGCGGTGGCGCACGTCGATCGATGAACGCCCATACTCCCTACTCAGATCATACTGGTTGGCCGGAAACGTGTTGACGCCGTCGGTATCGCCATTGGCGAAATTCAGCGCGTAAGAGCCAAAGAGAGAAATCGTCCGGCTCAGCCGATTGTTGAAGTTCAGAATCAACTGGTTCTGATTGAAGCGTCCACTCGATTCATACTGGAAGATATTTCCCACATTACCCAGCGGGCGGAGCAGGCTGCCCGGGAGCGGCGCGTTGATGTTGCGAGAGCGTAAGACGTGAAGGGTGCGCGCTCCAATATAGCTGACTGACAGGGTGAGGTTACGAGGCAATTGCCGCTCGACGCTGAACGCAGTTTCCATCGTATACGGAGCTCTGAGATTGGGCGCGATCCGGCGAATCGTTTGCGGAACATTGAAGGCAGTAAGCTCGGCGACGCTGGGTGCGACGGGAAAGCGATCGAGGATCGCTGGTCCATTTGCCTGGTTAACCGAAACCACAAACTGCTGCCGATTAAATCCGTTGAATCGGGTAGCTTGTAGTGTCAGGTTCTCCGAAACGCGATCGTAAAAGATACCGAAGCCGCCGCGAATCACCATTTTCTGTTGTCGACTCTGGGCCGCGGTTCCCGGCGACCAGGCAAACGCGACGCGTGGTGCGAAATTGGAGGGGTCATGAATATTGGTCTGCGTTTCATACCGCAGGCCCAGACTGAGGGTGAGATTTGGCCGCAGTCTCCAGTCGTCCTGGATGAACGGACCGAAATCAGTTTGCGAGACGTCTGCTTCCGGGTTTCCGCCGGTGATGGAAAACTGAGTAGCTCCGCCACCACGCAGCCGTATCGCCGCCGGAGAAAGGCCCAAACTCTGAAATAGTAAAGTCCGACGATAGCGCTCGATGCTGGTGATTTGCACTAAAACTGGAAGTCCGGTCGCCGGGTCGATGACGATCTGGTTACTCGCATCGAGTTGAGGCGCTTGTCCTCCTGAAAATGTAAACGTACCCGAGAAGTTCTGAGGCGAGACGTCGTTGATCCTGATGCCTCGAATTCGTATTCCGGCCTTCAGCGAATGCTGTCCGGCACTCCACGAAGTAAAATTTTGCAGCTCATATCGTTCGTCGCGATTGGACGAAAGACCAACCTGGGAACCACCACCGGTAAATGCTTCAGACACCCGAGTGATTACGGAAGCGTTTTGACTCGCCTGTTCGGTTTGCCGGCGAATGTATTGAAAGCGAGTCTCGTTAATGATCTTCTGGTTGATCAGCGCAGTCTCAGTCAGTTGCACAGTGTGCTCCTGGTTTGAGGTGTCGTAGGCGCGAGATAAAAGATTGAAGTCACCGACCCCCGCGTTCTTGTTGGTAGAACGGGCATAGGTATAACGCGCCACGAAAGTGTTGTTTTCATTCAGCTGATAATCGAGGCGCGGGCTGACTGTGGTGCGGCTTGACGGCGCTAGCACCACCTGGCTAAGCGGCACAATGTTGAATGACGGATCGACAATGATTGCTCGAATAGTGGAATTGTCACTTACCTCGCGACGCTCAACATCAATAAAGAATGACGCCCGTTTCGCGCTGATCGGCCCGCTTAGGTTGCCGCCGTATCGCCGCAGTTGATATGGCGCGCGAGTTGGCGCAAAAGGGTTGCGTGAGTTAAGCAACTCATCACCGAAGTTAAACGAGACCTCACCACGCATCTTGTCAGTGCCGGGCTTGGTGAAAATCTCGATCCGGCCATAACCCAGCCGGTCGTATTCAGCCGAGAATGGATTCCGATTGAGCCGAATCTCGCGAATCGATTCTTTTGGCGGCAAGCGACCGCCGCTGAAACCATCGATGTAGGTGCTGCCGCCATTGAGTCCCGCCGAAGGTCCGGCGAGGGCCTGCAATGCATCAGCGAGATCGTCAGGATCATCCGGTAGCGCATTCAGGGCTTCTCCGCGCAACACGACCGCGCCGCCATTGTTTTCAGGTTCCGTACTGATAGGCGCTTCAGCCGTAATGGTCACTTCGGCTTGCTCGATCGCTACAGTTAATGTGATGTCGAGGGGAACGGTTCGTCCAGCAGTAACTTCGACTTCCGTGTTTTCGAAAGTGGCAAAGCCTGGCGCACTCGCGTGTAAGGTATAGCGACCGGGTGGCAGGGATGGAAATGAATAATTTCCTTCGGCGTCAGTAGTCGCAGTCTTTTCGACGCCGTTCTGATCGGCAACCGTGACTGTAGCCCCGATGATCAACCCGCCGAATTCATCCGTTACTCGCCCGCGCAGCGTACCTGATGACTGTTGCGCGCTAGTTAGCGAAACGCATAAGAGCAAAACTGCGAACGCCTGACATCTTGCCTTCCACACTGACAACAAACAGCATCTCCTCATCGTAGCCTTTCAGGTCAGAACAATGGTTTTCAGCCTGAAAGGCTGTCAAGAAAGTAGCCGGTGGTCGCAGCATAGCGAAGACCACCGGACAACGATCGAAAATAATTCACACCCTGGAAAGGGTGGCAGCAAGACGTGGCACCCTGCCAGGGTGCTGACCACGTTGGCTGTCTTCCGGTGGTCTGCGCTACGCTGCGACCACCGGCTACTATCTGACAGTCCTTCAGACTGAAATCCGCTACCTACATTCCACCCCGTCCGTTCTAGCACGATCGCTACCCCGGTGCGAGCGGGTGGATCGATCTCTCAAATCTTTTGGTCGCGGCCCACCCGCTCACGCAGGTGGTTCTGACAGGTGCTACGGTCGTTCGGAATTTCCCACACCTCCGCCCAGCACATCACCGGGCAAGCCCGGACTCTGCGGACCCCGATTGGGCCCGGTTTGCAACAACCGGCCGACAAAGGTTGGATCGCCAGTGATTAGGATGATCGCCGTCAGGTGGGAAGGATCGGCTTGAGTGCCCGAGACGAAAACCATATCGCCTTTCTTAAGGTCACTCGGTTTGATCGCCGGCAGGCTCTCGATCATTTCCTGCAAACCGCGACCCGCGCGCGGTCGCCTTTCCTCTCCGGCAGGTCGCTCTCGCCGGTCGTTCGGCCTGTCTGGTTGGGCCGCGGTTGTCGCCCCCGAAGCTGAACGATCGGCCGCATTTTGTCGGGTCGGCCTATTGGCATCAAACGCCTCCGCGTCCTCGGCACTAACGCGCCGCAACATGGAATGGATACCAACAGCCACCGTCATGGTCTGTCCGGTCTGAGTGTCCTTAACTGTTATCTCGTTAGCCGACGGATTTACTGCGGTGACCTGGCCGCCGGTTCTGCCTATCAAACCGGAAATGATTTCGTCGGCAGTGAAAAGGGTGCCGTCCGTGTTTGTCTCGCCGAGTGCGCGCAACTGGTCTCCAACTTTCAAACCCGCAAAAGAACTTCGAGTAGCATTTTTTATATCTAAAGAGTCAGGCGCGTAACGAAAGAATCGCGTCCCGTCGGACGCCTGGATCGTAATAGTCCCGACACCTTCTCGCGACCGTGATTGCACCGAGATTTCTTTCTTGTCTGGGTGGAGAGCGGTGATTCTTCCATTCAGGCCCCGATTACGCGCGTCGATGCGTTGGCCGGCCGGGTCCGGTGGCCCGGCAGCGGCCACGGTTGGGCCGCTTACTACAATCTGACTAGCCACAACAGATTTATCCCCTGTTGCGCCTGCAACTCGTGCGAAAAGCCGATCACCCACAACGATATCCGCCAGAGTTATCTTGATGGCTTTTTGAGCATTCGTTTCGCCCGCCGGCATCCGCAACAAAGAGGCGGCACCATTGGTCACGATAATGATGTTTTCACCAGCGTCGCTTTTGATCGTCACCTGGTTCGCCGCTTTGTCGACAGCGGTCACTTCGCCGACCACGCGGATTTGGGCCACATTCGTTTGAGGTGCACTCGCTTCAGGCGTTTGTCCAAACGTGCTGCTAGTCACCGTCAAAAGGAAGCCGATCATCAAGCTCACGAGTAGGGATTTTTTCATTTCCGAAACTCCAAATCTCTGGTCCGGGGGAAGGGTGTTTCTGGGAGGGACGTTTTCGAGCGCAAGTATCTGTCACCAGGACTATGATATGCAAGATGCAGCGCACCGCTTATCCATCTGCTCGCGGCTCTGCCGGTTTCCACGCGGCAAGCCTGGCAGGCTTACTGAAAAAGGCTTCGAGCAAAGTTTAAAGAGTCTTCTCTGTGTGATCTCAGTGGATTCTGAGCCCCTGTGGTGAAGGTTTTCGCAGTAAATCCACCACTAAGACACAGAGAACCACGGAGGTTGCACAGAGAAATTGTTGAGCCCAGAGTCGCCGATGACTTTTTCAGCAGCCTGCCAGTGTCCTGACGCTAAAGTCCGTATGACAATTTGTCGGTGATATTCGCAGGGCGGCCTGCATTAGGTCTGGGAGGACCGGCATTCAATAGCCACGTCCGTGAGGGCGTGGATCAAGGATATCTAAGACCCTGAGCGCCCAAGGTGCGGAATAAATTACTTGGTTAAAGCTCAAGCGTGCCGGCCCTACGGGCCTCAGGCACCCTAGACCTACCTCCCACGCCCTATCGGACGTGGCTATTAACTTTCGGTCCTTCGGACCTGCGGTAGTGTCACTTCGGTCCTCAGAGTTACCTTATTTGATTGTTCTTTTCACTAACGAGATGAAGCTCTCAATGTCACTCTCGGTCGTATCAAACGACGTCATGAATCTGGCCTCCGCAGTTTCTTCGTTCCATACGTAGAAGAAGTATTGCTTCTGCAGAACCGGAATAAATCTCCTGGGCAGCTCGGCAAACACCCCGTTTGACTCGACCCTCTGTGAGATTCTGATTTTCGGAATTTTCCCAAGTTCCCGAGCCAGCAGTTGGGCCATCTCGTTCGCGTGTTGCGCGTTGTACCGCCAAAGGTCGTTTGACAACAACGCGTCAAACTGCGCAGAGATGAATCGCATCTTCGACGGAAGATGCGTGCCCTGTTTGCGCGTGTACTTGAAATCTACTGCGAGATCCTTGTTGAAGAAAACAACCGCTTCGCCATACATCATTCCGTTCTTGGCACCGCCGAATGAAAGAATATCAACGCCGGCATCTTTGGTTATCGTTTTGAGTTTAACCCCCAGGCTGGCGGCAGCATTTGAGATGCGCGCCCCATCCATGTGCAGCAGCATGTCATTCTCATGCGCAAAGCTTGAAAGCGCCTTCAACTCGCGCGGCGTATAAACCGTGCCCATTTCGGTGGCCTGCGAAATCGAAATAACCCTGGGCTGAACGTGATGTTCGAAACCTACGTCATGAAGCAGTGGGCCCATCTGAGAGGGCCTGAGCTTTCCGTCTGGAGTGGCCAGAGGTAGCAGTTTGCATCCGGTAAATTTCTCAGGCGCGCCACATTCATCGACATTGATGTGTGCGGTGGCGGCACAAATGATTGCGTGATGCGATTTGGTAGCGGCTTTCAAGCCAAGTACGTTGGCCCCCGTGCCACCGAATACGAAAAAGACTTCAACGTCCTTGCCAAAGTGCTCCCGGAATCTCGCGGTCGCGCGGGCGGTGTAGGCATCGTCTCCATAGGCGATGACATGGCCCTGGTTGGCGGCAGCCAGCGCCTCCATCATCTGAGGATGGACACCGGCATTGTTGTCGCTGGCAAAACTGCGACTCGCTTTGATTGGTTTGTTCACGTCGTCAGTCCTTCTCCTTCTAAAAGGGGCCTCTCGCCTGCTGGCTGGTTGTTTCCTCTTTTTATCACGTTTGGCAGCCAACGGCATGTTGCGGGTGCCGCAGGGTCTGGCATCGTCACGAACGATGACGGAATCTTGCCCGTGTTCTGAACGCACGTGATGGGGTCTGCGAAAACAATCAAGGCCAGCGGAGTTTATTCCGCTGGCCCTGAAAGGTCTGGTAAAACTTTGGGTTCACACTACAACGATTTGCTTTTCGCTTGTCGTCGTCGCCGGACTCTGGCAGCGACACCGCTAATCAGTTCCCCGTAACACCAACGTCGCCCGCGAACGAACCTGGTCAGAGGTGGGCGTTGTAGGGAGAACAAGCTTGGCGGAGTCATCAGTCAATTGAGGTGGCGGAGTTTGCCTCTGCCAACCTCAATTCGTGGTTGAATAGCCGCGGTGTAATAAGAGCCCGACCTCGCGCTCAATTTCCGGTTTTAGCTTTCTCGTTTCTGCGCCGGCGCAGCTTGGCGGCAATACCCGTTAGGCCGGTCCCGAGCAACAAGAGCGTTGCCGGTTCAGGGACTGGAGCAGTCTGTTGCTGCGCGCTGCCACTCTGCCCAGTAATCGGGACGATGGCGCCTGGGTCAATTGCAACGTCGTTGACGCTGAAAACGAAGGAGCCGACGCCGCAGGTGGTCTGCTGACCCAAAATGCCACCGGAGGGATTCGCTTCACAGTTGGTATCGATGAAGTTAAACACCTGTGGCGTGTTATTGAAATCTACAAAGACACCGCCGACGTTGTCGCTTATTACTGTGCCGGTGATGGTAGCAACAAACGTCGCCTGGTTCGATCCGGCGATGCCCTGGGGAGCAGTGAAGGTCACCAGAAGAGTGAACGGCACGTTGTAGGTGTTTGGTGCGGTACTAAGGCTGAAAGAACCGAGGTTGTTGAAGTTCGAACCCGGATTAGCATTGGCCCCGATCCCGCGAAAGCCTCCCGCGGTAGTGCCGGAGAAGGTTGAATTGCTAAACGACAGTCCGAGAGCCGTGGCGCTCGAACCGGGTGTGCAACCAGCCCCGAAGCACCCGGCAGTGGATCCGGCGATAAAGACTTCATCGGCTCGAGCGGTGCCGTGGCCGGCTGCAAAAAGGGTTAGGGCAGCGAGGCTGAGAACGAGTTGCTTCGTCGTCAGCCGAATGAGAGATTTCATGATGTGATCGTTCTCCTTGTTACTTGCGCGCATGACGGATGAGCTACGCAAACGAACCTCGGTTGAAGAACTGAGAACTCTCGATGCTGCCGGGCACGGCACGCTATCGGTTCTCAATCCCAGGGTCGCGTTTCGCAACACGGAATCGATGGCACTTATCAGGACGCGTGTTTAAGCTACAGACGCAATCCATTTTCGTTTCCAGAATTAATCCTGAAGATTTTTTCCAATGGCTTTTAAGGGAGGGTTGCGAAGGGATTGAAGGGAGGTCAGGGTCTAATTGGGCCAACAGAGTTTTGCCGAGTTTAACGCGTGCCGCCTAGAGGACGTGAACTTTCTAGCGCTCGGTGTCCTGGTATCGGTGCTTACGTGGCGGCGCTGTCATCCGGCTTTCTTAAAGTCCTTGATAATTTCGCGAGCTGCATTCGCGCCCGGTGCTCCGGTTACTCCGCCGCCCGGATGCGTTCCCGCGCCACAGAGGTAGAGGCCCTTAATCGGAGTGCGATACTGAGCCCAGCCAATGATTGGACGGAAAGTGAAGAACTGATCGAGCGATTGTTCGCCGTGATGGATATGTCCACCGCTGAGTCCGTATGTCTGCTCCATATCAAGCGGCGTGATGATTTGTCGGCCGACAATTAACTCTCCTATGTTCGGCGCGTAACTGGCTAAGACCCCGATGACTTCGTCGGCAAATTCTTCTCGACGTGAGGTCCAGTCACCCTGCTTCAACTTGTACGGCGCATACTGGACCTGAATGGACATGACCTGAGCGCCAGCCGGAGCCAGAGTGGTGTCGGTCAAAGAAGGTATCGTGATGTCCATGTAGGGAGCGGGCGAGTAATCTCCATACTTGGCTGCGTCGAAGGCGCGCTCAAGATAGTCAATGTCTGGTCCAATGTGAATCCGGCCGGCCAGCCTGGATTCTTCACCTTGGGCATCATCCACCCCCACGAATCGAGGCAGGCTGGAAAGCGCAAGGTTAATCTTCGCGGAAACTCCTGTGGCGCGATAGTTCCGTATCTTCGAGAGAAAACTGGGGTCGAGATTAACCGGATCGACTAAGTGAAGCAGTGTGGTCCGTGGATCCGCATTGGAAACAACTGCGCCCGCCGACAGCTCTTCTCCGTTTTCCAGAACAACTTTTGAAGCTTTGTCTTCGCTGGTTTCGATTCTTAGGACCGGGGCGGAGGTTCTAATCTCTACACCCGCATTGATGGCCGCCCTGGCGAGCGACGCAGTCAACGCACCCATGCCCCCTTTGACGAACTCTGACGGGGCAATTGCATTGCCGTCGAAGGCGGCCTGCAAGAGTAATCCTGCACTGGTGCCTGCCGACCATGGTCCGGCAAAAGCACCAGAGATCCCCCGGGCCGCGATCAGCGCCCGCAAAGTTTCATTCTCGAACCACTCCGCCACCAAATCCGCCACGGCCATCGGACCCCAGCGCAATAATCGGTAGGCGTCTTGCTTTCCGAGTCGGCGAAATGAGAGACCCAGTTTTCCAAGATTCCACAATTCAGCGGCGGCAGGCCCGTCGATAGAGGGTGGAGTCATCGTCATCAGTGGCCCGAGCACTCGTCCGATGCTCCGAAAACTTCGCTCGAATTCCGTGTAGTTCTTAGCATCATTCGCTGATGTCTTTTGCAGTTCGCTTACGGTTCGGGCCTGGTCGCGATACAGGCAGATTGGTGGACCTTGCGGGCTGAGTGCCAGCACCCGCACTTCGGGTCTGATGAATTCGAGACCATGCCGTTTTAGATCAAGGTCTTTGGAGATGTGTGGGAGAAGAGGACCGGTGGAGTGGGCCAGCGTCGAGCAGCGGAAGCCTTGGTGAATCTCTTCGGTAACTGATCCGCCGCCGACAATCTCGCGGCGCTCGAGCACCAGTGTTTTCAATCCGGCTTTAGCTAGATAGCAGGCGGCGACCAGTCCGTTGTGACCGCCGCCTATGATGATGATGTCGTAGCTAACCATTCTCGCTGTTCCAAATAGGACCTATGAGACCTATAGGGCCTATTTCCTACTTCTTATCCTTCAGCATGCGCATCGCCGCGTTGCGGCCCGGGGCACCCATGATGCCACCGCCCGGATGCGTCGCCGAGCCGCACATGTACAGGTTTCGAATCGGGGTCTGGTATTGCGCCCAACCGGGCGCCGGCCGCAGAAAGAAGAGCTGTTCGAGCGTTAGCTCGCCCTGAAATATGTTGCCTTCAGAAAGACCAAAATCTCGTTCAATGTCCAGTGGAGTCAAAACCTGCCGGTGCAGAATCAAGTCCTTGATATTGGGTGCGTGCTCGGCAATCGTATCGATCACGGTGTCGCCAAACTCTTCGCGCTTGTCGTCCCAGTTTCCTTCCTTCAGATTGTAGGGGGCGTATTGCACGAAACAGGACATCACATGTTTACCCGGTGGTGCGACGGAAGGATCAGTCAAGCTGGGAATCACCATGTCGATGTAAGGTCGCCGCGAGAACCGTCCATACTTCGCTTCATCGTAGGCGCGCTCCATATAATCCACGCTCGGCGAAATCGAAACTGCGCCGCGCAGGTGTGGTCCAGGGCCGGGCCGGCACTTGAAATTCGGCAGGCCGTCCAGCGCTAGATTTACTTTCCCGGACGAGCCCCGATACTTGTAGCGTTTCAGATCGGCCGCAAAGTCTGCAGGCAGGTGCTCCTCGCCTACCATCTTCATAAACGTTAAACGCGGATCGACGCTTGAGGAAATGATGTCTGCGTAGATCTCATCACCATTCTGGAGGACAACTCCTTTGGCCTGGCCATTCTTCAGTATGATTTTTGCGATTGGAGCTTCCGTACGAATCTCAGCTCCGAACTCGCGGGCGGCATCTGCGATCGCGTTGGAAATTGCGCCCGTGCCGCCGCGCGCGAAGCCCCACGACCGAAACGCTCCATCAATCTCGCCCATGTAGTGATGTAGGAGAACGTAAGCTGTTCCGGGTGAACGGACACCGAGGAAGGTGCCGATAATTCCGGAGGCGGACATCGTCGCTTTGAGTACGTCAGTCTCGAACCATTGATCGAGAAAGTCGACAGCACTCATGGTCATCAACTGCACCTGGTTGTACTTATCTTCGTCCGGAAGATTTTGAAACCGCTTACCCAGGAAATACAGATCCTTCAAACCGCGCGGATTTAGTGAAGTGGGATCGGGCGGCGTCATGCTCATAATCGGCTTCACAAAGCGAGCCATCTCGAGCATTGCCTTGCCGTACTCGTCGTAGGCCTCAGCGTCGAGCTTTGAGTGACGGGCAATTTCGCGCCTCGTCTTCGCGTGATCGTTAACCCGCCAGAGATAGTCACCACTCAGCATCGGGGTGAAGGTGCCGTCCAGTGGAAGAATTTCCAATCCATGTCGCGACAGATCAAGTTCGCGAATGATCTCCGGCCTTAGCAATGAAACCACGTAGGAACAGACGGAGAACTTAAAACCCGGAAAGATTTCTTCCGTTACTGCGGCGCCTCCCAATACATGCCGCCGCTCGAGCACCAGCACACGCTTGCCTGCACGGGCGAGATAAGCAGCGTTGACTAGTCCGTTGTGTCCGCCACCGATGACGATGACGTCATAGCTATTTTTCATGAATTGTTCGCTAATGCAGTTTGCTGAAGTGAATCAAGCATACTTATAATCGCTGGCCCTGACAAACGGACGAACTGCCAATGCTGAAGGGTCTTTTCTAAATGTCGACGACGTTGGAGAAGGTTACTGAGCAGCGTATATTTAATTGATGCTGAACGCGGGAGTTCTTACATTTAAGGAGTTTGCCATGCGCGAGCCGTTACCGCTGGCGACCATCCACGACGCAGTCCTCGAATTCTTACGGGGGCGCAATGACGTAGTTGTGTTCGGCGCCACCGCTGTCAACGCATATGTCGATGAACCCCGGATGACTCAGGACATTGATCTAATGTCGATCCGTGCACTGGACCTCGCCGAAGAGCTGCGCGAATACTTGGCTGAACGCTTCCACATCGCCGTGCGCGTGCGGACAGTTCGCGGAGACAAGGGGTATCGGCTATTTCAAATGCAAAAGGCTGGTAACCGTCATCTGGTTGACGTGCGTCCAGTCGATGCATTGCCGCAATCACAATCGATCGAAGGCATCCACGTTCTGGCACCATCTCAACTTATTGCGCAGAAAGTAATTTCGTTCCATTCTCGTCAAGGACAACCCAAAGGCTTTTCTGACATGCGCGATTTGGCGGTATTGTTTTTGACTTTTCCGGAGATGAAAACGGAGTCGGGAGTCGTCAGCAATGCTCTGGAAGGATTTGGCGCGACCGCAGAGGAAATGAATACGTGGCGCGAGCTCGTCGCTCAGAAACTACGCGCCCCTGACGACGACAATGAGTTTGATTGAGTCTAAGTACTCTTGCTGAAGACTCACGTGCCTACCTATAATCGCTCGCTTTAACAGCCGCGCTATTGCTACTTTCCGTTTTCGATTTCTTATGCCAGTCGGAACCGCATTCCACGAAAGAACATTCGAACTCTGCGAGAGCCTGAACTATCGCGAGTGGTCTGGTTATTACGCCGTCAGCTCCTACGAGCCTCATCATGAACATGAGTACAACGCGATTCGCAACGCGGCTGCCTTGATAGATATCTCGCCGCTCTTCAAATACCGGGTTAGCGGGCCAGACGCAACCCGACTCGTTGATCGCATCATTACCCGCGATGTGCGGAAGGTCTCGGTGGGCCAGGTTATTTACACACCGTGGTGCGACGAACACGGCAAAGTGATCGATGACGGGACGGTTTCGCGCCTTGAAGAGAACACCTATCGCTGGACTGCCGCCGATCCGAGCCTGCGCTGGTTTACCCAGAACGCGACCGGTATGGATGTGCAGTTGGACGATATTTCGGAAAGCGTGGCTGCGCTCGCCTTGCAAGGCCCGACGTCCGGTCGCCTGCTCAGAGGCTTAGTCAAAGATGCGGATATCGAGAATCTCAAGTACTTCCGAGTTACAACTGGAACGATTGCCGGGGTCCGGGTTGATATTTCTCGAACCGGCTACACCGGCGATCTTGGTTATGAGATCTGGGTTCCCAATGAAGAGGCACTAAAAGTCTGGGACGCGTTAATGGAAGCCGGCCGCGCCTTTGACATCCATGCAGCAGGGATGCTGGCGCTCGATGTGGCCCGGGTTGAAGCAGGGTTATTGTTAATCGAGGTTGACTTCAACAGCAGCAAAAAGGCGCTCATCGAAGAACAGAAATATTCACCTTTTGAGTTGGGCCTGGGGCGTCTGGTTCATGCAGGCAAGAACCGCTTTGTCGGACAAGCCGCCCTGATCGCTGAGTACGAGCGCGGTCATGCGCGCGAGATTGTTGGCCTGGAGATCGACTGGCCGGAGGTCGAGCGGCTTTATGAAACGGCGGGTCTGCCTCCGTCAGTTTCGCCCATTGCTTCAAGAGTTGCCGTGCCGGTCTTCAAGGATGGAACGCAGGTTGGTAAGGCCACCTCGAGCACGTGGTCACCAACTTTGAAGAAGATGATTGCGCTCGCAACAGTTTCACGCGAACACACGAAGCCTGGCACGCAACTTCAATTTGAGATCACCATTGAAGCTAAGAGGCATCGCGCTCATGCCGTCGTCGTGAAGACTCCTTTCTTCAATCCCAAGCGAAAGACTGCAACGCCGATCACTTAAAGCGGCTCAGCCGCCTTCCGCACGGAATTGATCCGTCAGAACCACCGGCGTAAGCGGGTGGGTTTTCGCTGCACAACTGAGACCGTGTCACGATGAGCGACTGCCGGACGGAACCACCCGCTACCGAGACCATGTGAAGACTAGTTTGTAGGGGTGGCACTCCGTGGCCACCCCTCGTTGAGGTTGCGATATCCTCCAGAAGT
>JANNJZ010000345.1:0-2337 GCA_031396065.1 Pyrinomonadaceae bacterium | reverse complement strand
GGGGCCTGTTTATCTCAAACCGGCTCACCGCAGAGGAGTTCGGCTATCAGGGCGACGTCGACCTTTCAAACTACGAGTTCATCACCACTACGCAGAGTGCCAATCGCGTGCTCGTCCGCGGCATGGAGCTGGAGTACAGCCAGAGCCTCTCTTTCCTGCCCCAGCCGTTCAAAGGCCTCAACGTGCGCGCGAGCTACACGCGCAACTACGCGGAGATTCCCAAGGCTAATATGATCCCGCACTCCATCAACGCCGGGCTGAGCTATGCGTATCGCCGGTTCAACGCCTACGCCAATCTCAACTGGCGCGACAACTATCCGACCGTGACCAACGGCACCCGGTTCTACCGGCACCGGGCCAACGTCGACTTCGGCGGCGGCTACCGCTTGAACGATCGCATCAACGTCTTCGTCTCGGCGCGCAACATCTTCAACGAGCCTTATATCATCATGGAAAAGATCGGCGCCAATCCCGCGGTCGCGCAGTTCTACGAGGTCAACGGCATCAATTGGACCTTCGGGGTGAAGAGCGTGTTTTGATTGATTGCTCCAGACTGTAGCTTACCAGATCAGGCCGTTTTGAACATTCCTACTGAAGCAGCACACTTTCGGTTCAGGCTACCGCTCCACCACTCTCGCGACGAATGCGGCGACCGAGCCCGATCCCAAACCATGCCATTGGAATGTAGGCCACCACAATGTCGAGAGCGATGAACCAGACCGGTGCGGGAATCATGAATGCGGCCGAGATACCTCCGATCAAGAAGAGTGCGCCGATGACGTACCCGAGCGTTGCGCGATAACTCGAGGCGATCAGATGGGTCGCCAAGGCTCCCGCCAGCGTGCCGATCGCATGTGCGAGAAAGGGAAACAAAAAGTGCCTTGGCTCCAACAAGTGAATCGACGCGCTCAGACTGGCGGCATCGCCCATGTTTACGCCCTTGGGAGGCGCGATTACATGTGGGCCTATCAAGACCAGTGCCATATTGAGGCTACCGCCAACCAAGAGTCCGATGATGACCGCCAAACCGTTTCTGAGAATCGTCTTCATGTCGTTTTTTGCCGAACGTCGTAGCGCGGCTTTACGCCGCGATTCCACCAAACCATCGCGGCATGAAGCCGCCTGTCTCTTACAGCAATCCACTCCGAAGGAAGCTTCGGGGAATGAACCCACGAGAGACTCAACTCCAATTCCGGAGTTCCCATTCGACCATCCTCGCAGCCACCAGCGTGAGCGAGTGGACGAAACCCTCGAGCTGCGGAACCGCGCTCCCACGAAAAAGGGCCGGATTTCTCCGGCCCCGAATTCTGCAACGAGTGAAACCTGAACTCAGCGTGCGAGTCTGCGGCGCAAGCCCGCCAAACCCAGCAACGCCATCCCGAGAAGCGCCATGGTGTTGCCCGCGTCCGGCACTTGATTCGTGGTGACGGAGTTGGACCAGTGCGCGGTGTAGTCCTGCGGGTTTGTGCCAGAGAGGGTCGGGTCCGCAAAGTTGTAGGCCTGACCTGGCCTGACCCCGTAACCCGCGCAACGGGCAAAAAAAACCCTGCCGAAGCAGGGTTTTCTTGATCACGGCTTGTTAGTGGGACTATTTCCTGCGACGGGCAAAGCCGATAGCAGCCAGGCCGAGGCCCAACATGGCCAGCGTGCCGCCGGACTCCGGTACCGAAGCAGCCGGGGCGGCCACTTCGAAGCGAGTCCAGTCGAAGCGGAAGTCGCTTTCGGCACCGAGGGCCAGACGAATATCAACATAATTGCTGGCAAGGAACGTTTTTCCAAGCAGAGTGGCGCCTGAAGGCAAGAATGTCCCCCCCGTGTGTTGCGTATCGCCAGTTACAACGGCGTGGGCGGTGCCGCCAGTCGCGATACCATCGATTCTTGTCTCAAAGAACGCCACTCCAGGAGCAAGGTTGAAGAAATCAAGAATGACAGAACCCGATGTGTTTGAACTGAAAAGGACGTGAGGTGTTGTCTGCCCTATGTGACCGGGGGTCTGCATGGCGTAGTTGAGGGCATTTGTACTGGCAGGTCCACCGTCGTTCCAGGTGAAGGGGCCTGCAGGCAACGGATCTCCCGTAATTGGCGTAGCCTGCGAAGCAGTCGCCAGCCCCAGAGAGAAAGCGAATGCCATCAGAGCGCGAGAGACGCTTTTATTCGTTCCAGCGGTGCTGGAAAGCTGAGTAAGTGTTTTCATAGTATTGTATTCCTCGTGAACGCGTTATTATTACAGACAGGAGGAATTTTGTGAGAAACGCTAACAAGTGAACTAGGTTAAACCCCCTATCGTTTTATCGCTATGCATGCGTCGTGCCATGCATTTTTAGTTTCGCCTTACTG
>JANNJZ010000312.1:0-3549 GCA_031396065.1 Pyrinomonadaceae bacterium | reverse complement strand
ACCGCGGGCGCCCTCGCCCGCAACGTGGCGTAAGAGTGATGTGGCAGAAAACGGTCCTGCCTCCAAACCGTGCGGGCGAGGGCGCCCGCGATCCCAATGAGAGAGAGGGCCGATATGGACATAAACCAACTTGAGGTGCTGGTCACTGTTGCTCAGGAGCAAAGCTTTTCGCGCGCGGCCAGGGCGCTGCACCGAACCCAGCCGGCAGTTAGCCAGGCGATACGAAGACTTGAGGTTGAACTTGGCGAGCCGCTTTTCGACCGTTCGTCGAAAGATGGCACCCTGACCGCGGCGGGGCGGGTGCTCCATGAGTTTGCGCAGCAGATGCTCAACCTGCGCCAGGGCGCGCACACCGCCATCAAGGAACTGAAGGATCTGCACCGCGGGAAACTCCTGCTCAGCGCCAACGAATACACGGTCATGTACCTACTGCCGGTGCTGCCTATCTTCCGCGCCCGTCATCCGCACATCAAGGTGGAAGTGAAGCGGAGCCTGGCCAGCCGTATCCCGTCGGAGATTCTGGGACGCGAGTTTGAGATTGGAGTTGTTTCCTACAAGCCGAGTGATTCCTCAATCGCTTCGGTGCCGGTGATGACCGATGAACTCGCGCTAATCGTGGCGCCGGATCATCCCCTGGCCAACAAGGCGACCAACAAGGAAACCGACGCCGGAGTGGTCTCAGTGAAGGAGTTGGGCGCCGAATCGTTCATTGCCCACAACGTTTCCTCACCCTATCGCGAGAAGGTGGTTAGTACTTTCGCGAAGCATAAGACGCCGCTCAATATCTCGATGGAAATGCCGACGCTGGAAGCAATCAAGCGACTGGTGGAACAGGGCATGGGCGTGGCCCTCGTGCCGCGTTTGACCGCACAGATTGAGATCGCGCGTAAACAGGTGGTCGCGTTGACGGTGCGGGAGATGCGTTTGGAAAGAGGCATCCACTTGATCTATCGCAAGGGCGCCACGCTGTCACACGCTGCTCGAGCCTTCCTCACCGTGGCGCGGGAAAAACGAAGTGAGAAAGCGTAGTTCGGGTATCACAACCTGAGAAAGCGTTCCCATCATTTCGTGTCACTCCGGGTGATGCGCCTGGGTCGTTTTTCATTTTGCAGCCGCCCTGCTAGTGTCCGGACTCGAAAGTGCGGTTAACAAATCTGAGGGCGAAGCACGGCCGCAGGTCCGAAGGACCGACAGTTAATAGCCGCGCTTGCCACCCCAGCGGGGCTGCCCCGCCGGGGACCCCGGTCCGTGAGGGCGTGGATGGCAAGGTCCATAGAGCCTGAGGACGGGAGGGCCGGCACTGCTTTAACCGCGGCGATTAATTTCTTCCGCACCTGCGGCGCTCATTCTCTTCGCGCTTCGTGATCCACCCCCTCACGGAGGTGGCTAATTGAATGCCGCTCCTTCGGACCTAAAGCTCGGCCGCCCTGCGAATCTTCATCGCCAGTAATACAAAGCCTTGTTAGCCGAACTTTAGAGTCAGGAGAGCTAGCGAGGCTCTGCCTCAGACCGACGAACCGTGTGTTTGTATTTTGGCGGCGAATTCTTGCGATAACCCGGATCGTAAGTCTGTTCGTTTTGGGAGCCTCTCCGCTTGCGACAAGTCAGTTTCTTTCTGGAGTCTCCCTGGCCCTACCAAGTCTCACTCGCTCTTACACTCTGAGTTTCTCTCTGAGCTTGTCTCTAAGCTTGGTTCTGCGGCTTTGCCGCCTTCCGTGCGGTGAGGCTAAGCCTCACCGACACCTCTATTTATTTTGAGGCTATGCCTTCGCACGACATCAGAGGCGCAGCCTCAAAGAATGAAACCGCTATCGGAAAGGCCGAGCCTTTCCGCACGGAAGGCGGCACAGCCGCAAAGGCTGTCACCGCCCTCGGCTAACTCTCTGTTTACTGCTGACTCAAAAACTTGACTCATTCACATAAAGTCTTACCCGACAAGTAATCTTGTTAGTTCGTGTAGTTTTTCGTGGACGGAAAGATGGACGACAGGCTTCATGATTTTGAGACACACTACCCCCTGCTGCCGTGAGGCGGCTATTCTTACTTAAGTTGTTCGGACCCGAGACTAGTAATACGGTAACTGCCAAAACTGCCAAAGCGGAGGTGCAAATTAGATGGCGGTCCAGGTACTTACCGTTTTACCGAACCTACACAATCCCGCTGAGTGCCAACTGAATGAGAGTCAGCGCCGTGTCGGTCACCTGCTGCGTAAAACCGCTCGTCGGGATCTCTCCTGGCGCGGTCGGGGCCGGTGGTGCATCGGGCTGAGGCGCCGTCATGCCAACCGACGGTATGTCGCCTGCAAAAGCTGAGGCCGAAAGAACGCAGGTAAGCGCCAGAGTTATCAGAAACCGTTTCATGGTTGTTTCTCCTTTGAAAGTGACGATGCAAGAGTTCTTACATTGAGGAGAATAGAGCAACTTCCGGAAGTTCTTGCAAGGCGGCGGGGAGACAACTAATATGCGCTTCGTTTGGTAGCAATTTTCCTTACACTCAGGTCGAAAGGTATCGCTCTCATGAAGATAACCTCACCGAAGCTGCATACGACGCACCTTACGGTAAACGAAGAAGCCCTCCTCAGATGTCAGAACGCACTTGAGATAAAAGATAGAGGATGTTTTGAGGGTGCCCGAGACGCAATGGGTCGCTTATGGGCGCGCGTCGGCGAACGGCCTGAGATTGGGGGGCTATATCCTTCGATAGCCGCTGAAGTCCTACTATGCGCTGGCATATTAACGCGCTGGATTGGCAGCAAGAACCAAATCAGGGAGTCGCAGGCTCTAGCCAAGGATCTAATAAGCGAGAGTATTACTTTCTTTGAATCAATAGGCGACGTGAAGAAAATTGCTACTGCTCGGGCAGAACTAGCCTATTGCTATTGGCGTGAGGGCTCGCTAGATGAAGCTCGTATCATGTTCACCGAAGCCCTTCAAAAACTAACTACTGAAGGAAATACAAGAGCCAACGCGCTCCTTGGATTGGCAGTCGTTGAGTGGTCGGACTCGCGATTTGACGAAGCCCTACGAATTCTCTCGGAAAACGCTCACCTCTTTAATAAGATCACTAGCCATGCCCTAAAAGGTGCCTATCACAGTCAATTAGCAATGGTTCTTAGAAAGCTCGTTTCCTCAGAGATGCGAGATGAGTGCTTTAAACGAATCCTGAGCGAATATGAAGAGGCTGATCGCCATTTCAAACTAGCTCGCAACATTGTCTTTCGTGCGGACGTCAAGAATAACATCGGCAACCTTTTCCGCGACATTTCGCGACATTTCGCGATATAAGCAAGCTCATGAATATCTAGAACACGCACGACGACTGAGAACCGGCGTTAAAGACAAGGTAGGAGTCGCACAGATTGACGACACTCGGGCACAAGTTTTTATCTCAGAGAAAAGATTCAAAGAAGCTGAAGCCGTCGCGAAGAGCGCAGTCCGTGTCCTCGAAAAGAGCGGCCATCAATGTCTCTTAACGGACGCCCTCATCACCTATGGCATCGCGTTAGCCCGGCTCAAGCAGTCCGAACGCGCGCAATTCACTTTTCAAAAA
>JANNJZ010000308.1:0-10200 GCA_031396065.1 Pyrinomonadaceae bacterium | reverse complement strand
CAACGAACTTGACGAACACGCGGTCAAATCCCATTTCAACGAAATGCCGCTCGTAACCGTCGCCATCGCCGATATGGAGATTCCCCCCCAGGTACCATAACGGACCCTGAGTCTGGTATTCCTTCATCATCTCAGGGAAGTCGCGTAAGTAATATCGGACATGACCATCCATGTTCGAGATCATGACGACATTGAAAAGCGCCGCCAGCTGAAAGAAGTCTTTCAACTTGTTCTGAGTTCCGAGATAGCAAACTTTGTAACCGCTCATCATCAGGGCCTGGTGCAAAATCGTAAGCCCGACTGAATGAGAGTCGCCCCCGATGCCGCCGAGCAGGATGGTAAAATTGTTCTTTTCTTCAGTGTCAGGAATTTTCATGAGTGATACTCCGGTCAAACAGAATTCTGCACCCGATGCCGGTTGGACCAGCTCGTTGCATTGAGGTTGATGTGTTTAGAGAAAGACTTTGCGATTCAGGAGGTCATGCGGTGGTTATGAGACTTACTCCAGCGCTTCATTGAAACCGTAGATTAACTCCCGGCTTTCCTCTTCCGAGCCGAGCGAAATGCTTTTCAAATCCTTATCGGGCTGTGCAACCACGTCCTCCAGCAGCGCCTGGAAATGCTTTAGCGTCCGGGTTGCGGTAGCAGCGTCGAACAGATCAGTGTTGTATTCCAACACTCCCAAGAGCCCTTGCCTGGTCTCTGACATATTCAGCATCAGATCCGCTCTTGCCGTCACATGATCGAATTCCACGAAATTTGCAGTCAACCCCGGTAGTTCAACCTTTTGGGCGGGGGTGTTTTGGAGAGTCAGCATCACTTGGAAGAGTGGCGGGTAACTGGAATCACGGTTTGGTTGTAAGACCTCAACCAACTTCTCGAACGGTGTGTCCTGATGGGCATAAGCCTCCAGGCACATCTCACGGACTCGACCAATCAAGGCCCGGAAAGAAGGATTGCCGGAGAGGTCAGTGCGTAAGACCAAATTATTAATAAACACGCCAATCAGCCCCTCAACGTCGTGCCGGTGACGATTGGCAATGTTGGTGCCCACCACAATGTCTTCCTGACCTGAATAACGGGAGAGCAGTATCTGGAAAGCGGTTAAGATCGTCATAAAGAGCGTCGCGCCCTCTCGCCGGCTCAACTCCTGCAGCGACCTGGTCAAGCTCAAAGGAAGCTGGACTGACTGTCGCGCTCCGCTGAAACTTTGCAACACCGGACGCGGTCGATCCTTCGGCAGTTCGAGGACTGGCGGAGCTCCCGCCAACTGCTGTTTCCAGTAATCTAGTTGCAACCCTTGCCCTTCACCCGACAATTGCCGGCGTTGCCAATGAGCGTAATCCGCGTATTGGATCGAGAGCTCTGGTAAGGGCGATTGGCGGCCCGCGGAGAAGGCGTCGTAGAGTGTCGCAAGCTCTCTGCTGATGATACCGAACGACCAAGCATCACAGATAATGTGGTGCAGCGTGACCAGTAAGACGTGTTCCTCTTCCCCGACTCGTAACAAAGCGGCGCGCAGCAGCGGCCCGCGTTCCAGATCGAATGGCTGTTGCGCCTGCTCGGTAGCCAGACTGTGTAAAGCAGTTTCTCTGTCGATCTCAGGTAGCGTGGCGAGGTCGGTGACTGGTAGAGCCAGCGGCACGGCGGGGGAAATAAGCTGCACTGGTTGATCGTCGACCACCACAAATCTCGTGCGCAAACTTTCGTGTCGTCTGACGAGTTCACTAAGCGCCTGCT
Source organism: Pyrinomonadaceae bacterium (assembly GCA_031396065.1). GTDB lineage: Bacteria > Acidobacteriota > Blastocatellia > Pyrinomonadales > Pyrinomonadaceae > PSRF01. The sequence goes on along the minus strand of JANNJZ010000308.1, from coordinate 8,460 downwards.
CCAGGCAGTCTATATGTAGCTTTCCGGCCAGGCGCACGGCATTTGAAACATGATAAGCACTACTGCCGGGCGCTAGCTGATGCGCCAACCACAATCGCAGTTGAGCGAAAGAGAGCGGCAGCTCCTCTTCCCTTGAGACCGGCGTTATCAACGACGCCTCCATCCCTCGCTCGGCTCGCTGCGCCTCCTCGACTGCCGCCGCCAACTCTCTGACCGTCGGCCCTTCGAACAGCGCTCGCAGAGCCAACTCCACCCCGAATGCTTCGCGCACCCTGGAAATCACCTGCGTCGCCAGCAGCGAGTGCCCACCCAGCTCGAAGAAGTTGTCATTCATCCCGACATCCTCGACGACAAGCACTTCGCTCCAGATCCCGCTCACAATTTCCTCGATTGCAGTCGCCGGTCCGTCTTCTCCGCTCTTCTCCTCCCTGGTCAATGCCAGGCTTGGCAGCGCATTCCGATCCACCTTACCGTTCCCCGTCAGCGGCATCCGTTCCAACATCACGTACTGTCCCGGGGCCATGTAGTCCGGCAACTGTCCCATCAGATGTTCTCGCAATTCACTGCTCGTCAGCGGCGCTCCGTCCTTACTCACTACGTAGGCCACCAGCCGCCGCTCGTCTCCAACATCCCCGCGCACCACCACCGCCGCCTCACTCACCTTTGCGCTGCTCAGCAAGGCCATCTCCACGTCGCCCAACTCAATGCGAAATCCGCGGATCTTTACCTGGTTGTCAGCACGTCCTATATATTCCACATCTCCATCCAGTTGATAGCGGGCCACGTCTCCCGACCGGTACAGTCGCGTCCCTGCCTCCGCACTGTACGGGTCCGGCACGAACCGCTCAGCCGTCAATTCGCTCCGATTTAGATAGCCGCGCCCGAGTCCCGCTCCCCCGACGTATATTTCTCCCTTCACTCCTACCGGCACTGGCTCCATCCCTCGATCCAGAATGTAAAAGCTCAGATCGTTTAGCGCCCCCCCGATCAAGCTTTCATCGCGTTCGCCATCGGCAATCCGCAAGCGCCGCTCCGTCACATGCACGGTCGTCTCCGTAATCCCGTACATATTGATCAAGCGTGGATGCTCGTCGCCGAACCGGGCCATCCATGGATCCAGGCTGCGTAGTTCCAACGCTTCGCCCGCGAAGATGACGAGTCGTAATGGCAGCTCCGCAGGGGCGCTGCCGCTATCCAGTATCATGGCTGACGCCAACGAGCGGAATGCCGAAGGCGTCTGATTCAACACCGTCACGCCTTGCTCAATAATCAGTCGAGAAAAGTCTTCCGGTGACCGGCTGACCCAGAACGGCACGATCAAGAGCCGTCCCCCGTAGAGGAGCGCCCCCCACAGTTCCCAGACTGAGAAGTCAAAGGCGAAGGAGTGGAACAACGTCCAAACGTCATGCTCGTCGAATTTAAAGTCAGCCTCGGTGGAGGAAAACAATCGCACCACATTCTGGTGAGTAATCAATACGCCCTTCGGCTGGCCCGTCGAGCCTGAAGTGTAGATAACGTAGGCCAGGTTGTCTGGCGTCGCCAGAGGAGCCAAGTTCCAATCAGGATGGCCGGCAACCACGAGCGGCCAGTCCGAGTCGAGGCAGAGCGTGTGCCCCGTGTGCAGCGGTAAGGAGTCAAACAGGTGTTGCTGGGTCAAGAGCATCGAGACCTGTGCGTGTTCGATCATGTAGGCAAGTCGCTCGTGCGGATACCCCGGGTCTAAAGGCACATACGCTCCGCCAGCCTTGAGGATCCCCAGCAGTCCCACCATCATCTCCACCGACCGCTCCACGCAGATGCCCACCAGTGATTCGGGCCCCACGCCAACGCTCTGTAAGTAGTGCGCCAGCCGGTTTGCCCTCTGGTTCAGCTCGGCATAGGTTACCTGTTCGGCTTCGTAAACCACGGCCACCGCATCCGGCGTGCGCTCCACCTGTTCTTCAAACAATTGATGAAGAGATTTGTCTTGCCGATACTTGGCCGGTGTCGGGTTCCACTCCACCAGAACCTGTTCCCGCTCTGCCGGTGTCAGCAGCTGCAACTCTGATATTCGTTGCTCTGGGTTTCTCACGACACTCTCAAGCAACACCTCGAAGTGGCGCATCATCCGCCCGATCGTCTCGCTCCCGAACAAGTCTGTGTTGTACTCCCAGAGCGATTGCAGCCGACCGTTAGGGGTCTCGGAAACTGATAAAGTGACGTCGAACTTCGCCGTACCACTCTCCCCTGCTACCCCGCTCACCTCTAGTCCCTGGATCTTCACCACTTCAACCACCGGCGCGTTCTGCAACACCAGCATGACTTGAAACAGCGGCGTCCGACTCATGTCTCTATCGGGCTGCAACTCCTCCACCAGCTTCTCGAACGGCACCTCCTGATGCGCATACGCTCCCAGTGCCACCTCCCTCACCCGCCGCAGCATTTCTGAGAAACTGGGATTACCAGTCAGGTCTGTTCGCAACACCAGCGTGTTAATGAAAAATCCGATCAGGTTCTCGGTCTCGGACCGGTTGCGTCCGGCAATCGGTGTCCCGACGATGATCTCCTCCTGCCCGCTGTAGCGTGACAGCAATGTTTGGAAGGCTGCCAGTAGCGTCATGAACAGTGTCACCCCGGCGCTTTGGGAAAGGGATTTGAGGTCCGTGGTAAGACTTTCGGAGAGCCTCATCGACTGATGAGCACCGCGAAAAGTCTGCACTGCAGGTCTTGGATAATCCGCCGGCAACTCCAGCAACGGGGGCGCGTCCGCCAACTGCTCCCTCCAGTACACAAGTTGCCTTTCCAATACGTCGCCTTGTAGCCACTCCCGCTGCCAGTGCGCAAAGTCTGCATACTGGATCTCAAGCTGCGGCAACGGAGACTCCTCTCCTGTCACGTAGGCTTCGTATAGCGTGGTCAACTCACGGATCAGGACGCCCATCGACCAGCCGTCACTGATGATGTGATGCATCGTGCACAGCAAGACGTGCTCCTGCCCCGTCAATTTCAGGACGCTGACACGCAGCAGTTGGCCGGCCGACAGATTGAAGGGACGTTGTGATTCTTCTGAAGCAACTCTCCGTGCTTCTGCTTCTCGCTCTGATTCTTCCAGCGTGCTGAGGTCCAACACCGCTAACGTAAACGCCTGCGCTTCTTCAATAAGTTGCACCGGCAAGCCATCAACTGCTCCGAACCTGGTGCGCAGTGATTCGTGTCGCCGGATCACTTCACTGAAGCTCTGCTCCAACGCTGTGATATTCAGAGTGCCTTGCAGCCGCACTGCTGCCGGGATGTTGTAGAAGGAACTGTTGGGCTCCAGTTGATCCAGGAACCACAACCGCTGTTGCGCGTAAGAGAGCGAAATCGTTTCCTGTCTGGAAACCGGACCGAGTGGCGGCGACTGCAAATCCTCACCAACCATCTTCAATCGCTCGATCTCTCTCTCGACTCCGGCTATCGTCGGCTGTTCAAACAACTGCCTTAACGCGACCTCAACTTGAAAGATACTGCGCACGCGTGACACCAGCTGAGTTGCCAGCAGGGAATGACCGCCTAAAGCGAAGAAGTCGTCGTGAATGCCGACCCGCTCGACCTGCAACAGTTGTGACCAGATTCCGGCCAATATTTCTTCAGTTGGCGTACGCGGAGCAACATAGCTATCTGCGACGGCAGGGTGCGCGGCATCGGGAGCCGGCAGTGCCCGACGGTCTACTTTTCCGCTCGGCGTCAGGGGCATCCGCTCCAGCATCACGTACTGTGCCGGCACCATGTAGTCCGGCAACTGCCCCATCAGATGCTCGCGTAACTCACTGCTCGTCAGCGCCGCCCCCTCCACGCAGACCAGGTAAGCCACCAGCCGTCGCTCCGCTTCACCTTCCCCGCGCGCCACTACCACCGCTTCGCTTACCTGCTCCCGGCTCAGCAGCGCCGCCTCCACCTCTCCCAACTCGATCCGATATCCCCGCACCTTTACCTGATTGTCTACTCGCCCTACATATTCGATCTCGCCATGGCTCAGATATCTCCCCACGTCCCCAGTTCGGTACAACCTCGCTCCCCCCTCCAGACTGCCCACGCCAATAAACGGGTGCGGCACAAACCGCTCCGCCGTCAAATCCGCCCGACCCTGATATCCCCGCGCCAGCCCCAACCCGCCGATGTACAGTTCCCCTCTCACTCCCACCGGCACCGGATTCAGCTCTTCGTCCAAAATGTAGATGTTGAGGTTCGCGATGGGCCTCCCTATTGGCACTCCACTCCCTTCGCTCTCTCCCACACACTCCCACCACGTCGCATCTATTGCCGCTTCCGTCGGTCCGTACAGGTTGTATAACTTCACCCCTCCCAGCCGTGCTTGAAAACTCGCTGCCAAACTCGTGCTCAAAGCTTCTCCCCCGCAGAACACTCGCTTCAGGCTGCCGCACTGTTCCAGCCCTCGCTCCTGCACCAGCATCTGCATCAGCGTGGGCACCAGTTGCAGAATTGTCACTCCTTCCGCCGCTATCGTCTTTACCAAATAGGCGCTGTCCTGGTGGCCCCCAGGCTGCGCCATCACCAGCCGCCCACCCGCAAACAACGGTGCATAAAACTCCCACACCGACGCGTCAAAGCTGAACGGCGTCTTCTGCAACACTGCATCACTCTCGCTAAACTCAAACGTCCCTTGCATCCACATCATGTGGTTGCTTATCGCCCGTTGCGTCACCATCACTCCCTTGGGTTGCCCACTCGACCCCGACGTGTAAATCACGTACGCCAGATTCTCACCATCAACTTCCACCTCGAGGTTTTCTTCTCTTTGTTCGGTGATCGCCTCCCAGTCGGCGTCCAGGCAAACTACCTGCACCTGGTGTCCCGGCAATCCCTTTATCAATCGCTCCTGCGTCAACAGCACCCTGGTCTCCGTATCCGCCATCATGTATCCCAGCCGCGCTTGCGGGTAGCCCGGGTCCAGGGGCAGATACGCCCCTCCAGCCTTCAGGATCCCCAGCAGCCCCACCACCATTTCCGCCGAACGCTCGATACAAACTCCCACCACTACCTCCGGCCCTACCCCCAGCCCCTGCAGATGCCGCGCCAGTTGATTGGCCCGACTGTTTAGCTCCCCATAGCTCACCCTCTCGTCTCCATACACTATCGCCACCGCTTCCGGCCGCCGCCCCGCTTGCTCCTCAAACAAGTTGACTAAATACTTCCCTTGCGGATACTCCACCGCTGTCTGGTTGAACTCCACCACCACCTGCTCTCGCTCGCTATCGCTCAAAAGCTCGAGCTTGCCGATCACCATCTCAGGACTCTTGACCGCGCCCACCAGTAGGGTTTGAAACTCCGCTGCCAGTCGCCTGATATCGTCTGCATGGAATGAAAGTGAGTCGTAGTGGAACTCTGCCACCAGTGAAGCGTCACGCTCGATGCAGGAAAGTTTAACTTTGAAACGGTCGTGGCAAACGTATCGCTCGGTGATGGCAAAGGTGACTCCAGCGGCCGACCTCTCGCCTTCCTGTTCTGAGTATTCAAAGCCTATTGAGGGAAAACCGATCTGGTCAGTAGCGATTCCGGGGCGTTCCCAAATGAAATATTCTTGCCATTCCTCAGTTTCAACCGTGTGCTGATGAACCGCCTTTAGAATCTCGGTGAATCGATAGCTTTCATGGAATTGACAGCGCTCCGGCAGCCACTTTGCGAAGAGACCAATCGCCTTATCCATCCCTTCATGATTCCTGAGACTGCACATGTTGCCGACCGTGATCTCAGTTTCCCCAGTGAGACGCCAGAGAAGCGTCTGCCAGCACGCCAGCAAGAATAGATTGGTCGAAATCTCACATCTGTGGGCGCTCGCCCGCAGTGCCGCCAATAAAGCCGGGTCGATACGCGTCGTGAAAACATCGGGTTTGAATCCGTTGTTTTCGACCCGTGCGCGTTCAGAAGGAAGCATCATCGGTGACGTCACGAAAATATTCTGTCGCTTCCAGTACTCCTTACCCTCGGCCGCTTCATCATCCTCAAGCAACTCGTTTTGCCATTCAGAGAACGGCAGGTACTGCGCCACTTCCTCGGAAGATTTCCGATCCTTACCACGGGCCGCATACGCCAAGCCAATTTCAGCTACCAGGTTTTCAATTGCGCCGGCGTCCCCACAGAGAGCCGGCATGCTCAACAACAGCATGTGCCTAGCGGCCGAAAGCGCGACCAGAGAAACGCGCAACAGCGAATCCCCTTCGAAGTTGAAGCTGCGCCCTCGATCTTCCCGGTAGAGTCTCTCAATCTCGTCCTCTTGCTCCCCACGATCCAGCTCTTCCAGACTCAACTCATGCCATGAAACCGTGCCCTCCTGAGCGATCACCTGCAGCGGAGTTCTTGCGCCCGGTTGCCGATAGAAACTTGTCCGCAGAATTTCGTGCCCATCGACAACGCTCTGTGTGGCATCCTTCAAGAGCGCCGGATCGAGTTGGCCGTCAATCTTTACCGTACACTGCGCACAATAAGTTGTGACGAGGTCGTCCTGCTGCAGCATCCAAAGACGCTTTTGCTGCGGCGAAAGCCTGTAGCCCTCCACCACTTCTTGCTCCATCAAAGCTTCCTGCATTTTTCGAGTTCCATTTCTGTTAGTCAGCAGTTAAATCGAATCCCTCACCCATCGCGACGATGACCTTGCGCATTCCCTCGAACGGGTTGCGCCCGTGAGCCACCAGCATGTTGTCCAGCATCAATATGTCTCCGCGCTGCCAGCCAAACTCCACTCGTTCCGCCTCATACGCCTCTCTGATCTCCTCCACCACTGAATCCTCGATGCAGGTCCCGTCTCCGTAATAGGTGTGGTAGGGCACTTCCTCTTCCGTGAACATCCCGAGCATCGCATCGCGCACTTGCTTGTCTAGACTCGAGAGGTGCCAGAACGCGACGTGGTTGAACCAGACCGGCTCCCCGGTGTGTGGATGGGTAGTCATCGCCGGACGTACCTGTCGAGTGCGCAAGCCGCCCCCCTGTTTCCACTCCACCTCGATGCCTGCGTTGCGGCAATAAGCTTCTACTTCAGCCTTATCCGTAGTGTGAAAGCTGCGCTCCCACGGCAAGCTCAAGCTATCGCCAAAGTTGCGCACCAGCATCCATCCCTTCTCGGCAAAGCGCTTTCGGATGCTGACATCAATGCGCTCGAATACCCGTCGCACGTCGGCGATCGGCGTTTCTCCTCCGCTATCAGCGGGCTGAATGCAATAGAACCAGATCATCTTCGGCCATGCCGTGACGTAGGTCAGTTCGTTGTGAAAAGCAATGGATTGATCGCGTGGGTATTCGGTGGAAGTGTATACCTTCTCCCCCACCAGGGTCCGCGGTGTCGCACCTTCCATGTAGGTCATCAACTGCGCATTTAATGAGGGAAGGAATTGCTCGAAATCTGGCTGTGTTGCCAAGCCGAAGCCGCGAAATAGAAGTGCTCCATGCTTCAGCAACGCGCTCCTGATGAAAACTTGATTGTGCCGCGCCCAATCGGGTAAGTCGACATCGTCATCAGCAGGTTGCACCACCAGCGGCAACTTCTTCTCTGAAGACAGGTAGCCTGCCTTAATCAACTGCCGCGCTGACTGGATTACAGGCTTCGGCTTGATTGTTTTGAGCTTCATGATTTTCGACTGCTCGCGTCTTCTCTTCTCGAGCACTCGCTGTTGAATCTCAGCCTCCGTTAAATACTCCAAAGCATTCAACTGGGAGTCTGGGAAGGCCACAATGCTACCCAGCAACGTCTGCAAGTGTTCGATCATCCGGACGATGGTGGATGTCTCAAAGAGTTCCGTGCTGTAATTCACCGACCCCAGCAGTTCCGACTCGCCCTCTACGAAGTTCAAAAGTAGATCGAACTTTATCGTTTTGATTTGATCGCTATCATCGATTGCCTCCAAGGCCAGCCCTGGAAGCTCGACTCTTGGTTTCGGTGCGTTATGCAAAATGAGCTTCGCTTGAAATAACGGCGTGGGGCTGAGGGAGCGGTCAGGGTTTAGCACTTCAACGAGCTTTTCAAAGGGCATATCCTGATGCACATATGCTCCAAGCATTACCTCTCGCACTCGGCCAAGTAGTTTCGGGAAGCTGGGGTTACCGGAAAGGTTAGTTCGGAGCACTAACTGGTTGACGAAGAACCCGATCAACTCCTCAGTCTCCGCTTGGTTCCGGTTCGCAATATCGGTACCGATGACAATGTCCTCTTGACCTGAGTACCGATACAGCAAGGTTTGCCATGCGGCCAACAGTGTCATGAACAGTGTCACACCTTCTCGACGGCTCAACACCTCCAAAGATTCGGTCAGACCCGGTGGAAACTTGAACGAATAAGTTTCCCCGCATAGTGTCTGCACGGCGGGTCGCGGATAATCTGTCGGCAACTCCAACACCGCCGGCGCTCCGGCCAACTGTTCTTTCCAGTAGCCGAGCTGTCTTTCCAGCACTTCTCCCTGCAACCACTCTCGCTGCCATTGGGCAAAGTCC